>CAYSZM010000146.1:0-8561 GCA_964435365.1 uncultured Victivallis sp. | reverse complement strand
GCAAAGGGAAAGTTGCAATCAACCAAGGCTCGGGGAATAACATACAAAACAGGCGTAGGAGTGCCCTCTCGCCCCAAAAAAGGGGCGAGAGGTGCCGACGGAGCGGTATTTTGCGCCCTCCGGAACCTCGCACTACCTCCCGAATTTCTTAATCGGAGCATTAAATGCGCAGCATTTGATGCGGATCTCAAGTACCCGGCACCGGCACCCTGCCGGTCTGGGGGAGGTTCGGAGGGGGGCGAAGCGCCCCCTCTGATCCCCAAAGCTAGAGACGGATGGTAACGGTAACCGGCATGCCCTGACGAAGAGCTTCGCCGGGGTTGTCGACGACGATGCGCAACCGGTAAACCAGATCGGTGCGGAGGGTGGCGGTTTCGACGCTTTTCGGGGTGAATTCGGCGGCGGGGGAGATGAAGCCGATGCGGCCTTCGTACTCTTTCGCTTCGGAATCGTTGCGAACGGTCACTTTCATACCGGGGCGGATCTTGCCGAGGTCGGGTTCGGAAACATAGGCGCGGACCCAGACCGGACGGTCGAGGGTGAGGGTGAAGACCACAGTTCCGGCGGCGACCACGGCGCCGAGTTCGTGGACCCGGGTCTGGATGATTCCGTCGCTGGGAGCGTGGAGGACGGCGTCGGCCAGATCGGTTTGCCGGGCGAGGACGTCGGCTTCGGCGGCTTTGAGGTCGGCGCGGGCGGCGGCGATATCTTCTTTCCGGGGGCCGTCCTGAAGCTCCTTGAGCTTGGCGGAGGCGAGCTCCACCTGGGCACGGGTCTCTTCCTGTTTGGCAAGCGTGGTGTCGAAATCCTTTTTGGCGACGGCGTCGGTGGCGATGAGCTCGGTGTTGCGCTTGTGCTCGGCGATGGCGTTGCGTTCCATCGCCTGGAACATGCGGACGGCGGCGGCGGCCTGTTCGATCTGTTCGGGACGGGTGCCGTTCTCCATCTTCTCAAGCTGGGCTTTGGCTTTGGCCTGTTGGGCTTCCGCGCCTTTGAGGGCGGCGATGAAGGTGGCGTCGTCGAGGGCGGCGAGGGTCTGGCCGGTTTTGACGCGGTCGCCTTCATCGACGGAGAGCGACGCGATGCGGCCGCCGACCCGGAAGCTGAGGTTGACCTGCCGGACGTCGATATTTCCGTAGAGGGTGAGAACGCCGGGTTCTTCGTGTTCGCGTTCGGAGGCGGTCCACCAAGCGGCGCCGACGACGACGAGAACGACGACGAGAACGGCGAAAATCCATTTGCGTTTCCGGAACATGGCCGCGATAGCCTCCTTTTCTTGACTGTGTACTTACCATACAGCTTCGCGGCGGTTTTTCAAGCTCGAACTCTTTCTGAAAACGGCTTGCTTTTTCGGCTTCGACGGGCCATAGTATGCAAAAACGAAAGGGCGATAAGAGATGACGAAGCGTTGCGACTGGTGCGTAGGCGACCCGCTTTATGAGCGTTACCATGATGAGGAGTGGGGACATGAGGTGACGGACGACAGGGTCATGTTCGAATTTCTGACGCTGGAGTCGGCGCAGGCCGGTTTGAGCTGGATCACCATCCTCCGCCGCCGCGAAAATTACCGGAAAGCGTTCGCCGGATTCGACCCGGAAAAAGTGGCGGAATTCACCGAGGCGGATGTCGAGCGGCTGCTCGGGGACGCGGGAATCATCCGCAACCGGGCGAAGATCCGCGCCGCGATCTCGAATGCGAAACTGTACCTGGAAATCCAGCGCGAATTCGGCAGTTTCTGCAATTACCTCAAGACCTTTCTGCCGGACGGAAAGCCGGTGGACAACCGCCGGAAAGACTTAAGCGAAGTGCCCGCCTCGACCCCGCTCTCGGACGCGATCAGCAAGGACATGAAGAAACGCGGCTTCAAATTCTTCGGGACGACGATCTGCTACGCCCATCTGCAGGCGGTCGGTTACGTCAACGACCACCTCGCCGACTGCGACTTCCGGTAAAGGCGCCCCGACCGGGGAAGCATGGCCGGTTCACAGAGGGATACAGTCCTCCGGACGCCTCCGTTACTTCCCCGTCTTATTTCCGCCATTCTCTTTTTCTGAGCTTAATTCCGACGGATTCCCGGATGCAGCCCCATCCATTTCCAAAATTTTCCGGTCGAGGTCTTCGACCCCGGCCTCCTTCGCTTTGCGGAACCATTTCGCCGCTTCGGCATGGTCCGGCTTGAGGCTGCCGCCGCCTTCTTCATAAAACCGGCCGAGGAGATAATAACCGCCGGGGTGCCCCGCGTCCGCCGCTTTTCGCGCCCACTGCAAGGCCAGGTCGGGGTCTTTGGGCATCCCGCGCCCGTTCCAGCAAATCGCAGAAAATACCGCCATAGCGGCCGGATTTCCCGCTTTCGCCGCCCGGCGGAAAAACGCGGCGACATTCGGTTCATTCCCTGACAGCCTGGAATCCAACAGCCCGGCCATGTTGAATACGGCGTTCTGATCGCCGAGAAAAATCGCCGTCCCATAACAGTGCACGGCTTCCCGCACATCCCTGGCGGCGCCGGTTCCATTCTCATAACAGAGTCCGAGATAGTTCCAGGCGGCGGGATATTTTTGCCCGGCCGCCTTTTTCAGCCACTCCACTCCCTCCGCCTCCCGCCCGGGGATGTCCAGAAGCATCAGTCCGAGATGGGTTGCCGCGGGCGCGAAATCCTGTTCGGCGGCCTGTTCGAAACAGCGCCGGGCCTGCGCCTTATCCAGCGGAGTTCCCCGTCCGGTCAGGCAGGCAAGCCCCAGCCCCCATGCCGCGACCGGATCGTTGTCCGCGAGGGAGCGCAATCTCTCCGCCGCGCGCGTCGCTTCGGCGGGATTCGATGCGTTATTGAACGCACAGAATGCCCGGCGGGCGCGAACGGCCGGGTCGTCGCAGAAAAACAGCCATTTGAGCTTCGTCCGGGCGGTCTGATAATCGCCGCGCTCAAATGCGCGCAATCCCTCCCGGCGCATTTGTTGAGCGGCGGATAACGCATAATTCGCACAGAAGAAAAGAAAGAGGGCACAGAGAATCGCGATTTCCGGTCGGGAGAGCGAGAGATCGACTTCGCGCTCCTCCTCCAAATCCGAATCTCCGGCAACCCCGAAGCTCTTCCGCACCCGCGACACGCGGAGGGTCAGCAAGACGATGACGCCCGCATTGACGCCGGGAATCAGCGCCGCAGCACCGAGGACCGGGGCGGAATCCATCCGCAGACGGCGGGCGAGATTCCAGACGAGTGCGGCCTGAATCACAAGCCCGAGTCCGGCAAGCGCCGCCGTCGAAGCGTCCGCCAAAGTGCCGAGCCAGAGAAGGAATGGCGGAACCTCCGCCATCCACGCATGCCGAAGAGCAGTACGAAGTCCATTCAACTCTTTCGCTTTGAAACAGATCAACAGAACAGTCCTCCGCATAAAAAATGATTTGACGGTGCAGGTCCGGGAACCGGCGGAGCCGGTTTCACGCTATTTGAGCCGCCGTTCGAGTTCACGGACTTTCTTTTCCGCGTCTTTGTCGCCTTCCTTCTTTGAGAGACGATAGAATTCGAGCGCCTTGTTCAGATCCTGCTTGACGCCGATTCCATACTCATAGAATTGGCCGAGAAAGTAGTACGCGTCGGGGTTGCCGCCCTTCAACGCCTGTTCGGCCCATTCAAACGCTTTCTCCAGGTTTCTCGGCTCGTCGGCCTTCCCGTCCCGGCAGAAGGCGGCCATCTGCACCATGGCGTCCGTATCGCCCGCTTCGGCGGCGCGGCGGAACCAGCCAACCGCCTCATCCGGTTTGTTCTCATATTGCTGGGCAAGGTAACCGAGGCAGGAAAGCGCCTCCACGCTGCCCAATTCCGCCGCCCGGATGAAGTATTTTCGCGACAGTTCGTAATCGACCTTCACCCCGGTCCCCTGGCAGTAGATGGAGCCGAGACGGTTCAGGGCGCGGATATTCCCCTGTCCCGCGGCCCGTTCCAGCCAGCGGCGGCTTTCGATGCGCTTTTCCCCCAGCAGGACAGCCAGTTGGTATTGGGCGGGGGCATAGTCCTTCTCCGCGGCCTCCCGGTAAAGTTTCTCCGCCTCCGCCCGGTCGCCGGGGCCGCTCTTTTCTTCCAGCAGCAACCCGAGGTCGCAAAATGCCTCGAGGTACCCCAGGGCGATCGACCGACGGTAATATCCTTCCGCCCTGGCCATGTCTTTCGGGACGCCCTCGCCGAGTTGGCAGCAATATCCCAGCCAGTCCAACGCCTCGGGGTCATTCTGCGCGGCGGCATTCTCGAGATACTTCACCCCTTCTGCCTTGCTGTTTTCGGTCGCCAGCAACATCCCGGCGGCATTCCGCATCGCTTCCGGCAGGCCCGCATCGGCCGCATGACGGAACAATTCCAGCGCTTTTTGCGGATCTTTCGACAGGCGCGTTCCGTCCCGATACCACACCCCCAGCAAATTCTGACAGTTCGGCTCTCCCTGTTCCGACCCAAGTTCCAGAGAGCGAACCGCCTCGGGATACTTTTTCTGCGAAAAAAACTGATACGCCAGATTGTATGCGGCAATCGGGGCTCCGAGGCGAAGGGCTTCCCGGTAATACGCTTCGGCTTTTGCCGCATCGGCGGTTTTCCCGAACTCGCCGTTCGCGTAAATAAGTCCCAGGCGATTGGCGGCGTCCTCCTGTTTCTGCTCCGCCGCCTTTTCCAGCCAGGCGACCCCCTCCGCTTCCCGCCCCGGAAGATTGAGCAGAGAAACTCCGGCGTTGTACATCGCGACAGGCAGGCCGAGTTCGGCCGCTTTGAGGTAATATTCCAGCATTTTCTGCAAATTCTTCGTTACTCCACGGCCGCTTTCATACGCAACGCCGAGGGCGTTCAGGCAAATCGGCTGATTCTGTTGCGCGCCGAGCTCCAGTGCGCGGACGGCATCCTCCGTTTTCCCCTGCTGGCACAAGAGGGAATAAAGATTGTATGCCGCGATCTGGCTGCCTGCGTCGAGGGCTTTCCGGTAAAACGCTTCGGCCTTATCCGGAGCCGTTTTCATGCCGTAACGCCCTTCGGCATAGATGAGGCCGAGCTGATTCAGCGCAATAGGGACCCCCTGCGCCGCCGCCTTTTCCAGCCAGACCATGCCTTCCTTCCGTGAATCGGGAAGCCCCTGATCCAGCAATGCGAGTCCGGCGTTGTACATCGCGGCAGGCAACTCCTGCTTTGCCGCCTTGAGATAGCACTCCAGCCCTTTTTGCGGATCTTTCGGTACGCCGGTTCCGGTCTCATAACACTGTCCGAGGGCGTTAAGGCAGTGCGGATCGTTCCGGGCGGCGCCGTTTTTGAGCGCTTCCAGCGCCTCGCCGTCTTTCCCCTGCCTCGTCAGATATCCGGAGAGGTAGTGTGCCGCGGACGGCAGTCCGAGCCGCAGGGCTTGCCGGCAGAGCGACACCGCCTTTTCCAGGTCGGGCGGCGTGCCGTATTGTCCGTCGGCGTAAATGACAGCCAACTGATTCATCGCGTTGGGTTCTCCCTCTTCCGCGGCCTTTTTCAGCCAGGCGATTCCCTCGGCCTCGCGTCCCGGAACATCGAGGAGGGTGATTCCGACATTGCTCATGCCGGCGGGCAAGCCGAGATTCGCCGCTTTCAAATAAAGCTCCAGCCCCTTGGCAGGGTCCCGGGAAACGCCGGTGCCATGCATGAAATAGTACCCTAGCAGGTTGATCGCCTCCGGATATCCCTGCTCCGCGGCCAGTTTCAGACGCCGGACGCCCTCGTCAAGATGATTCCGGCCGATTTCGAGCTGGGCAAGATTCCAATTGGCGGCGGAAAGTCCGAAATCGGCCGCCTGCCGGTACAACTCCTCCCCCTTCGCCGGGTTGCGTTCCACGCCTTTCCCCTCCATATACAGCGGACCGAGATAGAGGGCGGCGTTCGGGTCCCGGTACCGGTCATATGCATCATGAAGCAGACGCAGACCTTCTTCCGTGCGCGGAGGAGAACTGTTGAGCAACAGAAAACCCAGGTTGGAACCGGCCATCGGAACGTTTCCCTGCACTGCGCGGCGCAAGTATTGTTCCGCCAACTTCACGTCGGGCGGAATTCCTTCCGCGCCTTCCCAATAAATGACTCCGAGAAGATTGCAGGCGATGGGATCGTTTTCCTCGGCGGCGGCATTGGCCAGCCGGAAGGCTTCCGCAACGTTTTTTTCGCAACCAAGCCCATCAAACAGCGCCTGAGCGATAAATCCCTTGACCATCTTTGCTTTTTTCGCTTCCGCGCGGCGATAATATTCCAGCGCGCGGGCAGGATCGCGGGCGACACCGAACCCTTTCGCATAGCAATTGCCCAGGTTGAGCATGGCCATCCCGACACCGCCATCCGCGCCGCGCTGAAACAGTTCGAACGCCTGTTTGTGATTCCGCGGGACTCCGTTTCCGCCGAAATACAAGGTTCCCAGTTCGTTGCAGGCAAGCGGAAGGCCTGCATTGACGGCTTTCCGGAGATACCGTTCGGCGAGCCGGGGGTCCCGGTCGATTTCCATGCCGTTCAGATACACCTGCCCGAGGCCCAGTGCGGCGACCGGGTCATGGTCGGCCTCCTGCGCAAGCAGTTTCACCGCGCGCTTTCTCTCTGGAGAACCGGGTTTCGACGTATGCAGCAACGAGAAACCGAGACGGGCGCGAACCTCGTGGCCGCCCACTGCGGCGACCGGGCCCAGTTTCCGGGCCGCGGTTTCATAGTATTGCAAGTCGAAGGCTTTCAGCCCCGCTTTGATCTGCGATTGCTGCCCGGCAACGGTGAAAGCGGAGATGTTAAGGCCGGCGGCCAGAACGAGGAAGAGGAGAAAAAACAGCAGCCCGAGCCAGGAGAAGCCCATTTTGACTTCGCGCTCCTCCTCGGGCGATTCCTCGCCGAGAAGTTTCGTCCGGACTCCCGGACGCATCTCCATCCGGGAGATTCCGAATGCGCGGAGCACCCGCCACACCCGGCCGTGGAGAACGACGGCGATCCCCCAATTGACGATCGGAACCAGGCCGACGACGCCCCACCACCAGGCCGCCCGCAAACGCAGTTTCCGGGCAAGCACCCAGATTGCCGCCGCCGGCGGGATCAGGAGAGCCACCAGCAGAATCGACATCGCGATCGCAGGCAGGCTGTTCCGCAGAAACATGTTCAGCAGAAGCCCCAGAACCAGCAATATCCAGATATTCTGGGAGGCCCTCAGAAGACCGCTCACTTCTTTCGCTTTGAAACGGACCACCTGAAGGCCTCCTTTGGTATTGAATTACTTGACGGAATAAACCCACTGGTTCGATTTCTTGCAGAACTCGCGGGAGACGCAGGGGCAGTTGGCCGCCGCTTTGTCGAGCAGCCCGCCGATTTCCACCGCGTCGTCGGCGCAGCCGATCTTTTCCGCGATTTCGACCGCCGTGCCCTTGACTTCACCGAGCTCGGAGAGCTTGGCGATCACTTTTTCGCGGAGCGTTAACACGCCCTTCGCCGCCAGCTTGTAATTCTGCACGCCGGGCTGGTGGAAGGCGTTGATGTTGACGAATTCCGCGTAGATCGCCACCGCGCGCTCGTACAGCGCGATCAGCATGCCGAGTTCGGCCTCGCAAATCTGCGGAATCCGGATCGAAATCACCTGACGGCCCTTGCCGCGCAGCGCCGCCGAAAGCCCTTCGAGGAAGCCGTGGAGGTAGGTTCCCATGTCGGTCGAATCGGTGATCGGCAGCTTTTCCGCGTCCTTCAAGACTTCGATGAAGGTCGCGAAGAAGTCGTCGCGGCCGTCGTTGAGCTGCTGGATGAAGGCGTGCGCGTCGGTGCCGCCCTTGTTGCCGAAGACGTTGAGCCCCTGATGGACCACGCGGCCGTCGAGGTCGAGCTCCTTGCCGAGGCTCTCCATCACCAGCTGCTGCATGTAGCGCGACAGCAGGATCAGCCGGTCGGAGTAGGGCACGATCACCATGTTGCGGTTGCCTTTGCCCTCGCCGGCGATGTACCACATCGCGGCCAGCATCATCGCCGGGTTCTTCTTCGGGTCGGCGGCGCGGGTCCACGCGTCCATGCGGCAGGCGCCTTCGAGGAAGCGGCGGAAGTTGATCCCGGTCAGCGCCGCCGGAAGGTGGCCGACGATGCTGGTTTCGCTGGTGCGTCCGCCGATCGATTCGGCCATCTCGAAGACCGCCAGCCAGTTGTTGCCGCGGGAGTGCTTGTCGAGCTCGCTGCCCTTCATGGTGATCGCGGCGGCGTGTTTCGGGAAGGAGAGCTTGCGCGCGGCGTAGAGCTCTTCCATCGCGATCATGTTGTTCTTGGTCTCCTGGGTGCCGCCGGATTTGCTGATGACCAGGTGCAGCGTCGTCTCCGGGTCCATCACCTCGGCGAGGTCGGAGAATTCGGCCGAATCGGTGTTGTCGAGGAAGTAGAGCTTGAGGTAGCCGCCGCGCGCCGCGTCGGTCTTCTCGTTCCAGTACGGTCCGTTGATGGCGAACTGCATCAGCTGCGGGCCGAGCGCCGAGCCGCCGATGCCGTTGACCGCCACCGCGTCGAACTTGCGGCCGGTTTCGCCGGTGATCTTGCCGCTGCGGACCTTCTCGGCGAACTCTTCGACCGAGGCGAA
>CAYSZM010000145.1:0-8825 GCA_964435365.1 uncultured Victivallis sp. | reverse complement strand
CCCGTCCCCGCGAAGAGCGTCCCCGTCGCGAAGGCGGATTCGGCGGCGGCCGTGATGGCGGCAGCCGTGGCGGCTTCGGCGGTGGATTCGGCGGCGGCCGTCGCTTCTAATCCGACCGTTCAGGTCCCGAAAAAGACGCTCCGGAGATTGATCTCCGGAGCGTTTTTTCATTCCGCCGGAACCGGCGGCAGAAACGGCGCAAGCATCAAGTCTTCGATCGATTCGGCCAGTTGTTCCAGAGAAGCGGACAAGATGACGTAATCGGCGTTCCCGGCAAATTCGCCGGACCAGCGGTGACCGCCGGAAGCTGCGTCGTAAACGAGGGTTCCGCCCGGAGAAACGCCGAGCAGGTCCGGGCGGGCGTTCGCGGCGGCAAGGACGGTGATCTGATCCCAGCTGGGGCGGCGGAATTCCGGATTGTTCCGCCCGAAAATCCGGTAAGCCATCGCCATCGGATTCCCTTCCGGCAGACAGCCGGGAAGCCGGCCGCCGGTGAGGACCTGACGCCCGATCGCATTGACGGTCAGCCGGGATGGCCAGGAATTGAGCACGGCGGCGGCGGATTCCCTGTCCATCTCCCAGTTGAAACAATCGCGGCCTTCCGGAAACGCGGCTTCGGCCATGGTGACCAGCCGTTTCACTTTACGCGAAACCAGTTCGCGCCCGGAGAGCGGAGAATGCTCACAGGGGCCGGAACGGAGCAAGTCGGCCAGAACCGTGAGCAGTCCGACGGCGCAGACGGTGATGCTGCGATCTTCCGCCGCGGCGAGAATCCGGCGGTAGAGCGCCACGCCGTCAGAAGGAGCAAATCCCTGTCCCGGAATCACACCCGACATTCGAGCCACCGCCTCGTTATAGATGACGCCGTCGGCGGCGGCTCGGCGGTAATGGGCATAATACCGGGCATTCTCTTCATACGGCCGGGAGATGACGCCGACCGGGATTTCCGGGCGGCCGCAGGCGCGGTTGACCGCTGCGGCGCAGGCGGCGGTCCACGGGTTGCCGACATCGCAGACAACCCCGGCGATTTCAGCGCAGCCCCGGTCGGCCAAAGCGTGAAGGACGGCCAACGCCCCCGCATCGTCGCAGTCGGTATCGATATCGGTATCAAAAACAATGATCTCTTTCGGCATACTGCAATCTTCTTCTTTCATTTTTCTTTTACGCCGGTAACGGCCAAAACAAAGGCGACCGGAGAACCGCCGCGAATGCGAATCGAGCGAATCTCCCGTGCCGGATATGGATTGCTCCATTCCTGCATGTAAATCGAAACCGGATGAACCGGATTGCTGCCGCTCCAGGCGATCCGCGCTCCGGGCAGAACGGTCGAATCGCTCCACCAATCCGCGACCTGAACGTTGTTTTTCACCTTGACGACGGCGGAAGTTCCGCCGTCATAGTGGATCATGTACTCCCAGCCGCCGTCGCCGTGCGCCCATGCCGCGCCATGAAGAAAATAGAGGCGGTCCGCCCGGAACCTGGCCGGAATCGGGCCGATCTCACCGGGCAGGCCGGGGACGGGTTTCGGGTCGGCGCTGACCATTGCGGCCATCCCGCCGTTTCCGGCGGAAATCCGGAACGGAATCCCGTTGAATGTCTGTTCGCCGGCGGGAAAGTTGCGGAGATCGTTCTCCCCCTGATCGGTCCAGCCGTTGTCGCCGTCGCCGCTTTTCCGGTCCCGGAACGTCCGGTTGACGTAGGGGTCGAGGTCGACGAACCGGTAATCGACGGCGATCTCCCGGTTGGAAGTCCGCTTGCGGGGAATGCCCAGATTGTTGAGCAGGGTATTGCCGATCCGCCGGGCTTTTTCGGAATCGGTTCCGGGCCAGTCGATCAAATCGACGATCACCCTCCCCTTTCCGCGCGGAATGACCGAAAACAACGCGGGCTCCGTCAGGGCTTCGCCGCCCTTGAATTCGACCTGCGCCTTGCCGATCCGCCGCGACGTGTTTTTGACCCGGTGATAATCGGAGCACCAATAAAAATCGGCGGCGGTCAACCCACGGAACAGTTCCGGCTTCCCCTTGACCTGCACCTGGATTCCGTTGAACTCCCGACGTTCGCCCCGGGGCAGGAAATCCAAGATCGCCCCGGAATCCGATGCGGAAAGGCCGCACAGGTAGACGGTTCCGCCTCCTGCAACGAAGCGGGACAAGCCTGCCCTTTCCGCCGGAGATGCCTCGGCCAGCGCCTTGCCGGTGGTGATGACCAGCCCCGGAAGATGCCCGACCGAAAGCCCGGCGGCGTCGAGCGTCCGATACTCGCGCCCTTCGAGGGCGGACGCCAGAGAAGAGACGTCGCCGAAGACGGCGGCGTCAACCCGCGGAGAATCGCCCGGAGCATATTCCGCACCGTACCGCAGCAGGCGATAGAGCAGTTCGCGGGCCACCGGTTCTAGGCCGAACCGGGAGACCAGCGGGAGCGAGCAGGCCAGCCACATGCCCTTCCCTTCCCGGAATTCAACCAGGGAAGTGCACTCCAAGTCGAATCCGCCGCCGGTCAGGATGCGGCAGTCTCCGGCCGCCGGTTTGCGGAACATGCGCTCCGCCGTCGGCCCCCCGTTCCACCAGCGCAAATCGCCGTCGGTCAGCGGGAAGTCATAACTCCAGACCGGGTGGCCGGGCAGGTTGACGAAGTTGATGGAATGCGGCTTGGCCGGTCCGTCGGCGAGTCCGGGCAAGACTCCGGCGGGTTGCCAGAGAATCACGGCGACGCCGCCGTCACGGACGAAGCGCCACAGCTTCTCCCGCTCGGAATCCTTCATCTGCCGCATCGCGTCCGGAGCGACCAGAAGCAGACGCTCCTTCCCGGAAAACGCCGGGATGGAGGAGACGGGAACCACATCGCGGTACACGGCGCGAACCGCGTTCATGGTTCCGGAATCCGCGCCGAAGCAGAGAAGCCGCGTCCCCCGGGCGTCGACCCGGGGCGGCGTCGCGGAAAAAACAGCGTAATCCGCCTTGACCGAATCGACCATGCGCCCTTCCCTGTCCTTCAGGAACGCCGTGAACGCGAGCTTCTCTTTCCGCCCGGTCGCCGGAGCCGGAAAGGCAATCTTCACGGTTTTGCGTTTACCGGGAGCCAGTTCGGCGGGCTCGTCGCCGGAAGCGACGGTCTTCCCGTCGGCGGCAGCCGCTTTCCACGCCAGATGCAGCGAGCGGGAATCCGCCGAATCGTTGAGAATGCTCAGTGTCCGCGTCACCCGGCTGCCGCTGTAAAAACGGCCGCCGCTCTCCCGCATCAGGAGCGCCACGGGGCGGAATCCTTTTTTCTGCTGTTCCGAATAGGGGCCGGGGATGACGGTCCGGGTTTCAAACATGGTGAAGGGGGCCATGCCGGCGATGTCCTGCTGGCGGAAGGCTTCGATCTGCCTCCGGGTGATCTCCCCGCGCAGTTTGAAGCGGTCGTCGCGGGCCGCCGCATAGGCGGCTTCCCCCATGACGATGGCCGGTTCGCCTCGGTAATCCTCCGGGCCGTCGGACCATTCGGTGGAGAATTCGCCGACATAGAGCGGCTTGCCGAAATAGGGAACGTCCTTGAAAGTGCGGTAGTTCGGAAAACAGCGGCCGCGCTCCCGCCAGTAGAAGTTCTCAGGAAACATCGCTTTGTCGTAATCCCACCAGCAGTGGACGTTGACGACCGGCATGACATCCATATCGGTGTCGCCTTCCGCTTCGATCGGGCGGGTCCGGTCGAACGTCAGCGCATGTTCGTAAAGTTTTCTCACTTCGGCGTCGGTGACTTTGCCGTTGCCGTTCAGCCCCATCTCGTTCTCGATGCTCCACATCACGACCGAGGGGTTGTTGCGCCGCGCCTTGAGAAACCGTTCGATGTGGACGGCGCAGTTTTTCCAGAAGACCGGATTGTTCGAGCGGACGCCGTTGGGCAGGCCGACGGCGGTTTCGCCGACCATCAGAACGCCGCGTTCGTCGGCAAGGTCGTACCAGTCCCGGCTCCGGGGCTGGAGGTGAAGCCGGACAATGTTCGCGCCGCTCGCCTCCACCTTGTCGTAAAACGCCGCCGGGTCCATTCCGCCCTCGCCGAAGTGGGCGCTGGTCCCCATCAGCCGGATCGGCAGCCCGTTGAATACGAACCGTTCTCCCTCGGTCCAGAGCTGGCGGTAGCCGAACCGCTGCGAGATATGGTCCCGCAGAGTTCCCGCCGCATCATCCAGCCGGATTTCAGCCCGGTAAAGCGCGGGCGGCGCATCGCCGAGCTCCGCCGGGCGGAAGGTGCGCGGCCACCAGAGTTTCAGGCCGGCGGCGGGAAGGTCTTCGAAGGTGACAAGCCCGCGTTCGCCCGGCTCCAGCCGGACCGGCTTCTGCGGCAGGATGATGCGTTTGCCGTCTTCGAGCGGAATTTCGCCGCCGACGGCGCCCCTGAAGGCGCGGGAACCGGCGTTGACCAGCTCGAGTTCCACCCCGACCGTCCCCCGCCGCACATCGGGTTTGACGAAACAGTCGTCGATCCGCACGTCTGGAACGATTTCCAGGGCGACGTGTCCGAGGATCCCCCAGTTGCTCATCCTGTTTCCCTGCGGCGAAACCGGAACACACCGTTCCCGCTCGGGAATATCCACCGCCAGCGTGATATCGGAACGCAATTCCGGCGGAAGGGAGGCGTTTTCCCGGACCTGCTTCATGTCGAGCGCCTGTACGTTCTCCGCCACGACGAGAAGGTGATTGACGCCGGGCTTCACATACGCGGTCACATCCGCGTCAAACGGAATATAGCCGCCGAGGTGCGTCAGCACCGGGTGTCCGTTTAAAACGATATGGCTCAAATGGTTGACCTGCTCGAAACGCAGCAGGTAACGCCGGGCGGGATCGATCGATTTCAGGGAAAAGTCCCTCTCGTACCACTCCGCCGGAGATGTCCGCCGGTCCATACGCAAATCAGGAACCTTCACCGCCTTCCAATGTTCGGGCCTCCGGTCCGGAACGGCGGCGGCGGCATTCTGCCAGTCGCCGTCGAGGCAGAGGGTTTCGCGGACGGAATCGGCGCAGGCGCAGAAGGTGAAGACAGCCGCCAGCGCGGCACACAGCAAGGCTCTCATAAACAGGCTCCGGATTCAGATGTTTTTCGCGGCGGATTTCAGCGCATATCCCATTTGTTCGGCTGGTTGTAGCGATGGTAAAGCAGGTCGGCGGTGTAGAAATTGGGGATCACTCCCGACCGGGCCGCAAGAGATGTGGCATGCCCGTCGACCCACAGCAGATTGGCCGTTCTCTCGTGCCGTCCGCTCACTAAGGGAGAATTGTTGGTCATGTCGTATCCGGCGTACACGTAATAAAATCCGTTGTCGGAGAAACCGCCGTTCAGAACCCGCTGGGTATCGACCGCCATAACCGTCTCCGACGGCCTTTTGAGTTCCGTCAGTTTGATGTTCGGGCTGTGCGAGCTGCCGAATCCGGGAGAATCGACATTGGTGAACCACGAGGAGTTGGGGCGGCCGATCAATTCATTGATTCCGTAATGCACATAAAGCGGATCGGTGAACTTCACCGGCATGGCCGGGCACTGCAGCAGTTCGAACCCGGCGAGATAGCCGTTCCGCCTCAGGATTTCCGGCCACGGAATCGAGGTTCCGGCGTCCACCCCGTTGATCCGGATCAGGAATCCCCGGGAATCGTCGGAATAGGTCATGAAGACAACCCCGAGCTGTTTCTCCGCGGAAAGGCACTTGGTCCGTTTGGCCGTGCTTCTGGCCCGGGTCAGCGCCGGAAGCAGCATCGAAGCCAGAATGGCGATGATGGCTATTACCACAAGCAGTTCTATCAGCGTGAACGATGTTTTCCTGGCACTCATGATACGGTCCTTTCATGAAATTTCATTTTACGGTGCATTTCTCATGCGGATCAATTGCAATCGCTCCGATATTCTGCTATAATTATATCCTATTGTGCAATCAATGACAATAGAGACCCGTAGCACTTATTTCGAAGAAAGTAGCATTTTTTTCATATCGAGACAAAATGGAAGTCATTTCGAACAACCAGAATCCCGAATGGGACAGGCTGATTTTCTACCATTGCGGCCGCTTTTCGCGGCGGCGGCGGATTGTGACGCACCACCACCCCGGATGCGAATTGATCTATTTCATCAACGGGGAGTGCCTGAACCATCTGGAAGGGGGTCTGGTGCTGCCCGGCCGTCCCGGGAGCATTCTCGTCGTTCCGCCGGGGATGCCGCACAGCCAGGAGAACCTCCAGGAAACCGAGACCATGTTCGTCACCTTCTCCTCGGGGTTGGAGTCGTTCGAATATCCGCCCCGGATCATCGACGTGGAGCACGACGCCCTGACCGAGCGCTGGATGAACGACATCTGCGCGATGAACGAAAACGTCACTCCGGCCAGCGCCGAAATGACGAAGGGGATCTTATACGCCCTGCTTTCGCGGCTGATCGGAATCGCCGCGCCGCCGGACGGAAGCGACGAAATCCACCCGGTGCTGGCCAAGGCCCTGATGTATATGGACAATCACTACGACCGGAACATCAACATCGACGAGGTCGCCCGACAGTGCGCGGTGAGCGGCGGATACCTCTGCGCGCTGTTCCGGAAGTCATTGAACCTGAGCCCAGTACAGCACCTAACCCGCATCCGCCTCAACGCGGCGGCGCAACAGCTGCGCAACTCCTACCTGACGGTGGGGGAAATCGCCGAACGCTGCGGTTACGGCGATGTCAACTACTTCATCCGGGTCTTCCGGAATCATCTCAACTGCACTCCGTCCGAATTCCGCCGCATCGAGCGGACGCGGCAGAAAACCGGAACCTACACCGCGAAATTTCACTCCCCGGTGGATGAGGAGAACGGGGAGTTTCAGAAGAACAGGGAGTGAACGCCCATCTCCGAAGCGCCGTGACTTTCCGTCAGGCGCAGGCGGGCGCCTTCGGCAACCACTCCGGCCGGAATGCGGACGAAGCGCCGGAAGTTGTCGGTTTCCTCCCGGACCTTCCGCCAGACGCCGTCGATTTTGAGCTCCAGCGTGAACGCCTTCGGCAGTTCCGGCGGCACCCGGCGACAATCGGAATTGCCGGGGACCAGGGCAATGCAGCGCCAGAGCCCGCTTTCGAAGATGACGCCGACGGTTTCGATCCGGCGGGGCTCCGGCCACTCGACGGTCAAGACTCCGCCCGGAGCCGTCCGCCAGCAGTGCGGTTCGGTGCCGATCGGGCGGGTTTCGCCGTCGAGCAGCGGTTCCGTCCCCTCCCCCGAAACACGGGCGTACTCGAATTCCGGGAGCTTCATCCGGACGCCGGGCAGATAACAGTCCTCCCGCAGCAGCCGCTGCTGGAGTTCGTCGAGGTGACGAATGCCGACTTCGCGCGGCGAAATCCCCTGCTCCAGCGCAATTGCGGCGGCGACGCCCGCCGCCTGCCCCATCACCGCACAGGTCCCGATCACCCGGGTCGAACTTAGGGCCGCATGGGTCACGCTGGCGCAACGGCCTCCGATGAAGAGATTTGCGACGTTCCGCGAATAGAGGCACCGGTAGGGGATTCCGTAAGGCGACGGCGCGGGGTGGTGGATGTTGATCGGCGCGTTGCAGTTGACCGAACGGAATCCGGCCGGATTGTGGTCATCCATCGTCCAGCCGCCGTAGGCGACGACGTCGGCAAAGCCGTTCCCCGACTCGATGTCGCACTGGGTGAGGATGTGGTCGCCGACGTAACGGCGGCTCTCGCGTTTGGAGGGAAGGAACTGAATCCAGTCGAGCGTCAGGTGCTCCGCGCCGTGTTCGCCGCGGTTTTTGATATGGTCCCAGACGCCGAACAGGATTTTCAGGAGTTCCGGGCGGAGTTTCTCGGTGTCGGCGATGGAATCGTCCTCGCCGCCGAGTTCGACCCACCAATAGCCCTCGAGCAGGTTGCGGTGCCCCTCCGCCCCCTGCGGCAAATCGAAGTCGGTCGGATAGACATGCGCCCAGTCCGGCCGGAGAAACGGCTGCGGCGTCTCGCAGCGGCGGGTCTGGAAGATGCAGCTCATCCCCATGGTCTTGCGGTCGGTGGCCAGGGGGGCGATGGATTCGCCGAATTCGGCGCGCGCCTCGCGGCCCACCCGGAATTCCGCCCCGGTGAGCGGCGCGAGCACCGCGTCGCCGGAGCAGTCGGCGAACAGTTCCGCCTCGATGCGGATTCGTTTCTGGGTGGTGGTCTGCCAGCCGGAAACCGCCCGGACCCGGTCGCCCTCCATCTCCGCCCCGCAGCAGGAGCAGTTGTAAAAAACGTCGAGATTCGGCTCGCGTTCAAGGGCGCCCCAGAGGACGGTGTCCCAGACGGAGTAGCTCATTTCGGGGTTGATCCGGCAATTCTCCAGCCGCAGCTCTTCGAGGATTCCGGTTTCGCGCAGGTTCGGGATGCGCCCCAGCCGGTCGGCTCCGGCGATCTGCACCCGGCATTCGCCGGAGGCGTTTCCGCCGGGAACGGGGCGATCATGCATCAACGCGACCTTGTGTCCGGCGCGGGCGCAGGAGAGCGCCAGCGCCATCCCGGCCACGCCCCCGCCGACGACACAGAGAGCGAACCGGGAGGAAAACATGTCATTCATTTCTTCTTCACCAACCTGAGATAGAGCGGATTCTGCCGAAGGACCAGCCCGTCGACCGAGAAGACTCCCGCTTCGTTTTTCCATGGGATATCGTAATTGATTCCGGTGATCGCATCCTGCGCAATCACTCCTTCGATTGCGCCGCAGCCGTCGAGCCGGAAAGAGAGCACCCGGCTGTTGAACTCCTGCGTATAGGGCTGCTTCGACCAGACCGTCACGATCACGTCGCCCGCCCGGTTGCGGAAGGGCAGCACCATGCAGCCGTTGTCGC
>CAYSZM010000144.1:0-9057 GCA_964435365.1 uncultured Victivallis sp. | reverse complement strand
CGAACTCGTTCGGCAATTGAGCTGTTTAGTGAGCGACAGCTCATGCCTCCGGCGGGCAGGGCGCTTCGCCCCTGCACCCAGACCGGCAGGGTGCCGGCACCGGGTAAGGATGTGACCATACAACAAAGGAATCTTTGAGATGAACGTGATCAAGTTTGAACCGAACCGGGTGTGGCGCGCCTATCTTGGCGGCGCCGGAATCGACTGTCTGCGCGGAACTCCCCCCGGAACCGACGGGCGTTTCCCCGAGGACTGGATCGCCTCCTGCGTGGAGGCCAACAATCCGCAGTATGAATGCCCCGGCCAGGGGTTGAGTCGGGTGAAGGTCGACGCGGGCGAAGTCCCGTTTCGTGAGTTGCTGGCGGCGCATCCGGAATGGACCCGCCCGGCGGGTTCGGAAACCGGCATCTTGATGAAGATTCTCGACTCCGCCGAACGGCTGCCGATTCAGGTTCACCCGACGGTGGAAAACGCCAAACGCTATTTCCGCTCGACGCACGGCAAAACCGAGTGCTGGATCGTCCTCGGCACTCGCGTGGTCAATGGCGAGGAGCCCTATCTTTTGCTCGGCTTCAACCCGGCGCTCGACCGGGAGCGTTTTCTCGCCGAGGCGCGGACCGGGGTGTTCGATTCCGGCGCGAAGATGCTGCATAAACTTGCCGTCAAACCCGGCGACGCCATTCTGGTGCCGGGCGGAACGCCGCACGCGATCGGGCCGGGCGTCACCGTGATCGAAGTGATGGAGCCGTCCGACCTCGTGGTCCAGCCGGAACTGCGCTGCGGCGAACAGCCCTTGTCGCTGTCGGAACGGTTCAGCGGTGCGGAACCGGAAGACGCGTTCAAGGCGTTCGACTTCCCCCCGGAAACCGAGGCGGAGCTGAAAGTCCGCTGTTTTCATGCGCCGGAAGAGTTGGTGTGCGAACCGGGCGGCAATCTGCAACGGCTGATTCCGCTCGGGTCCAACGGATTTTTTGAAGTGCGCAAGCTGTCTGTCAGCGGCGAATTCGACCTTGTCAACCGCGAGAAGTGCTGCCGGGCCGGTGTGGTGACGGCGGGGGAACTTGAGCTGAACGCCGAAGGCGAGACCCTGTCCCTGCATTGCGGCGACGGTTTCTTCCTCCCGGCAAGTCTTACCGACTGCACCTTCCGGGGCAGGGGGGAGGCGGTGCTGGCGCTCCCTGACTACGGATTCTGAGCGCGGAACTCCCGCAGTACCGAGCTCGGGCTTCGCCCCGCCCAACGGGTGAAGGCCGCCGTGAAATGGAACTGCGACGCATAGCCGAGCAGCCAGGAGATCTCTTTGACCGACAACTGGCTGTTTCGCAACTGGTAGTCCGCCAGCTCCATCCGGCGGTTGTTCCAGTAATCGCGCGGCGAAGCGTTGAATTGTTCGCGGAAGAGCTTCCCGAGGGTGGTGCGGCTGACGGCGAGCTCGCCCGCCAGCGTCTCGACCGAAACCGGTTCGCGCAGATGGTCGCCGATGTAGCGGACCGCCCGCGCCAGGAGCGGGGGCAGTTCCGCTTTTGCGGCCCTTCGGGTGAGAGCGGTGGCGTTGAGGATGCGGATGGTTTCGCCCTGAATCTCCGGGATCAGCCGGGGATCGCGCCGCTCCATCCATCCGGCCAGCCGGGCCAGCATTTCGACCAGCTCCTCCGGATTCTCCGGAGCGCTCCGGAACGGTTCCGCCAGCCCGATTCCCCGGCAGTATTCGTCGACCAGCTTCCCCTTGACTTCCAGTACGGTCTTGCGGTAGCCGCCGGGCGACTCGAAGCGGTAGCGGCTGCCCCGCGGAATCACCAGCAGCTCGCCGGGCGACAGCGCGAATTCTTTGCCTTCCACCGTGTAACGCATCTCTCCGGAATGCAGGAAAACGAGGAGCAGATAGGGCGCCGGGGGAGCCGGCCGGAAGGTGAAGGCGCGGCTCCGCTCCGCCTCCTCCACCGCGAACGGGTAGAGCGGCGGATTCTCCGGGCCGTTGTCGATCTCCATCCACGCGACCCAGCGATAGTGTTTCAGCGAATCCGGTTCGTTCTGTTTCATGGGGATAATATTCCGCATCGTGGCGCTTTTTTCAAGGCGCGGCCGCCGGTTCGCGTATCTTTTCCCGCCGGTTCGCGTATGCCTGCGAGTTGCTTTTCAGGCGGAAATGCGGTATCATTATTGGCAAACACGAGGTATTTTTATGAAAATTTCCTGTAATTCCCCAATTGCCGCCCAACGTCATTACACGCCGGTCGCCCTGGGCAACGGCGACCTCTCCCTTCTGCTCGATCCGCAGGGCGGAATGGGGTGGGAGGAGGAGAGTTGCCACATGGTCCCGGCGATTTTCCGCGGCGGGAGCCGCTATGACAATCCGCGCGGCGAGCTGGTGCCGTGGGGCTCGTTTCTGACCGTTCCCGAGGGGGCGGGTGTTCTGGTCGAATGGGAACAGGAGTTCGATACCGATCGCGCGTTCTGCCGCTCCCGTTGCCGGTATGGCAACGGCACTGTGGTGGAGACCGAGGCGTTCTGCCACCTGCGGCGGAATGGGGTCGCGCTCCGCAAGCGGATCGTCTCCGGCCCGCGGCTGCCGCTGGTTTTCGAGTATTCGCTCGACAGCCGCCGGATGGCTGTCGAATCCGACGGCGAAGGCACGCTCTGCTACACGCTCGACGTGGGGGAGATTCAAAAAGGGACGATCCGGCTCGCCGCCGACCGTCCGGTGGAGCGGGATGAATCGAAGGGGCGCTGGCGGTTGCTCTCCCGCGACGCCGAATGCACCTTCTTTCTGACATTCGACGAGCCCGCCGCTCCGGAATGGGATGCGCTGCTGGCCTCCCATGTTGCGGCGTGGGCGGAGTATTGGGGCGAATCGACCCTGCAACTCACCGGAGACCGCATGGCCGAAGTCGCCCGCATGGCCGAATACCACCTCCGGATCATGACCACCCGCTGGTCGATTCCGGTGGGGATCTATCAAACCCACTGGCAGGGCAAGTACTTCGGCTTCGACGAATTTTTCGCCCTCGGCGGGCTGCTGGCGGCGGGACACGTTTCCACCGCCCGCCGTGTTCCCGACTTCCGTTTCGACGGGCTGCGTTCCGCCTGCGAACGGGTGGAGATTTATTTCGGCAAGTGCAGCGAATGTGCCCGCTACCCGTGGATTTCGCTGGAGAAGCCCGGCCTCGAAGGAGCCGCGCCCGGTTCCTGGCTGGACCACTTCTTCCACCTGTCGCATATCTCGATGAGCTGCTGGAACTATTTTCAGGCGAGCGGCGACCGCGAGTATCTGCGGGAAAAGATTCGTCCGATTCTCCGCGGCTGCGCCGAATTTTTCCGCCAGTTCCTGGTGCGGGAGACGCGCGACGGTAAAACCGTAATTGACAAATGCACCGACCTCGAGCGCCTCGGCGCCGGGCGCGAGAACGCCTACATGACCACCTGCGGCGCCATCGCCACCTTGCGCGCCGCCGCGGACGCCTCGGACCTGCTCGGGCTGGAGCCGGAACTCGCCGCGCTCTGGCGCGAAACCGCCGACGCCCTGCGGCGCGACCTGCCGAAAGCGGGCGACCGCTACACCCCTTATCCGGGCTGTCCGGAGAGCAGCATCGGGCTGCTTGCCGGAACCTTCCCCTATCCGGTCATTCCGGCGGACGACCCGTTCCAGCGGAACGCCGTCGACGATTTCTGCGCGAACGAGTCCGCCGTCGGCAATATGTATCCGGTCGGGAAAAAGCTCTGCACGTGGTACATCACCTGGAAGGCGATCGTCTTCCTCCGGCTCGGGAGGACCGGCGAGGCGGAAGCCCTGCTCCGGTCCGCCGCCGAAGCGACCGGCTGTCTTTCGGAGATCTATGAAATCTACGAGCTCGGGATGCACCCGTGGTTCACCACCGCCGAAGGCACTTACCTTCAGGCGGTGATCGAACTTCAGAGGACGTTGGCCAAGCAGTAGAACCCGCCGCCGTGCGGGCCCGCCCAGCGGCGGGCTCGCGGCGGAGAGTTACTTGACGAAATAAACCGGCAGCGGCGGGAATCCGTTGAATTCCACCGAGCAGTAGCTGGAAGTATAGGCGCCCGTGCTGAGCCAGTAGATCCGGTCGCCCGGCTTGATGTAGGCCGGAAGGGGATTGCGGAAATACTCGTACATCACATCCTGGCTGTCGCAGGTGGGGCCGGCGATGATGAAGTCCTCGCAGGGTTCCCCGCGGGCTTCGCAGTAGAGCGGATATTTGATCGACTCGTCCCAGGTCTCGATGAGCCCGTTGAACTTGCCGGTATCGACATACAGCCACTTGTCAACGCCCATCGAGGACTTCTGGCTGATCAGCACGACTTCGCTGACCAGGATGCCGGATTCGGCGACCAGCGAGCGGCCGGGTTCGAGAATGATTTCAGGGGAATCTTCGCCGAAGTCCTCTTCGAGATAACGGGTGATTTCTTCGGAGTAGACCGTCATCTCATTGGTCTTGGAGATGTAGCTGGCGGGGAAGCCGCCGCCCATGTTGACCAGATTGAGCTTCATCCCTTCGCCTTTGAGGTAGTCGAAGATGTAACGGGCTTTGGCGATCGCCGAGTCCCAGGTGCCGATGTCGCGCTGCTGGGAACCGACGTGGAAACTGATGCCGCAGGGCTTGAGGCCGATTTCGCGGGCGAGGAGCAGCAGGTCGATCGCCATGTCGGGATGGCAGCCGAACTTGCGCGACAGCGGCCAGTCGGCGGTTTCGCCGCCTTCGGTGAGAATCCGGCAGAACACACGGGAACCGGGGGCCTCTTTGGCGATGTTCCGCAAATCCGCTTCGCTGTCGGTGGCGTAGAGCGTCACGCCCTTCTCATGGAAGTAGCGGATGTCGGCGACTTTCTTGATCGTGTTGCCGTAGCTGAGGCGGTCGGGGGTGATTCCGAGCGAAAGCACCCGGTCCAGCTCGTAGCGCGAGGCGATGTCGAAGCAGGCTCCGGCGTCGCGCAGCAGTTCGAGAACCTGAACAGCCGGATTCGCCTTGACGGCGTAATAGATGTTCGCAAACGGGAAATGATCTTTAAGCTCTTCGTATTTCCGTTTGATGGTATTGAGATTCACCACCAGAAACGGGGTGGCATGGCGGTCGGCTTCCTCTTTCATCAGAAGCCAATCTTCTTTGCAGTAATAGTCCAGAACGTCAATCCGCATTGTTTCTTCGACCTTTCTTAATCACAAAACGTTCCTGTTAATAGAACCGCCGCTTTTCTGCGGGGGCGGTTCCACCCCTTCCGCGGCGCCGCCGGCGCCGGAAGAAGACGAAATCGGGAACGGACCGCGTCCCCGATTTTTGACGATCATAAAAAGTAGCTTCATTCCCGTCTATTTCAACGTCGGAAACTAAAAAAAAACGAATATTTTCCGTCCCGGGAATCCTGTGAGCCCAAACCGCGGCGGACACCCGCCGGTTTGTTGTAAGTCCCGGAGCCCAAAAAAGAAGCGCCGCAGTGAATGATTCACCACGGCGCACTCTTTTCATGCGAAAATCAGCGATGACGCTGCTTCGCCTCACGACGCTTGACTTCGCTCGGCTTCTCGTAATGACGCCGGTTGCGGAGCTCCTTGAGGGTGCCTTCTTTGTCGAGTTTCTTCTTCAGCCGACGCAGAGCGCGGTCGATGATCTCGCCTTTTTTGACGCGAACTTCGGTATCCATGCGGTTTCACCCCCTCAAACGGACTTTTATGATTGATGATATTCTACTAATATATCATGCCGGAGAAGAGATGTCAATCTCCGTTCCGCAAAAAAAGGTCAGACCGGTTCCGGCAGCCGCGCCTTGAGGCCTTCGAGCAGTTCTTCCGGAATGTGGAGCCGCCCCGCCCCCGAACCGATTCGGAGGTTCGGCGTATTGTCGCCGTGGTAGTCGCTGCCGCCGGAAAGCGCCAGGTTGTATGTTTCCGCCAGACGGGTGACCAGCTCGGTCTCGCCCGGGCCGAACAGACTGTAGTACCCCTCAACCGCATCGAGTCCGAGGGGCGAAAAGCGCTTCATGATCCGCCGCGCCCAGGCGTGTTCGTTCCGTTCGCGGTAGACCGGGTGCGCCCAGACGGTGACGCCGCCCGCGGCGTGGATCGCCTCGAACGCCTTCACCGGGTCCGGCAGCGTCCGCTGCACGTAGGCCGGGCAGCCGCGCTTCAGCAGTTTGTCGAAAACCGCCTGGAGCGTCGGGAACCCCTCATACTTCGCCATCAGCGCCCGGGCGAAGTGCGGGCGCCCCACCGAAGCGGTGTCTCCCGCCGCCGCCAGCGCCGGGTCGTCCCAGGTCAGCGGATACCCCAGCGAATTCAGTTTGATCCGGATCGCCTCGTTGCGGACCGAACGGTTCTTCCGCATCTCCTCGAGGAATTCGCAAAGCACCGGGTTCTCATGGTCGATGTACAGCCCGACGATATGCAGTTCGCGGTTGCCGAACATGGTGGAGATTTCAACGCCGGGAACCGCCTCCAGGGCGGGAAACCGTTTCGCCGCCTCGAGGAATTCCGCAATGCCGCCGACCGTGTCATGGTCGGTCAGCGCCACTGCGGCAAGGTCCGCCGCCGCCGCCAGTTCGACGATTGCCGACGGCGTGTCGCTCCCGTCCGAGGAACGGCTGTGCACATGAAGATCAATATAACGCATGAAAAGAACATACACCCGTTTTCCCGTTTTTGCAAGGGAAAGAGGCTCAAAACACCGGAGAGATCCTGTGTCAGCGTCTCCCTGCTGCGACTCATTTCTCTCGTACTGTCGCCGTCTTGCGACGGTCACTTTGCGATTTTCTCCTCAAACACGGCTGGCACGGTTATTGCTATTTTAAAACCGCACAACAGGAGATTGTAACTATGAGAGCCGTCATCACCATATTGCCGGGAACGGAGCGGATTTCGCCGATGTACGACGCGGCCCGTAACGCCGTGTTGATGGAGTGCTGCCGGAGGCGCGGGGAATCGGAATCCGCCGCGGCGCTTCCCGCCGGAGTGGCGGAGAAGCTCGAATTCCTGAAACGCGCCGGCGTCAATCTCCTCATCTGCGGCGCGATCTCCAACGAGGACCTGGAGCAGCTGAACCGCAGCGGAATCCGCGTCTGCCCGTTCGTCTCCGGCGCGTGGCGCGAGATTTGGGACGAGTGGAAGGAATCGCACCGGCTGCGGGAGTGCCATCTGCTCCCCGGCTGCGCGGGCCATCACCGGAGATGCTGCGGAACTCACAATAAATAACGTGAAGCAAACGTTGAAAGGAATAAAGATCATGAAAATCGCATTCACCAGCCGGGGCCGCAACCTCGACGTATTGCTGGACAGCCGGTTCGGACGGGCGCCGTTCTTCGTCATTCATGACACCGTTTCGGGTGAAACGACCGCCGTGGAAAATATTCAGAACCTCAACGCGGCGCAGGGGGCGGGCATTCAGTCCGCAACCACCGTGGCCAATGCCGGTGTCGAAGCGGTGGTGACCGGGCATTGCGGGCCGAAGGCGTTCAGGGTGCTCCAGACCGCCGGAATCAAGGTCTATCAGACCGCCGCGCTGACCGGGGCCGAGGCCCTGCGGCAATTTGAGGCCGGAGTGCTCACGCCGCTGGAATCGGCCGACGTCGAAGGGCACTGGGCATGAAGATCGCGGTCGCCTCGGGCAAGGGCGGAACCGGGAAGACCACCGTCGCCCTCGCCCTCGCCGAGACGCTGGGGGAGCGGGGCCGGCTGCTCGATTGCGATGTCGAGGAACCGAACTGCCATCTGTTTCTCGACTCGGCTCCGGCTCGAAGTGAGCCGGTGGAGATTCCGGTTCCGGAATTCGACCCGGCACGCTGTCTCGGTTGCGGAACGTGTGCGCGGAGCTGCAATTTTCACGCGATCGCCGCGCTCGGGAAAAAGATGCTGTTTTTCCCGGAGCTCTGTCACTCCTGCGGCGGCTGCACGCTGATTTGCAAAACGGGAGCGATCGCCGAGACGATGCACGGCATCGGGAATCTGGAATTCCGGGCGGCGGCGGGAATCGAACTGATTTCAGGCGTGATGAATGTCGGCTACCCGATGGCGGTTCCCGTGATCCGCAAACTGAAGGAGCTGGCGCAGCCGGACCGGGTCAATGTGCTGGACTGCCCGCCGGGAACCGCCTGCCCGATGGTTTCGGCCGTGCGGGGCGCGGACTTCGTGCTGCTGGTTACCGAGCCGACTGTGTTCGGCCTGCACGATCTCGAGCTGGCGTGCGACACGCTGGAGGAGTTGCATCTCAAGTGCGGTGTGATCGTCAACCGGGCCGACGACAATTGCGGAGAGTTGGAGGCGTTCTGCCGGAGCCGGGGGATTCCCGTTCTGATGAAGATTCCCTTCTCCCGGAAGATCGCCGAGGGGTACTCCTCCGGGCGGCGGCTGACGGAATGCGCCCCGGAGTTGAAAGAAGAATTCGAAGCGCTTCTGGCTTCGGTTTGTGAAAGCAGGCAGGTGCGGCAGTGAAAGAAATCCTGATTATCAGCGGAAAAGGAGGAGCGGGGAAGACCTCGCTGTGCGCCGCATTTGCCGTACTGGCCGGGAATTCCGTTTTGGTGGACTGCGATGTGGATGCCTCCGATCTGCATTTGCTCCTCAAGCCCGATGTGCGCGAAACCCATGCTTTTGTCGCCGGACTCGCTCCGGTCGTGGACACTTCGCTTTGCACCCGCTGCGGCGAATGCGTCGAGGTCTGCCGGTTCGATGCGTTCCGGGTGGGGGAGGACGAGCTCGCGGTGATCGATGAGAGCGCCTGTGAGGGGTGCGGCGTCTGCGCCTCGTTCTGTCCGGCGCATGCGATCAGGATGAAGCCGCGTCTCTGCGGCGAATGGTACGAGTCGTCCACCGCGCAGGGAACGATGTTCCACGCGAAACTGCTGCCCGGCGGGGAGAATTCCGGCAAGCTGGTCGCCGAGATTCGCCGTGCGGCCAAGAGCTATGCCGGGGAGTCGGGCGCGGAACTGATTCTGCTCGACGGTCCGCCGGGAATCGGCTGCCCGGTGATCTCCGCCATGACCGGCGTCGATCTGGCGGTGGCGGTGACCGAGCCGACCGTCTCCGGGCTGCACGACCTGAATCGGACGCTCGAGCTC
>CAYSZM010000143.1:0-9144 GCA_964435365.1 uncultured Victivallis sp. | reverse complement strand
GTTCTCGCAGCTGATCGAATTCATGTCCGGCCGCCGTCCGGAATCGTGCACCGAAGAGGAAAAGGGCCTCCAGAACTCGCAGGCGAAGTGTCTCGTGCTCATCTACGAAGGCCCCGACGCGATCGCCAAGATCCGTTCCGTCCTCGGGCCGACCGACCCGTCGAAAGCGCCGGGGGGCACCGTCCGCCGCGACTTCGGCAGCAACGTCATGGTCAACACCGCCCACGCTTCGGACGCGCCGGAAAGCGTCCATCGCGAAATGAAGATCATCCGCATCACCCAGAACTCGATGGCGGCGCGGATCTATGAATTCCTCGAAGAGTACAAGGCGCGGTAATCCCGCGTTTTCTGCTCGAAAAAAACGGCCTTCCGCAATCCGGGAGGCCGTTCTTTTTTATTCCGCTTCCGTCACCGGGTCGGGGGCGACATAGCCGGAGTCGCCTCCGTTGCGCAGATATCCCCGGTAGACCATGAAGAAACAGCCGAGTCCGGCGAGGCCGAAGCAGCCGCCGATGGTGAACAGGTGCGGGTAATAGTTCCCGGTCAGGTCGAGGAATTCGCCGACCAGCGGCGCGCCGACCACGCTGGCCAGCGCGTTGAGCAGCATCATCGCCGAATTGAACTGGGCGAAATACTCCTTCGGGAACAGTCGCGGGGCGTAGGAGGCCATCAGCGTGTTGTAGCTCATGATCGAAACTCCCTGAATGAGCAGAATCCAGCCCAGCACCGGTTCGCTGGTGGCGATCTGTCCGCCGACGAAGAGGATCGCGGTCTGGACGGCGATGGAGACCATCCCGGTGCGGATCGGGTGGAAGCGGTCCGAGAACCAGCCGAGGAAGAAGCTCAGGATGAACGAGACCAGGCAGATCGCCGAGTTGATTTTCCCGTAAGTGTCCATATCCATGTTCAGGCTCTTGGCGTAGAACATGCCGTAGATGTTGAAGGGGACCACCGAGAATCCGGCGACCACCATCGCCGCGATCACCCAGCGGTAGTACGGCTGCGAAAAACACTCCCGGAAATAGGTGCGGATGGCGCGGTCGACCGTCTGCGGCCCGGATACCTCGTCCTCCGGCGGCGGATAGTTCCCCTCCTTCACCTTGAGGCAGATGCTGAACAGCCCCGCGCCGTAGAGAACGGCGAGCCCGAGGAAGATGACCAGATACTGCGTTTCGGCGTATCCCATGACGTAATAGTTGAACAGGAACGCGCAGCCGAGGCTGACCGCCCGGAACATGGCGAAGAACCGCCCGAGGAACGCTTCCGGGACCACGTCGGTCGCGAGCGCGTTGAAGATTGCGCTCGCCAGCGTCGTCCCGAAGTCGAGGATCACCCAGAAGACGCAGAAGACCAAGAGCGCCGCGAAGTTCAGCGAGATATGCGCGTCGCCGACCGCCCGGTGCAGCAGTCGCGCCAGCATCGGCGTGAAGCCGAGCCCGGCGAGGCCGACGACGATGAACGGCGTCGTCATCAGAAGATAGGGGATGCGCCGCCCGTATTTTCCGCGGTGCCGGTCGGAGCGGTAGCTGACGATCGGGCAGAGGAAGATGTTGGTGAAGTTGGGGAACGAGATCATGATGATCCCGTAAAGGAAGTCCGACACGTCGAACCGTTTGAGCATCAGCCCGGCCACCGCTCCGGCGGCGCGGTCCTTCATCGAATAGGCGAAGTCGCCCCACATCAGCCAGAAGAAGAGTACGACCAACCCGGCCGAGGTGTAGACCAGCGTGCCGTTGCGCCAGGTTTTCTGTTCTCCGCTCATTGGAAGTCTCCGCTGCGGGCGAGCCGCCAGGAGTCGCCGCCGTCGTCGGAGACCAGGATCACCGGCTCGCCGCCGCGAAGCTGGACCATGCCGCCGTTTTCCCACGATTCCCAGTGGCGGACGGGTTTCAACGTCATTCGTTCCGGGTCGGTCCGGTAGGGCAGGCTCTCCTCCAGTTCCGGGTAGGTGAAGCGCATCGTTTCATAATAATCGGGCGTCCAGAACGACTGCGGCGGCGTCGCCAGATAGGTGAGGTAAAGGCGGTTGTTGCGCGGGTCGACCGTCACCTTGTCCATCCACGAGTGGTAGAGCAGCTTGGACGGGGCGACGATGGTGCGCGCCGGCTCCCACGGCAGCCCCGCCTTTTTGCGGAACATCACCAGCCGGTTGTTGTAAGTCCCCGTGGTCGAGCGGTGAAAGCTGTACAGCGTCCCGTCGGTGCCGCAGTTGAGCGAGCCGTAACTGCACCGCTCGAACTGCTGTTCGGGCTGAAGGAAGCGCACCGGTTCGAACGCCTCCCCCGAATACGGCCGTTTCGACCGGGTGTACTGGGGCGGGTTGTGGTGACCGTTGAGGATGACTTCGAGGTAGCCCTCCGGGTCGAACGCGATCGCGCCCCAGTTGTGGTCGTCGAGTGCGCCGCCCGCCGAGCCGACGTAGACCGGCTCGCCCATCTTGCCGGTCTTCAAGTCGTAGGTGCTGAGAAACGTCGGCACGCCGTCGCGGGTGCTCGCCGTGAGAAAGCGCGAATGGAACGCCTCATGGTTCTGAACGTCGAATGTCAGATTCCGCGCCGGAGAGTCCGGGCCGGGGAATGACTTCGGGAGCGAGCGCCCGAACCGGGTCTGCGCGAGATGGTCCGCCGTCCACAGTGTTCCCTCGGGATGAAGTTTCTTGAGTTCGCCGAGGATCTCTGCGCTTCGTTTGGAGCCCGGCCACTCCTTGACCAGCCAGCCCCAGAGGAAGAAGAGCTTGTCCTTCGAAGAGAGCACGATGTTGCCGTCGCCGGAGTGGTAGTTGCAGCCGATGGCCTCCGGAGCGATTTCGACGGGTTCGCCGAGCTCCAGCCCATCGCCCTGCCGTTTCGGCAGCAGGAACTTGAGCCCGTGGTAGGCGTCGTCGAAATAGCCGTAGTCGGAGAGCAGGACGACCGGCGGCCGGTCGAGGGCGGCCGGGTTGTTGCCGTCGATCTTCTCGAAGCCCGCGATCGGCAGCGGAAGTTCATAGATTTGCACCGTCTTGAACTTGTCGGGGGAGAAGAAGAGCAGTGCCGTCCGGGTGCGGCGGTCGTACCGCTTCCCGGCGGAATCGAGCGCTTCGACCTGCTCGAGCCAATAACTGTTGCCGTCGCGGTCGAAGCGGATGACCGGGTCGCTCCCCTGGGCGCCCCAGTTGTGGTAGAGCCCGGCGTATCCCTTCTGTTTCGCCCATGCTTCCAGAGCAGGGCGCACCGAGAACGTCTTCCAGTTTTTGCCGTCGAGCCACTGGATCAGCTCTCCGGCGGCGATGTACGCCTTGCCTTCGGGCGAAATGCTGACGTACCCCGGATTGTAGCGCGGATACCAGGCGAAAAGATCGCGTTCGCCCCGGCCGCAGTGTTGATAGGTGATGAAGTGTTTGCCGTCCACCACCGGCCCGTCGGCGCAATCTTCCGGCCAGTCGTGATTCAGATTCGGCGTGGGGCGGTCGGGGAGACGGACCTGAAACAGCTCCGGCTTCTCCTGTTTCGGCGTAACACTCCCCGGCAGCGGGGTGATCGAGGCGAGCCGCATCGCCGCATACGGATTCGGGCGGTTCCCGTTGGCCTTGGCGAAGAGATAGATGCCGGAGATTTGACCCCATCCGGCGGGGCGGTTGAGCGGCTTGGCGTCGGCGAATTCGAGTTCGAACTCTTTTTTTCCGGCGAAGTCCAGCGGAATTTCGAAGCAGAAATAGCCGCGCCCCTTCGCCTCCGGGTTGTCGGAGCGGAACGCCAGCGTGATGATATTGTTGCTCTTCGTCTCCGACTCGACCGCGACCCGGACGGCGCGGCACTTCGACCAGTCGAGCCGCAGCCCGGCCAGCGCGACGGTGGGGTAGCAGTGCATGTCGCGCCAGAAGCCGTCCCGGATTCCCCGGTCGAACTCGGCGAGCGGGCGGTGGTGTAAAACCCACGCCCGGTCGGAAAATTCCTGATTCGCCCACAGGTCCTGCTCGGTCAAGCCCTTCTCTTTCATGACGGGCAGGAGGTCCGGGGAGAGCGAATGAAACTCCTCCATCTTCAACTTCATTTTCGCGTCCCCGGCTCCGGCGATGCAGGCGCAGGCCAGAGCGAGGACGGCCGCATGGAATCGTCTCCTCATTTGCTGTTGATGTTCCACAGGGGAGCCTTGTCGCCCGCGCTGTTGAACTCGGTCACGTAAGGATTGATCGCCGAAGAGTAGGAATCCCGCTCGACATGCGCCCCGGTGATTTTCGGCGCGACATGGCCGTCGGCATAGCAGACGTTGCTGCTGAAGTTGTGACGCCCGTCCACCTGTCCGCAGTCGTTGGCCGCCTGAAACTGCGACCAGACCAGGAAAAATCCGTCTTTGGTGTTGGAGGCCACATAGGTGTCGGTCAGCAGCAGCAGCTTGGACGGGCTGGCGGCTCGCGTCAGTTTTCCCCGGCTGCCCAGCGAATCGGTCCGGCTGATCAGGCGGTTCAGCCCGTAATGGGTGTAACGCGGCCCGTTGTAGTTGGCGCCGGTGTCGTTCCAGGCGTTCTGCCAGTCTTTGGAGGTCATTTTGGCAATCTGGTATTTGTCGCCCCCGGAGAGCGACGGGCAGGCGAACACTTTGCCGGAGAGCCCCTGTTCGATGGCGATCAGCGTCGTCCACGGCTTCAATTTTCCGGCGGGGTTGGGCACCTCCTGCGGCGGCAGGAAATCGCCGTTGGCTCCGGTGTACATGCTGAGCGCCATGCTCAGCTGTTTGAGGTTGGCGATGCAGTTGGCGGCTTTCGCCCGGTCGCGGGCCTTGTTCAGGGCGGGCAGCAGCATGCTGGCGAGAATGGCGATAATCGCGATTACCACGAGCAATTCAATCAACGTAAAATGCTTTTTCATGACAGCGTCCTTTCTCCGGGTTGTTGTTTATTTGAGATCGCTTCCAACGGTCAGCTTCCAGCGTTTCGAGGCGGGGTCGAAGGTGAGGAGGGTCAGCTCCGACGGGTCGCCCACATACATTTTGCACCGGCTCCCCTCGGGGACGCCGACGTCCTCTTTCCCGCCGCGGTAGATTTTCTCCTGGTCGGGATGCTGGAAGATATCGAAGAGATAGGGGTCGAGCCCCAGTTGCTTCATCGAGGCGACCGAGTAGAATCCGAGCGTCAGCCCGCCGGTCGCCGGGTTGTACATCGCCTTGTGTCCCCAGACTTTGTACATGTAGCGGTAGGGGGTCACCAGCACCTCTTCGCCCTGCCACGGTTGCCCGGCGGGTTTCCAATACATTCCGAGGTGGTTGTTGTAGACGTCGGTGGTGCTGCGGTGGATGGTGTAGAGCGTGTCGTCCTTCCCGCAGTTGAGCGTGGCGTAGGAGAGGCGCGGAACCGGCTTGCCGGGGCGGATGTAGATCGGGTCGCTCCACGGACCGGCGGGGTCGTCCGGCTTCAGGCTGTGGGTGTAGGCGAGCGGGTCGTGGTGGCCGTTGGCGATCACGTGGAGGATGCCGCGGCTGTCAACAGTGATGCCAGGCCAGTTGTGCCCGTCGTCGTGGATTCCCCCCGAGAGCAGATAGCGCGGCTCGCCGAATTTGCCTGTCTTGAGATCGTACTCGACGATGAAGGCGGGGGTGCCGTCTTTGCTGTAGCCGGTGACGGTCTCGCTGCCGCGCCGATACTGGTAGCTCAGCTTCAGCCCGGGGTGGTCCGGCGGAACCGGTGGCATCACCATTTTTTTCGCGCCTTTGACTTTGCGCATGGCGATCGCATCGACCGAGGCGACGCCGTAGACGATGAAGAGCTTGTCGCCGCGGGTGATGACATGGTTGCCGCCGCCGGAATGCTGGTCGGGGGCGATGGCGAACTCGGCGTATTTGATCAGCTTTCCGAGGTCCAATGTCCCGTCGCTCTTTTTCGTCGGAGTCAGCAGATACCCCGCCGGGTCGCCGTCCGCGAAGTAGCTGTAGTCTCCGGTCAGAATGACGGGCGGGCGCTTGAGGCAGTCGGTGTTATGCCCATCGAGCTTCTCGAACTCGGCGGTCCGCCCCGGCGCCGGGATCGGGTGGACGTCGAAGGTCTTGAGCCCGTCGCGGGAGTGGAGCAGAAGCGTGGTCCGGGTGTGCCAGTCTACGGTTTTCCCCTCGGCGTCGAGTTTCTCCACCGGAACGAGCAGATAGAGGTCGCCGTCGTTGTCGGTGCGGACCGCCTTCTCCCCGTTGGAGAGCCCCCAGCTGAGCTGAAGCCCGGGCCAGCCCTGTTCCTTCGCCCACTTCTTCAGCACCGGAACGAGGTCGGCGTACTGCCATTTGCCGTCGGCTCCTTTGTACTGGACCAGGTCGCCGGAATTGATGTAAGCTTTCCCGTCCGGCGCATAACTGGCGTAGCCGGGCAGGAAGGTCGGGAAATAGCCGAACTCGCCCTGCTCGCAGACTTCATAGGGCTGGTGGGCGTAGGGGGCGTAGACCGGCTTGCCGTCCTTCGTCTCCGGGAACGGGTGGTTCAGATACTGCCGCTGGTACTCCGCCTTCCGCATCCGGAAGACGAAGCCGTCGGCGTCCTTTTCCTTGCGGACTTCCCCGGCGAACCCGGCGCTGTTGTCCGGCATTCCCGAAACCGGCCGCAGCGATTTCAGCAGAAGGTCGGTCGCCGGGTGCGGTTCGGAGCCGGACATCCGGGTGAAGAGGTAGACGCCGTCGATTTTGTCCCATCCGGCGGGTTCGCCGAACGCCTCGAATTTGTTCCGGTCGATGACGATCTCTTTTTCGCCGGAGAAGTTGACCGCGAACGGGAAGAGATAGTAATCGCGGTACGGGGTCGTCTTCGAATCGGCGGAGAAGGCGAGATAAATCACTTCGCCGGTGGAGACTTTCGAATCGACTTTGAGCGCGACCGCGTCGGTTTTAGTCCAGTCCGCCGGAACCTGCGCGGCGTGGAGCGTGGGGTAGAGCGGATGATTGTTCCAGCGCAGTCCGGCCTTTTCCACTTTTGCGCCGGTGGCCAGATCGTACATCGACCGGCGCTCCAGCCGCTTGCCCGGATCGTTGCCGAAGCGGGTGCGCGCCGACCACATCTCATCTTCCGGCATCGTTTCGAGCAGCTCCACCGGCGCGGTCACCCAGGCGCCCGGCGCGGAGAAATTCAGCACCTCTTCGGGGGTGAACTTCTTCTCCCACGGGTAAAGCCGTTCCCGCACCCGCTGCCGCCAGTTCTCCGGCAGCGCGGAATCGTAGACGGCGGCGTCCTGAACGACCAGTTCGCCCGGTTCGCCGGGCTTGCCGCCGCCGATGGTGATCGGGCTCGAACCGGGGCGGAGCGCGTCGGCGGGGATTTCGGAGCAGACTTCCTGCCCGTTGATGAAGAGTTTGCCGCTGCGGGTTCCGTCGAGCTCCATGGCGATGTGATAGAACCGGCCGCCCTGGAGTTTCACCTTGCTTTTGCCGACGAAATTGTTCTGTCCGTCGGATTTCTTCCAGCTCATTCCGTAGAGGAGATAGTCGGAGCCGCCCGCCGGGGCGACGTAAAGCTGCCACTGGTTGTTTTTGCCGCGCCGCCGGAAGAGGTGGCGGAAGACCGGCTTCTCCGGCAGTTTGACCCACGCCTCGACCGCCGCGGCTTCGGGGTTGACGGAGTACGGGATTTCGACGGTGGAAGCGGAATCTTCGAGCCGGAGCGCCGCGCCGCCGTCGAATCCTTCGGTCCGGGCAACGGTACCGGCGACGGTTCCGCGGGTTCCGTCATTGCAGGCGATCGCGCCGTTTTGCAGGGTTTCCGGCTTCGGCTCCAGCACCCCGGCGACCCCGGCGACGCTCAGCAGCAATGCGGCAAGGCATCCCGCAACTTTCCCTGGCTTCATGTTCCACTCCTCTCTTCCTGTATTTAATACCTGTATTATATGCTGCACGAAACAACGCGCAAGAACAATTCGATCAATCGCAGACTTCGAACGAGACGGGATACTTTTTCCGCAGGACCGGGACGGACTCTTTGCCCTCGATCTTCTCCGACAGATAGCGGATGGCGTCGCGGGTCATTTCCGCCAGCGGCATTTTGATGTAGCTGAAGGGGAATCCGCAGAGACTCCGCATTTCGCCGATATCGTCGAAACTGACGACTTCCATCTCTTCCGGAATCCGGATTTTCAGCTTGTTCATCACCGTGATGAAAGGCAGAAAATGAGCGCCGTAGGGGATGAAGACCGCGTCGGGCCGGTGATTTTTGAAATAGTCGAGGATGATTCCGGCTTCCAGTTCCGGCCGGTTGGGGAACAGCGGGCAGAAGAGGTCCGGCTCGGGGAAGCTCCGGTCGAGCGCCCGGAGATAGCCGCCGACGCGCAGGGCTTTGCTGGTGCCGCCGTCGTCGGGGGTGATGATGGCGATCTTCTTATGCCCCCGGTCGATCAGGCGGCGGACCGCCCGGCAGGACTCCTCATAATAATCGACATAGATCGAAGCGATGCGGGGGTGGGTGGAGATGCGGTTGAGCAGGGCGACTTCGACTCCGCGGTCGGCGATCGCCTCCAGCTCGGAATTGCAGTCGGCGCTGATCGCCAGGAATCCCTGCCAGAGCATCGGGGTGATTGTTGCGGCGGAAATCTCATTGACCATGGAGAGTTTGGCATTGTACAGCGGAGCGGCGGCGGCCGCGGCTCTCTGGATTTTCGCATAGTACCAATAGACGCCGAGATTGACATCGGTGATATTGATGGCGATGTCGCAAACTTCCGGCTGCGGGGAAAAGGCCGGGTCGTCGGGGTCGCAGACGAACGAACCGAGGCCGTTTTTCTTGACGATCAGCCCGCTTTTCTCCAGCTTCGCCAGTGCGGTTCTGACGGAAACCCGGCTGATTCCGTACCGTTCGCAGAGCTCGGTTTCCGACAGAATCCGGCTTCGCGGCGGCAAAGTGCGGCTGACGATGGCCTGCCGGATTTCATCCAGCATCCTGTCATAAACGGCATCCCGGCGCACCGGGCGGCGAATCAGCTCTATACTCATTGGGTTCTCCAGTATTTAATACCTGTATCATATATTATAGCAAACAATCCGCCGAAAGCCAAATGAATTTTTCAAAAAAATGGAGCGTAATGCCATTTTGGGGGAGAATCACGCCAACCCCTATCCGGCACCGGCACGTTTGCCGGTCTGGGAGTGTAAAAAAGAAAAGTACCTTACTCGCAGGCATGAGTACGGCGAAGCCGCACGGAATGC
>CAYSZM010000142.1:0-9248 GCA_964435365.1 uncultured Victivallis sp. | reverse complement strand
TGCCCGCCGCGAAATCGTCGGAGAGCTTGAGGTCGCGGTCGAAATGTTCGCGTTTGGCGATTTCGACGATCGACCTGGCGTATTCCGCCTTGAGCATGGCGTTTTCGGCGGATTCGTAATGTTCGATCTTTTCGCCGAGCTCTTTCTGCGCGCCGTAACTGTCGGCGTTCATGAAGGGCGCGGTGAGGTGGCTCACCAGCGTTGCGTAGCTGCGGCGCTTGGCGATCAGCGCCTCGCCCGGATTGTTGATGACGTAGAGGTAATAGTGCGGAATTTCACCGATCAGCACGTCGGGCCAGTCGTAACTGGAGAGCGCGACCTGTTTCCACGGCGTGAACTCGAGGCTGCCGTGGGTTCCGAAATGGAGCAGCGCGTCGGCCTTGAAGCCGTGGCGAATCCAGAGATAGGTGGCGATGTAGGTGTGCGGCGGCGCCATCTTGACGCCGTGGACCAGCAGGTTGCTGTCGCTCCCTTCGCCGGGGAGCGACTGCGGCAGCAGCACGACGTTGCCGAACTGGAGGCGGCCCAGCGCCAGGTTGCCCTCCGGCGTGCGGAAGTATCTGCCGGGGAATTCCCCATAACGCTTGACCACCTCCTGATAGAGGTCGGCGGGCATGCTTTTCTTCACCCACGCGAGGTAGTCGGCGGGGGTGACGGTCGCTATTGTGGCATGTTGCATGAACTCCTGCATCGCGCCCTCGGCGTAGGTGCCGAAGACGGCGGCGTTTTCCTGAATCTGCCTGTTCAATTCTTCGGCATTTTCGGGGAGGGGGCCGGTGGTGAATCCGGCTTTCTGAAGCGCGCGCAGCGTGTTGAGGATCGAGTCGCCGACTTCGAGCCCGGCGGCGACGAGGGCGTTCTGGCCGGGGCCCTTGTAGTAGACGATGGCGATTTTCTTTTCGGCATTGGGTTTGCGGCGGAGGTCGGTGGTTTTCTTCACCAGTTCGGCGAAGCGTTCCAGCCGGTCCGGGATCACCCGGAATTCGAGCAGTCCGCGCTTGTTGCGGAACAGCGCCGAGAGGACGAACGGCACCGCGCCGCCGTCCAGCTCCGGCATGGTGACGCTCTGGCTCATCATGCCGCCGGTCATGCCGCGCTGGTCGCGCAGATACTCCTCATACGGCTGGTTGGCCTTGATCGGGCAGAACAGCGGAATGTTGTTCTTTTTCAGGAATGCGATCGCCGCGTCGGGGTCCTGCATCGAGAGGCGGCCGTGCGGCTGGTAGATCACGAGGTCCGGATTCGCCTGCTGGAGCATCGGCAGCAGTCGGCCCATGCCGCTGGCGGCGACGACGTTGAGCCCTTTCTTTTCCAACGCTTCGATGACTGTGGGGAGGTCGCCGCCGCCGTTGCCGGAGAGCAGGCAGACGGTGGCCGCGTCCGGCTTGTATTTGCCGCTCTTTTTATACCAGTCCATATACTCGTTGAAGGTCTTGAACCGGGCGTCTTCGTCGATGTGGAAAAAGGCCGAATAGAGCACCTCCTTGGGCGGCTGCGGCTTCGGGGCGCGGAGGCGCTTGCCGTCGATTTCGTAGCGGATATAGTCGAGCATCCGCTTGAAATTCTCCTTGCCGCCGTTCTCAAGGTAGTCGGAGAGCCGGTCGCGCTGCTCTTCGGTGAGCGTGTTGAGCGCGGTTTCGGTGCGGGTCGAGGCGGTGACGTAGAGCGGTTTGCGGAGTTTCGAAAGAATCTCCTGCTGTTTTTCGGTGAAGTTGAGCCCCATCCCGAAGAAGACGATCATATCGTAATTTTTCAGCTCTTCGCCGCTCGTTTCGGTCCATTTGAGCGGGACCGCTTCGACGGCGGGGTTGAGCGCCTGGTCCATCAGCGGGGCGAGCATGTATTCCGGATAATTGACGAACGCCACCCGGGTGTCGGACCCGTAGCGCAGATAAAGGCCGAAGAGGATCGCCGTGACGGCGACAATCAGCGCGGCCGCGAGATAGCGGGGAGGAAGTTGTTTCATATTCTAATTCTTTCCTTCGGGAACGTAGATGATTTCACCGGATTCGAGGCGGTAGGCGATGCCGACGCGCTGGCCTTTGCCGGTTCCTTCGGCTTTTTCCGATTGGTAGCGGGTGATCTTGTTGTCTTTTTTGACGATGATTTCCATATCCGGCTTTCCGGCGTTCTTGACGAAGGTGGCGTCCTCGGCGGTGAGGAATTCGGTCATCCGGCTCTGGATGGCGAAGGCGACCATCAGCGCCACGGCGAACACCATCGCCACGTCGAAGAGATTGACCAGGTTGGAGAGCGGGTCGACCTCCTCCTCTTCCCGGAAGGCGTCGTAGCGGTGGCGTCGGCTCATTTTCCGACTCCGGCGATCTGGCGGTCGAGCACGTAGCGCAGGTTCGAAATCTCCTCGGCGTACCAATGCTTCTTGACCGAATAGATGAGCAGCCCGACTCCGGCGATCAGGCAGCCGACCACGGTGGTGGCGAAGGCGATCTGCATGTTCCAGGCCATCGAGCCGATGTCGCCCGAGGCGAGCCCCGCCAGCGCGGGGCCCATCGGAATCAACGTTCCCATGAGTCCGAGCATCGGCCCGGCTTTCATCAGGAATCTGGCGCGTTCGAGTTCGCGTTCGTAGCCCTGCTGGAATTCTGAAATGCGCTTTTCGCATTCGAGCTCGTTCCAGCCGAGGGTGTCGAGTTCGGCGAGGTGGCAGCCGAAGACGCCGCCTTCGGCGAGGTCGACGCCCTCGATGCACGGGCTGTGGCGGATGCGCGTCAGGAGTTCGGCGCGCTTGCGCCGCTGCTGGAGCAGCACGAGATAGGTCGAGAAAAATCCTCCCAGCGAAACCAAAGAGGCGATCATCGCCGCCAGCAGCAGCACGATCACCGGCAGCAGCAGGCTGGTGGAGATCCAGTTAAGAATTTGGGTGACGGTAGACATGGCACTTCTTCCTCTTAAATTGAGACCAGAGATAAAAACCGAGGGCGGAGAGAATCACCGGAACGGCGAGCGCTCCGAGGACGAGCAGCGACTCCAGCCCGGAGACGCTGGATTCACCGCCCGGAATCAGTTCTGCGACGGCGGCGACCGGCAGAAACACCGCGCCGAGAATCAGCACCCATTCGGCGTGGAGCACGGCGAGAATGCGCGATTCGCGGTCGCGGCGCAGCAGCCGGACCAGTTCCGCCGCGGCGATTCCGGCGGCGGGCAGCCCGGCGGCGAGCCAGCATGTGATGGTGCGGAACTCGAACCCCGGCAGCGCGTTGAACAGCCGGGTCTGGAGGTAAAACGCTCCCGCCGGGAGCAGCGCCGACGGCAGGAACACCGCGTATTTCCACGGTCTTGCCCGATCGCCGGATTCGAATTCGGCGAGCAGCGAGAATCCGGCGGTCAGCGTGAAGAGCTCCTGGATCACGACGAGAGCGCACCAGTTTTTGAGCGCCTCCGCGCCGGAGAGCGACGCCTCCAGCGCGACGAGGCTGGTCCGCGCAATCCGCCCTTCGAAGAAGAACGGCAGCGGGACGAGCAGCGCCGCGACGAGGAGTTCCCACCGTCGCGGCAGCAGCGCCAGTTTGCAGAAGCTTTGAAAACCCGCCGCGGCAAGCACGGCGGCGATGAACGTGGTCATGAATCAGTCCAGGTCCTGGTCGAAATTCCGGGTTTCCTCGGTGAAGTGTCCGGTTTTGGCGCCGACGTTCCCGGCGAGGTAGCGCTCGCTGCCGACGTGGCCGTCAAGCCAGGCGATGTTGGCCCAGTTGGTATGGCGGAAGTGCAACGTCCCGTAGGTGTCCAGCATGCCGAGCCCCTTGGGGACGAGGATCGCCGTTCCGGTCGGCGTTGCGCCCATCGCGCAGTCGGCGAACATGACGATGCTGGTCGGGCGCTTGATTTTTCCCGGCTGGGTCCGGCCGTTGCTGATCGCCCGGTCGGTGGCGCTGACCGTGCTGCTGAAGGAGAGGCGGGTGTAGCCGTAGCCGCCGGTGGCGGCGCTCTCGGCGGGGTTGGAGATGTTGTTCGGGATCCGCCAGGTCGGGCAGAGCGTCACTTGCGTATTCTCGCCGAGATAGGGGTGCAGGAAGCCGCCCCGGGTCAGGTTGTATGCCGCGCCGCTCATCGGTTCCCCGGCCAGGCCGTAGAACCAGGTGTAGGAGCCGTCCTCGTTTTTGGCGGACTTGATCGGGCAGAGCACCCGGTAATCGTTGACGTAAAGCAAGTTGGCCGAGGCCATCTGCTTGAGGTTGTTGACGCACGAGCTGCCGCGCGCCTTTTCGCGCGCCTGGTTGAGGGCGGGCAGCAGCATCGAGGCGAGAATGGCGATGATGGCGATCACCACCAGGAGTTCGATCAGCGTGAATTTTCTGTTGGGGGAAAGCATGACAAGGGTATCCTTATGTTGCGTTATTCATCGTAAAGGCCGAGGAATTTCCACTCGTTCTTTTCCGGATTCCGGGCGAGGGCGCAGCGATAGCTGTCGGAGTTGCTCGTTTTGACCCGGACCAGGTAGAAATCCTCCTGCTGTTTGATTTTCTCGACCTGCCAGTCGGATTCCCCGGCCAGCCGGGTGTTCCGCATGGTCGCGAACTGCGCGGGCAGGTCGCGGTTGCCGGTGTCCTGGCAGCGGGCGGCGAAGTTCTTCCGGTCGTTCTTCCGGGCGAGTTCCAGAAGTTCGCGGGTGAAGGTTTCCGCGTCGGCGGCGAGTTTGCCCTCCGCGTTGACGAAGGTTCCCGCCTGCTGTTTCTCCGGCCACAGCGTGGCGAAGAGTACGCCCGACGTGCCCAGAAGCAGAAGGGAAAGGATCCATTTCTTTTTCATTTCCATCCTCTCGGTTGATGATGATTGGTTGAACACTGCTCGGGGCCGCTCGACCCCGGAAAGCCTGAATTTGGCGTCCCGTCAATATTTAGTCTTGTCTAATTCTGTTTCCCAAAAAAAGACAGCCGAATTTGACTGTTTGCAAATAATATAACCGGGGATTCCGGAAATGCAAGCGCTTCTTGTTAGTTTATTCTAATTAATTTTGATCGGGAGGCGGTTCGATCCGGATGGGGAGCGGTTCGCCGAGGAAGTGCGGGGAGCGCCCGAAACCGGCGTCGAGGACGGCGAGCGCGCGGGAGAACGGTTCGCGCACCGCGGTGCGCAGCCGGGCGGAGCGCACCTTGACTTCGCGGGCGGCGAATCCGATCGCATCCACGCCGCGGTGATCGGCCAGGTAGAGCGCGCGCTTGCAGTGGAACGGCTGCGAGATGACGGTGAGCTTCGATACGCCGAACACCTCGCGGGCGCGGACGATCGAGTCGAGCGTGCGGAATCCGGCGTAATCTTCGACGATGTCTTCCGGAGCCACTCCTTTGGCTTCGAGTGCGGCGCGCATGGCGGCGGGTTCGTCGTAATCCTTCCGGCTGTTGTCGCCTGAGACGAGAATTTTGCGGATTTTTCCGGCGTGATAGAGTTCCGCCGCCGCCTCGATCCGGTATTTGAAGTAGAGATTTTCGCCGTACCTGCCGCGCGGGGCGGTTCCGAGCAGCAGCCCGACGTCGCGCGCTTCGATGGCGGCGGGGTCGCTGTAAATCCGGGCGCCCCGGCGCTCCATCGCGCGGTCGGCGGCCAGGACGAAAACAGCGGCGGCAAGCGCCGCGACGGCCGCGGCGACAAGTAAAATCCGGAAGCGTTTTCCGCGCCGTGAAAATGGATTCTTCAGGCGCATCGGTCAGATGTTTCCGAGCTGGACCCGGGTGAATCCCCGCTTCTTTGCGTGTTTCCCGATCGTCTGCAGCAGCGACGCCGGGGTGCGCGGGCTCTGGCGGTAGTGGTAGGCCGGGAAGTAGGCGTTGAAGTGGAGCGGAGTCTCCTTGCCCAGCTTCTCCTCGACCCAGTCGAGGTAGGCGTCTACCATCTCCGGCGAGTCGTTTTTGCCGGGGATGATCAGATTGGTCAGCTCGAGGTGGCCGCCCGCTTCGTTTTTGAAGATTTCACAGGCGGTTTTGACCGGCTCGAGCGAACCGCTGCACATCGTGTGGTAAAATTCGTCGCTGAAGCCCTTGACGTCGATGTTGGCGGCGTCGATGAGCGGGTAGAACTCCCGCGCCGGAGCCGGTTCGATGAAGCCGTTGGTGACCAGTACGGTTTTGAGTCCGGCATTGTGGGCGAGCTCGGCGATCTCCATCGCATATTCGACCCAGATAGTCGGTTCGTTGTAGGTGAACGAGATCGACGGGCAGTCGTTGGCCAGCGCCAGCGAAACCACCTCGTGCGGAGCCAGCACCCGCCAGTCGGCGCGCGAGTTGTAGACCCCGCGCGAAAGCGAACTGTTCTGGCAGAAGCAGCAGTCGAGGTTGCAGCCGAAGGTGCCGAGCGAAAAGGTCTGCGTGCCGGGCATGAAGTCCATCAGCGGTTTCTTTTCGATCGGGTCGATGGCGACGGCGGCGGGACGGCCGTAGGCGAGGGAGATGAGCTCTCCGCCTTCGTTGCAGCGCACTTTGCACCAGCCGCTCCCCTTGGGGGGGATGACGCAGTGCCGGGGGCAGAGATCGCAGCAGATCATCCCGTCGGGCAGACGGGTGTAGAATTTCGCGGGATTGCTCGTCGCCATTTGGAAACTCCTCCGGAATTTCTTTGAATTCAACTTGAATTCATCTTGAAAAAAGTAATGCGGTTTTGCCGATTTTCAACCTCTGTTCTGCGGAAATAATGGAAAAAAGCGGCGGTTTTCGGAAAGAGGAGGCGGATTCTGTTGCTTTTTGAAACGGACGGGGCTATATTATCCGCTGTGACGAAACGTATGGATTCCAGACAGGGAAAGTACCGCAGATGAAAACATTTGAAGGATTGTTCGAAGAGCTGAAGACCAAGGCCGCCGCGGCCGATCCGGATTCCGGGACGGTGAGGGAACTCCAGCGCGGCAAGCATTTCATCGGAAAGAAGGTGATCGAAGAGGCCGGCGAGGTCTGGATGGCCGCCGAGTACGAGGGCCGCGAGAAGACCGCCGAGGAGATTTCACAGCTCCTCTACCATCTTCAGGTCATGATGATCGCCAACGAGCTCGAACTCGAAGATGTCTACAAGTACCTTTAATCAACCGATCAGGATCTGAATTTATCATGTTGAAACTGGCGATTCCGAACAAAGGCGCCCTCTCCGAGGACGCGGTCCGGCTGCTCGGCGAAGCGGGCTACCGCTGCTCCCGTTCCGGCCGCGAACTCGTGGTCAGCGACCGCGAGAATGAGATCGATTTTGTTTTCCTGCGTCCGCGCGACATCGCGCTCTACGTCGGCAACGGCGTGCTCGACCTCGGCATCACCGGCCGCGATCTCCAGGCCGACAGCGGCGCCGAAGTCGCCGAGCTGATGGGCCTCGGGTTCGGCCGCTCGCGCTTCTGCTTCGCGGTTCCGAAGGGGTCGAACCTGACCGTCGGCAAACTCGGCGGGCTGCGCATTGCGACTTCCTACCCCGAACTTCTGCGCAAGAACCTTGAAGCGCGCAATCTCGACTGTCCCATCGTCCGCCTCGACGGGGCGGTTGAAATCTCGATCCGCCTCGGCGTCGCCGACGCGATCGCCGACGTGGTCGAATCGGGCGCGACGCTGACCGAGGCCGGGCTGGTCATCACCGGCGAGCCGATGCTCCACTCGGAAGCGGTGCTGATCGGCCGTTCCGCCGAGCTCGGCGAATGCAGCGAAGTCAAGAAACTCCTCGCCCGGCTGCGGGGAATCATCGTCGCCGGTTCCTATGCGATGATGGAATACGACATCCCGCGTTCGGCGCTCGACGCCGCCTGCCGGATCACCCCGGGCATCGAATCGCCCACCGTCGCGCCGCTGTCGAACCCCGACTGGGTGGCGGTCAAAGCGATGGTGCTCCGCCGCGAATGCAACCGGATTATGGACGAACTGTACGAAATCGGCGCGCGGGGAATCATCGTCACCGACATCCGTTCCTGCCGCCTTTGAGCAACTGCCGTAAGGATATGACGAAAAAATGAAGAAAACGATTCTGGAACGGGCGCGCGAGGTGTTCGATACCGAATCCTGCGGCATCGCCGCGGTGCGGGACAACCTCGGCGAATCGTTCGAGGCCCTGGTTGAACGTTGTATGAAAACCCTCTCCGCCGGCGGCAAACTGGTATTGACCGGCGTCGGCAAGAGCGGATATATCGGCAAGAAGATCGCGGCGACGCTGTCGAGCGTCGGTTCGCCCGCGGTGTTCATGCACCCGGTCGAAGCGCGGCACGGCGATCTCGGCATGCTCCAGACGAACGACCTTTTGATCGCGCTCTCGTACTCGGGCGAAACCGAGGAGCTTCTCGCGGTGCTCACCCCGGCCAAACGGCTCGGGATCGAGCTGGTTTCGATCACCGCGAGCGCGGGTTCGAGCCTGGGCCGAATGAGCGACCTGGTGGTCGAAATGCCGGTGCCGAAAGAGGCGTGCCCCTTCAACCTCGCCCCCACGACGACGACGACCGCGCTTCTGGTGCTCGGCGACGCGCTGGCGATGGTGCTGCTCGATGAGCACGGATTCACCAAGAACGATTACGGCCGGCTTCATCCCGGCGGCGCGATCGGCCGGATGGTAACGCTGCGTGCCGAGGACATCATGCGCGGACGCGACCGTTCGGCGATCGTCCACTCCGACGCGACGGTGCGCGACGCGATCATCCGCATGAGCGGTGCGCGCTGCGGTTCGGCGATCGTCGAAGACGCCGAGCAGCGCTTGAGCGGAATTTTCACCGACGGCGACTTCCGCCGCTGGGCCGAGAAGGATATGTCGGTGCTGGAACGCTCGATGGGCGAAGTGATGACGCCGAATCCGGTCGCCGTCCGCGCCGAACAGCTGGCGGTCGAGGTGCTCAAGGTGCTGGAGAGCCGCCATATCGACGATATCGTCGTACTGGATTCCGACGGCCGTGTCGCCGGATTCATCGACGTGCAGGATCTGCCGGGTTTGAAACTGATGTAACGAACGGTTCCGCCTGAGGCGGGACACGGAGGTCGCATGAACATTTGCGGACGCTGGATTTTCGCCGTGGTTCTCGCCGCGGCCCCGCTGATGCTGCGGGCGGACGACGGGGAGGCGGCAAAAGCCTACCGTCTCGGTCGCGAGGCATATGAGAAGGAGGAGTACCGCGACGCTGCGAAGCAGTTCGAAGAGGCCGAATTTCTGGCCGATTCTCCTGTGGTGAAGTCCAATGCGCTCCGTGCCCGGATCGCCGCGCTGCAGATGTGCAAGCTGCCGCACCAGGAGTTCGAAGCGATCGAGCGGATGCTGACCGATTACCCGGAATACGCCGATTTCGTCGC
>CAYSZM010000141.1:0-9447 GCA_964435365.1 uncultured Victivallis sp. | reverse complement strand
GGCGATTTCCTTCTTCTTCATGCCCTTGGCGGAATCGGAGCCGAGCGTCTTGTCGATGTCGGCCATCTTGGCGATGCTCTTGCGGATGGTGACGTTGTTGGTCAGCGTGCCGCCGAGCCAGCGCTCGGAGACGTGGAACATGCCGGTCTCATCGGCGAGTTCCTTGACCAGGTCGCGGACCTGGCGCTTCGTTCCGACGAAGAGGATGTCTCCGCCGTTGGCAACCACGCGCTGCAGAAAGTTGCAGGCCGCCGCGATCTGGTGCATGGTCTTGGTGAGGTCGATGATCGAAATCCCGTTCTTCGCTCCGTAGACGTATTCCTTCATCTTCGGGTTCCAACGACGGGTCTGGTGACCAAAGTGACATCCGGCTTCCAACAGATCGTTGATCGAAATCTTTGCCATTTCACGGCTCCTTGTTTCTGCGGCGCTTATTTTTTTGCAAGACGCCATCGATTAAATTGTTGTACTCCGCACCGGAAATCGATGCGGCGATTCGTTTAATATAGCCGCGCCCGCTTAAATTTCAAGCGCTTTTTTCCAGAAATCGAGCTGTTTTGCCACCTGGTCGAAGCCGGTTCCGCCGACGATGTCGCGCTTGGCGACGCTTTCAACCGGGTTGAACAGCGTCAGGAACTCCGGCGTCGCCTCGGGAATCGTCTCGCGCATCTCTTCAAGCGTCGCCTTGTCGAGCGCCATCTGGTGCTCCTTGCAGTACTTGACGAAGGCGCCGACGCGATGGTGCGCGGTGCGGAACGGCACGCCGAGTTCGACCAGTTTCTCCGCGATGTCGGTCGCCATCAGCGCCGGGTCGCTCGCCGCGGCGAGCATGTTCGCTTCGCGGAGCTTCATCGTTTCGACCATCGGCGGGTAGACCCGGAGGATCCTCTTCACCGTGTCGAGCGCGTCGAAGATCGCCACCTTGTCTTCCTGGAGATCGCGGTTGTAGGTGAGCGGCAGCCCCTTGCACATGGTGAGCAAGGCGGTCAGCGCGCCGTAGACCCGGGCGGTCTTGCCGCGGGTCAGCTCGCAGACGTCGGGGTTCTTCTTCTGCGGCATCAGCGACGAGCCGGTGCAGAAGGCGTCGTCGAGCTCGATGAATTCAAATTCCTGGCTGCACCAGAGGATCAGGTCTTCCGACAGGCGGCTGGTGTGCATGGCGAAAATCGCCAGCGCTGAAACCAGCTCGATGGCGAAATCGCGGTCGGCCACCGCGTCCATGCTGTTGCGGGTGACCCGGCTGAAACCGAGCAGCTCGCGCACCCGTTCGCGGTTGATGGGCAGCGTGGTTCCGGCGATCGCGCCGGAGCCGAGCGGCATCACGTCGATCCGCTTCCGGCAGTCGGCCAGCCGCTCCGCGTCGCGGTCGAGCATTTCGACATAGGCGAGCAGGTGGTGGGCGAACAGCACCGGCTGGGCGTGCTGGAGATGGGTGAAGCCCGGCATGACCGTGCGCGGATGCGCGGCGGCCTGCGTCACCAGCGCCCGCTGGAAGTGGCGGAGTTCGCCGATCAGGAAATCGACTTCGCTGCGCAGATAGAGCCGCACGTCGAGCGCCACCTGGTCGTTGCGGCTGCGGGCGGAGTGGACGCGCGCGCCTTCCGCGCCGAGCACATCGATCAGCGCGCTCTCGATGTGCATGTGGATGTCTTCCATCGCGATATCGTACCGGAAGTCGCCGGAGTCGATGCGCTGTTCGATCCGGTCCAGCTCGGCGCGGATCGCCCCGGCGGTCTCCGCCGGAATGATTCCCTGCTCCGCCAGCATGGTGACGTGCGCCTTGCTCCCGGCGATGTCGAACTTGTACAGACGCTGGTCGAACGAAATCGACTCGGAGTATTCCGCCACGTCGTTCCGGGTTTCCGAACTGAACCTGCCTCCCCAAAGTGCCATGACTTTTGCCTCTCCTGAAAGTTTTTCATGAATGATTTATCTCCATAAAATAGCTGTTCCGGACTGGATTTTCAATCATTTCATATTATATTAATCGGAATTATGAAAGATCTCTGCAAAAACTCGAAAAACGGAAAACCGTCGCACGGCATCCTCAAATGCCCCAAGTGCGGCGAGTTCCTGGCGCCCGCCGATCTTGAGGTGTTCGCCAGATGCCCGTTCTGCGATTACGCATTCCAGCGCGACGCCTGCCTCGAAGACTTCGTCATCAGCCCGGTGGTGAACCGCTGGATGGCCCACGCCAACAATCAGTTCCCGCGCGATTAATCGTGATGGCGAAGAGGCGGACATTGTGCTGGCCGTTCGGCTCAACCGCCCTCAAACGACCAAGTTGCATTGTTGCTCGCAAAAGTCTGCCAATCGCCGCTTTTTTTGAAAAGGATGGGGTGGGGTTTGGGGCGGGGAAGGGAAGCTTTTTTTCACGCGAAAAAAAGCTTCCCTTCCCCGCCCCAAGTTCCCGGACGATACTATGAAAACAAGGGGGAGGTTTGCGCCGAGTCCGACGGGGGCGCTGCATCTGGGGAATGCGTTGACGTTTCTGGTGGCGTGGCTGTCGGTGCGGAAGCAGGGGGGGGTGGTTGTGTTGCGGGTCGAGGACATCGACGGGCACGGGCGCGACCCTTCGGTGGTGGACGGCAACTGCCGCGACCTGCTCCGGCTTGGTCTGGAGTGGGACGAGGGGTACGGCGTCGGCGGTCCGCACGGGCCGTACCGGCAGAGTGAGTGCACCGCCCGCTACCGGGCGGCGCTGGACCGGCTGCAGGAACTGGGGCTGGTTTATCCGTGCGTCTGTTCGCGGCACGATGCGCGCAATGCGGCTTCGGCGCCGCACGCGGGAGACTACCGGGTGTACGACGGCCGCTGCCGGGACCGGTTCGCCACTTACGCCGAGGCGGAACGGTTTCTGGAGGGCAAACGGCATCCGGCGTGGCGGTTCCGTGCGCCGGACGAGACGATTGAGTTTCGTGACCGGATCTGCGGCGAGGTGCGGTGCAACCCGGCGGAGAGCTATGGCGACTTCCCGATCGCGCGGCATCCGGACGGCGTCGGCTACCAGCTGGCGGTGGTGGCCGACGATATCGAGATGGAGATATCCGAGGTGGTGCGGGGCGGCGACCTGCTTGACTGCACGCCGTGGCAGATTTTGCTTTACCGTGCACTGGCGCCTGAATTTCCGCTGCCGGAGTTCTGCCACGTGCCGGTGGCGACCGATGCGGAGGGGGCGCGCCTGTCGAAACGGACCGGCAGCCTGACGCTGGAGGCGCTGTTCGAACGCGGCGTCCGCCGCGAAACGATCCTCGGATTGCTCGGCTTCTGGTGTGGCTGGGCGGAGTTCGGCGAAGAGGTCACGCTCGATGAACTGCTGACCCGCTACGACCCGGCGACGCTCCGGGAGCGGAAGCCGCGACTCGACGCCGCCGCGCTCCGGCTGCTTGATGTGCTTGTTTAAGTGGAATAATATCTGCTATTTCTGCGGTGAAGGTTCTTGACAAAACGGCCTGGAAATGGTAAAGTACCATTTTGATTCAGGGCCGAAGAAATCGGCTTCGTTTTTTGACACGGCACCATGGATATGAAGAAGTTTTGCCCGGCGCACGAGCCGTTGCTCGCCTGTGTCGGGTTGTTTATTGTTGCACTGGCGATTCGTCTGATCTCGCTTTCTCTTGAGCCGCAGATTCCGCGTGACGCCGTATTGTATCTGGGAGTGGCGGAAGGGTGGTTCCACGGCGGAACCCTCGACGCCCTGCTGGAGGCTTGGACCCGGCTTGCGCCGGGTACGCCGTTCTACCCGCCGCCGCTGTTCTTCTACCTGATTAAGCTTGGCATGTCGTGCGGACTGACCGCCGAGGGTGCGGGCAAAGCGGTTTCCGTGCTCACCGGGTCGCTGGTTCCCGTGATGGTCTACCTCGCTGTGTGCGAGTGGACGCCGGACCGCCGGATTCGTTACGGCGCCGCGCTGCTGGCGCTGTTCCACCCCGGTCTGGTCGATTTTTCCCGGGTTCCGCTGCGCGGCGGACTCAGCGTGTTTCTGGTTTCCGTGCTGGTTTGGCTGTTCTCCCGCATGTTGCTTGGCGACCGGAAGCGCGACTGGATCGCCGCCGGCGCGGTCTGGTGCGCGGCGGTGCTGACCCGGTATGAAAACTGGGAGTTTTTGCTCATCCTCTTCGGCATCGTATTCTTCCAGCTGTTCGCCGTCCGGAAGATGGCGATTGGCGGGGCGTTCGCCGCGCTCGCACGGTTCGGGGCGTCGGCGATGCTGTTTTTGCTGCTCTTCGGGTTCGCTTCCGGCTTCGGCCCGGTGGAATTCGCCGATTGCGGCGTCCGTTATCTCCACAAGCAGTGGTTCAACATTCAATCGCGTTGGGAGAAGGGATGATTCTGGACTCCGCACTTCACGTGATTCCCGATATGCTGTGGCCGCCCTGCGCGGTCCTCTCCCTGCTCGGCTGCGCGCTGCTGATGTGGAAAAACCGCAATCCGCGGACGATCTTTCTCGTCGCCGTCTATGGCGGCATGTGGCTGTGGCGGATCGCATTCTGCATCGATTCCTCCCGTTACGCCGCCGGGATGCTGCCTGTGGCGTTTGGGCTGGCGGTCTATGCGCCGGTGAAACTTATGGAGGAGTGGCCGCGTTTGAAATTTCCGCTGCTGGCCGGATTCCTGGTCCTGATCGGCATTGCCGCCGTCAAAGACTTTCTTCGCCCGGAATCGCCGTATGTGATGCGGACCGCGGAGCAGCTGGCGGAACTGCGCCATATGGGAGAACCGGTCTATGCGCCGGAGAAACATGCCGGGCGGTACGGCTATTACCTGCATTGCCGGGTGGAGAAGGACTTGACCGGCGAGGAAGGCGGATTTTCGCTGTTTCAGTCCGCACCCGGTCCGCTCTGGGTGATTCGCCATGTCGCGTCCGACTCACCGGCGGCGGACGATCCGGCCGCCGTTCTCTGCGCCCGGATTCCGCGCGGTCCCCGGCATGAGGTGCGGGTCTACCGGTACACGCCCCGTCCCGGGAATTCGGAAATCCCGGCGGACGCCGTCAACGCATTCGCCGACTCCGGGCTGGAGACGGGCATGGCGGCGGCGGAGGCGGAGCCGTTCCTGCGTCGTTATCGCAAACGCGGATACCGGTTTTACGACCGGCCGGAATTGACGCTGCCCGCCGAATGGTATTGCTGGATTCCCCGGCCGGCACAGCCGGAGACCGCGCCGGAGTTCAGCTTGTGGTCTGACAATCCCGTCTCCGGCAATTCGTCGCTGCGGATTTGCTGGCGGAACGGTAATCAGGTCTGCTCCCGGGCGTTCCCTCGCGGACGTTGCCGGTTCGCGTTTTCCGTCAAGGGAACGGCGGGCGCGGCATTTTCGCTCTGGATTCACGCCTCGGACGCCGAGGGGAAATGGGTTTCGGAAGCTCCTCTGGCGCAGTTGTTCCTGGCGCGTGACGGGGTCAGCCGGTTCCAGGTCGAAATCCCGGAAACGGCGGCGGCAGACTGTCCGCTTTTCCGCATCGGTTTTTACGCCGTGAACACGGAATTGCTGCTGGACGACGTTGTGCTGGTCCGGATTCCGGACGCAAAGGAGGCCGCCGAATGATCCGCAACCTCCGCAAATTTCTCAAACACTGGAAACGCCTGACTCTCGTCGCTCTTGCGCTGATGCTGCTGGGCGCGACCGTTCTGTTTGCCATCGTGCACCGGGTGGAGGCGGCCGCCGAACGGTTGAGGACGACGGACACGCTCGAACCGCAGGAGTTCGCCCTGCTGCTCGGCTGTGCGCCCCGACTCAAAAACGGGCGGGTCAACTACTATTATCAATTCCGGATCGATGCGGCGGCCGAGCTGTATCGCGCCGGGAAATTCCGCAAAATCGTCGTCTCGGGCGGCACTTCCCCGACGACCGACGAGCCGGGTTCGATGCGGAAGGACCTGATCGAACGGGGAATTCCGGCGGAGGCGATCCTGACCGACCGGACCGGCCGCTCCACCTTCGAATCGCTGCGGACCATGAAATATTACTTCCGCTGCAGCCGTTTCGTCATCATCACCCAGCGGCGGCACAACATCCGCGCGCTGTATATGGCGGAATCGCTGGGGATGGACCCGGTCGGATTCGCCGCGCGCGATGTTCGCTATCTCCGCTACTCCTGGCGGAACTGGCATACCGTCAATCTATTTTATGAACTCCCGGCCGCAGTGAAAGCATGGCTTTCCATGGCCCGGATCGGAGCTGTCTGCAAATGTCCCGTCGAACCTTATTGAAGTACGCCGCCGTCGCGCTCGTCGCGGTTTGCGCGCTCTATTTTGTCGCCGCGGTCGTCGCCCGCGAATATCGCAAGCGCAATCTTCCGCTTGATCTTCTGGAGACTTCGATCGACCGCGATATGTCGATGTGCGAGTTTTATCTCTTCAACGGGACGGCGATCTACCGCGTGTCGCCGGACCGCGGCACAATTTACGCCGCCTGGGAGGCGACTTCCGGAATTCCGGACGAATCGGGCGCATTCCGCTTTTCTCCGGAGGATCAGAAACGGCCGTCGGCCGGGCCGATTCCCGCCGGGCGCTACCGGATTCCGGTGCGGCTGTGCCGGGCGGCTGCCGGCGAGCGGGGGATCTGGTCGCTCGAGACCTGGAACCGGGTTGCCGACGCTCCCTTCTGGCGCCGCTGGCTGACCTCCGGCCTGCTTCAGACGCGGGACGCCGAAACCTGGGGACATTTCTTCGCACAGCTGAACCCTTATCCGGAGACCAACTGCTTCGGCCGGAATTTCTTCGTCCTGCATGGCGGCACCCGCAAGGGCTCCCGCGGCTGTATCGACCTCGGAAACAACGAGGTGGACCTGTTCCGGGATATGCTGGAACATTTCCAATCCGCGGGCGGGGCGGATATTTGGGTGGACTACGACTATTCGCCCCCGGCCGACCTCACGGTCGCGGTCAAACCGGCGCGCTGGGCCGAATAAAAAACGGGGAGGGAAGCCGCGTCGCCTTCCTCCCCGCCGGTGAATCCTGAATTATTTATGCGCTTCCGCGAGGTAGCGTTCGGCGTCCATCGCGGCGCGGCAGCCCATTCCGGCGGCGGTGATCGCCTGCCGGTAGGTGGGGTCGGCGCAGTCGCCGCCGACGAAGACTCCGGCGAGTTTGGTCTTGGAAGAGTCCGCCTCGTGCAGCACGTACCCGGCCGGGTTGATGTCGAGGAAATCCTTGACCAGTGCGGTGTTGGGCACATGGCCGAGGGCGACGAAGACCGCCTTGCACTCGATGACCGAACTTTCGCCGGTTTTGACATTGCCGACCCGGATGCCTTCGACCTTCTCTTCGCCGAGAATTTCTTCGACCACGCTCGACCAGACGAATTCGATCTTCTCGTTCGCCTTGGCGCGTTCGACCATGATTCGCGAGGCGCGCAGTTCGTCGCGGCGGTGCACCACGTAAACCTTGCTGGCGAAGCGGGTCAGGAAGAGCGCCTCTTCCATCGCCGAGTCGCCGCCGCCCAGAACCGCGACCGGAACCTCTTTGTAGAACGCGCCGTCGCAGGTGGCGCAGGCGGAGACGCCCTTGTTGCGCAGCCGCTCTTCGGAGGGGATTCCCAGGTAGCGCGGGCTGGCGCCGGTGGCGAGGATCACCGCGTCGGCTTCGATCGTTTCGCCGCCGGAAAGGTGGATGGTCTGAACTCCGCCGTCGGTGAGTTCGAGTTTATGTGCTTCGTCGTATTCGACCCGCGCGCCGAAACGCTCGGCCTGCTGCTGCATCCCCATAACCAGGTCGAAGCCGGTGACTCCCTCGGGAAAGCCGGGAAAGTTCTCGACATGGGTGGTCTGGGTCAGGAGTCCGCCGGGGAGCGCCCCCGCCAGGACAAACGGATCAAGTTCGGCGCGCGCGGCGTAAATGGCCGCCGTATATCCGGCCGGGCCGCTGCCGATGATGACGATTTTTTCCTTCTTCATACTTCTACTCCTCGGTGATTGTTTTCCAGAAACAGCGAGAAAATCAGCAGGCTCCACAGGAGATAGCTGTGGTCGCGCCGGCCGGACTGGTGCTCCTTCCAGAGCCGCCGGATGGTCAGCTTCTGAAAGTACCCGTCGGTGGCGAGCTTGCCGTCGAACAGCGCCTGCTCCGCGAGATTATGCCATTCGCCGCGCAGGTAGGCGGCCACCGGAACGCCGAACCCCTTCTTGGGGCGGGCCGCGATCTCCGGCGGCAGAATGTCCCGGAAGGCTTCGATCAGGATGTGTTTGCGCTTTCCCCCGTGCAGTTTGTAACTGAGCGGCAGACGGGCGGCGAATTCCACCACTTCGCGGTCGAGGAACGGGGAGCGGACCTCGAGCGACGCGGCCATCGACGCGATGTCCACCTTGGTCAGGATGTCGCCGGGCAGGTAGGTGCGCTGGTCGAGCTCCGACAGCCGTTCGATCGGGTCGGCGCTGGAGAGCTCCCACTGCAGGGAGTCGAACAATTCGGACGAATTCCGTTCCAGCGCCGACCGGAGCTTCACCCCGAACAGCGAATGTTTGAGCGAGGCGTCGCAGCGGTTGAGCAGCGTGAAATAACGCAGTTTTTCGGGGCTGGCCGTCACCCGGAGGAAACGGCGCATCCGGCCGGACCGGGTCCGTTCGCCGCCGTCCGAAAACAGCGCGGCAAGCGGGCTGATCAGCGGTCGTGAGAGCGCCTCCGGCAGCAGCGAGAGCCGCGAGGCGTAGCGGATCGCCAGATACCGTTCATAGCCGCAGAAAAGCTCGTCCGCCCCGTCGCCGGAGAGGGCGACCTTCACCTCCGACGCGGCGAATTCCGAGAGCAGCGCGGTCGGCAGGATCGAGGCGTCGGCGTAGGGTTCCCCGCAATGCGCGGCCATTTTTTCGACCAGCGAGAAATCCTGGGCGTCCACCACCGCCTCGCGCTGGATGAGTCCGCCGCCGATGCTGTGGTTGATCGCCTCGGCAGCCCGGGTCGCATAGGGGCGCTCGTCGTAGGCGGCGCTGGTGAACCCGATGGTGTAGGCGTTGGTTTTGTCGGGATGACGCTTCTCCGCCGCTATCGCGGTGATGATGGTCGAATCGACGCCGCCGGAGAGAAAGGTCCCGAGCGGAACGTCGGACATCAGCCGGCGCTTGACCGCTTTTTCCACCAGGCGGCGGAGTTCGCGGGCGGCGTCGGCGAACGGTTCGGTCGACTTGAGCGAGAAATTCGGCCGCCAGTAGGCGCGGATCGACGTCGTCCCTTCGCCGAGGCGGAATTCGAGCTGGTGCCCCGGCGTGAGTTTCTGCACATTGCGGTAGATGGTCCCCGGCCCCGGCACGTATTGGAACGAAAGATAGTCGCTCACCGCGTTGACGTCGAGCTCCATTGGCATGGCCGGGTGGCGCTTGAGCGCCGAAAATTCGCTGGCGAACACCAGCGTTCCGCCGGTCATGAAGTAGAGCAGCGGCTTCTGCCCCATGCGGTCCCGGGCGAGCAGCACCCGGCGGGTCTTGCGGTTGTAGACGGCGAAGGCGAACAT
>CAYSZM010000140.1:0-9456 GCA_964435365.1 uncultured Victivallis sp. | reverse complement strand
GGTGACCGAGCCGACCGTCTCCGGGCTGCACGACCTGAATCGGACGCTCGAGCTCGCCCGGCAGTTCGAAGTCGACTGCGCGGTCGTGCTGAACAAATCCGATTTGAACCGCGAAATGGCGGCGCGGACCCGGAGATTCTGTATCGAACGCGGGGTGGAAGTGATCGGGGAGATCCCGTTCGACCCGCTGTTCAACCAGGCGTTGAAAGAAGGAAAAACAATGGCGGACTACCCGGAATCGGTTCCGGGCCGTCGGATCGCCGAATTGTGGGAAACCATATCGAAGAAAGGGAATCGAACATGTTGAAAATCGCCGTTCCGCTCGCGGGTCGCAAGCTCTGCATGCACTTCGGGCACTGTGAAGAGTTCGCTGTCATCGAGGTTGACGAAACGACCGGCAAGATTGCCGGAACCGAATACCTCACCCCGCCGCCCCACGAACCGGGCGTGATTCCGACCTGGATCGCCGGGCTCGGGGTCAAGACGGTCATCGCGGGAGGCATGGGGGCGATGGCCCGCCAGATGCTGGCCGACCGCGGCATTGAGGTGCTCGCCGGAGCCGCCGACCCGTCGCCGGAGAAGCTGGCGGAAGCCTACCTCAAAGGCTGTCTCGAACTCGGCGGCAACGTCTGCGATCACAGCCAGGGCCACGACTGCGGCAATCACTGACCGTATTCTGAATTCCGGCCGGCGAACCCGGCGGTCTGATCTCCGTCAGGGTTTCGCCAGCCGCGTCAGCGGAATGACCGCCAGGCGCGGCAGAACCGTGCTGGTCGAAGCGGTCTGTCCCATTTTTTTGACCGTCAGCCGGCTGAAGCTCTCCGGGATGAAGCAGGAAAACTGAATCTCCCGGGTTTTTCCCGGAACGCCCCGGATCACAGTCAGGGGCACATGGCGATCTCCGTCCAGGTAATACAAGCCGAGGGCGGGGGCATTTTCGGATAAAGCCGTACAGGAGAGTTCAAAGCGGTATTTCCCCGGAGGCATCTCGTTTTTCAGGGGGAGCACCGAGAAAGTGTAGCCCGGCGAATCGGCGGGAAATGCCGCTCCCGTCATCTTTCCCGGAATTTCCTGCTTCTTCAGGGGCGCGGGGAAATCGGTGAACACTTCGGCGGGAAGGTTGGCCGGAAGTTCGCGTACTTCCGACGGCTTTCCCCGGAACGGGACCGGCGATGCGTATTTGAGCGCCCAGGGCGACCAGACATCGGCGAAGATCGTTTTATCCTGATGGGGGCGCCAGAACCAGATTCCGTATTGGTTGGCGTCGGCGGACAGAAGGTCGAGCAGCCGTTGCAGGTCTGCGGCGGTCTGAAGATCCGGCTCGAGCTCCATTTCGCCGATCACCAGCGGAATGTTCCACTGGTTTGCGACGCGATCGAGGTTGTTCGCGACGAATGCCGGATTGCAGTGATCTTTGGCCATGTGCTTGCTGAACACGACCTGCCCATACGGTTCGTCGATCCGGAAGGCGTCCGGTGTCCACATCGACTCGGTGGCGGCGCCCCATCCGGCATTCCAGTCGCTGACCATGATGATGTGGCGCCGGTCGTACCGGCGGATGGCGGCGATACACTCCTTGAACCACTTTCGTAGGGCCGGAGCCGATTCCGGAGAGAGGCCGGTCGGTTTCAGGTACGATTCATTCCAGAGCTCGTAAACCGCGATGAGGGGCTCGTTGCGGTAACGCCTGGCGAGAGCCTCCCACATGGGGATGCGCCGGTAAGCCTCTTCGATGGTGCCGGTGATGTGGTGGCTGTCCAGGATGACATACATGCCCGCATTGATGATCGCCTGCACTTCGGGATCGACATGGCGGTCGATGAATTCCTCCCATCCCATCCGGTAGTAGTCGCCGTTGCGGTCATAATCGCGATTGTGATTGATCGCCAGACGGATGGTGTTGATCCCCATTGCCTTATAGTGTGCCAGCTGGAGGTCGAGCGGGCCGAAAATCCGTTTCTCGTGATCGTCGTGGTACTGGCAGCGGGCCATGCCGACCATGCGGAAAGGAGCTCCCGACGCATCGACGATATACTTGCCCTGCACCCGCAGCCAGGGATCGTTCCGCGCGGCGGCTTCCGGCGCGCGGACTTCGATGTCCGCGCGGGACGTTTTGTCCGATGTCCCGTTGAGGGCGGCGGTACGGATTTCCACCTGATAAGTTCCGGGGGCGAGCCCAGCGAAATCGACCCGCGCATCCCGCGAAAACTGCTGATAATCGCGGGTTGCGGCTGTTTGCCCGTCGCGGTTGCAGAGTGTGACGCTGCCGCGGCATTTCAGATTGTTCTTCCAGCGGACTGAAAGGGTTCCCGGTTCATTGGCGATCGTGACGTCGGTGATTTTGGCCGGAGTTTCTATCGCGGGAACCCCGTCGATATGCAGCAGCAGATTGCCGGTTTCCGGATAGCGGACCGACGCTTCGCGTCCGACCATGCCGGGCCGGGCGAAGAACAGGGTCTGGACTACGGCGTGGAATTCCAGCGGTCCGCGTCCGAATTCGGCGAGCGGCAGGAGAATTTCCAGTGTTCCTTTTTCGGGTCTTCGCGTGACCGGCTGCCCGGGCATGGTCGGTGAACCCGCATCACTCAGACTGATCTTGAATTCGCGGTCAGTGCAATCCTCACCCGAGAGGTGCAGGATCACCGCACGTTCGAATTTGGAATAGCGTTCCCCGGCGATCTGAATATCGGTCTTGCCGAGTTCGTCGGAATTCATTCCTTCAAGGCGGACGACCAGATCGTCCTTTTCCCTGGCCAGCCGGATCGATTTCGGCTGTACCTTCGCCAGCTCGGACGTTTGTGTCCCGGCGTGAAGTTCGGAGGCCGCGCCCCATGCGGAGGCGCCGGGCTCCAGTCTCCCGACACGGAAATCGTCGCCAGCCAGTGCTCCGGTGAGGAACAGGGAAACCGGCACCAGGGCGGCGGCTTTGATCCAGCGATTGATGCAAAGAAGTGTTCTGTGGTACGGCATCGGTCGATTCCCCGGTTACAGTTTCAATTTGGAGGAACCGGCCTGGCTCAGGCTGAACCCGGTGACATGGCCGCCGACGAAGAGGAAATTCGCCGTTCCCCTGTGCCGGAAGGATGCTTTGTGATAGGTGTCCGACAAGATGCTCTTGAGGAAACTGCAGGTGTCCCACTGTTCGAGAATATTGGCGTCGGCGATCAGAATCCGGCCCGGATCGAGTTTTGCCAGTTTTTTCGGCGGCAGGACGCTCCATTTGTCTCCGTCGAGGCATGCGTTCAACCCGTACCCGCCCTGGCGTCGGCCGCTGAGTCCCCGTCCGGCCTTCACTTCGGAGGGACAGGGCATCTTGGCGTTGAAGATGTCGCAGAATCTTCCGGTCGTGGCGCTCAGGCCCATGCAGGGCGGCAGGAGTTCGGGGAACGAGGTGTCCAGACTGCCGATTCCCTTTTCCGGAACGGTGAATCCGTTGTTCTGATTCGCGTAGATGAAATGGGCCATCCCCAGCTGTTTGAGAGTTCCGCTGCATTTGGTCCGTTTGGCCGACTCCCGCGCCTGCTGGAGCGCCGGAAGCAACATCGAGGCGAGGATGGCGATGATCGCGATCACGACCAATAGCTCGATCAGGGTGAACTTCTTTTTCATCTCAGATTTCTCCTTGGAGGTTTCGGATGCTGGAACGTAAAATCAATTCGCACGGCAGGAATTCCTGACGGCGGGTGGCGGCGTTGTCCAACAGGAGTTCGACGGCCCGGGCGCCGATTTCCGAATAGGGCTGGCTGACCGTGGAGAGCCCGAGCGGTTCGGTGAAGATGGCGTTGTCGAAGCCGCAGAGGGAGAGGTCGCCCGGCACGTCGAAGCGCATCTGGCGCAGTTCGTCGTAGACGTTGAGCGCGATCATGTCGTGTGTGCAGATCAGCGCCGTCGGCGGCTCGGAGAGCGCCATCAGTTCATGAATGCGTTTGCGGCCCTGCCGCAGCAGGGGAACGTCTTCGATCTCGCGGTGGAGCTCCGGCAGGATCGTCGCGCCTTCCAGCTCCAGTTGGTCGACGACTCCCCGGTAGCGCTGGTCGGAGGAATAGACCCCGGCGAACACCCGGATGCTGGCGATGCGGCGATGGCCGAGTTCGAACAGCGTTTTTACCAGTTTCCGCATCGCCGAGTAGCCGTCGTTTCCGACGAAATCGCCGCGGATCACGCCGTGGCTGGCGACCGGCGTATCGACCACCACATAAGGCAGCGACTGCTCTTCGAGCAGGTCGAGGATGCGGCTGTTGATTTCGTGGTAATTGCGCTCGATAAACGGGGCGAAGACGACTCCGGCCAGGTTCATCCGGCGGAGCGACGAGAGCATCGCCGACGCCTCGTCGGTCGATTGGGGCATGGCGCCGAGCTCCACCTCGCAGCGCAGCGTGGCGGCACGCTGTTGAATTCCGTGCAGGATTCCGCCGGTGAGGTTGCTGCTGCCCGCACCGAGCGCCACCACCCGCCGGGGGGCTCCGGGGAGGGTCACGTCGCGGCAGACGAAACTGCCGACGCCGTGACGGCGTTCGATGAGGCCGTTCTCGACCAGCGAGGCGATCGCATTGCGCACCGTACCGCGCGAAACACGGAATTCGTCGGAGAGTATCTCCTCGGTCGGCAGACGCTGACCCGGATTCCACTGTCCGGAGACGATCCGCCGTTCCAGCTCCCGCATGACCTCTTGCCGTGGATAGTTGCCCATCAATTCCAGATTCTCCTTTGTTTCTACATTAAATTATAACAGAATCGGACAATTTGTGCAACAGAGAGGTAAAAAAAAGCGGTTATTATGTACAATCCTGTACAGTGTTGGCGGGCGCGGTCGAGGGGAAATTCCGCTTTTTTTTCGCGGCGGCGGCTTTCCGGTTTGAAAAAAGGGAGGCCGCGTATTATGGTTTACAAGTAACTGCAAGACAATAGGAGAGGAGTTTTCTGCGATGAAAAAATGGAGCCTGTTTCTCGTGGCGGCAGTCGGAACGATGTCGTTTTCGCTCTTTTCGGCCGTCCCGAATGTCGTCATTTCCGTGGATGGTGCGGCGTTGCTCAAGCACCCGCAGGCGGTCAAATACCGTTCGGAGTTCGACGGCAAGGCCGAGGCCTCCGGCGAAAAGACGATCAGCCAGCTGCTCGCCGACGAGAAGTTGAGCGAAGAGATGCTGCAAAGCCGCATTTCATTCTATCTGAATCTGGAGTTTCAGGAGAGCATGGTCGTTATCGATACCCCGGAAGGCAAGGCCCCTGAACTCTTCGAGTCGTTTGTCCGGAGCATGCAATTCAAGGACGGCGGCACGAAGACCGAAATCGCCGGCTGCCGGGCCGTCACCGGAATCACCGATACCGGCAAACCGGCGGCGATCCTGCTCCGTTCGCCGTCGCAGATTCAGATCCAGGCAGACGGCTCCGACGCACTGCCGCTGGATTTCTCCAAAGTCAGTAAGAACCTGATTCTCGCCGCCAAGAGCGACCGTCTGGCCAGCCTGGCGTTCGTTCCTCCGGCGGAGGCTCTGAAAGATCCGTCGCTGCCCCCGCAATTGCAGGCGGTCCGGCTGATTACTCTCGGCGTGACCAGGACTGAACCGGAGGCGGAATTGGAGATTGTGGGGCAGTTCGCCGATGAGCAATCCGCACTGGGCGCCAAGGGGCTGGTCGATATGATGATTTTCGCGTTTCAGCAGAATCCCGAAGTCGATAAGCGGCTGTTCGAAAAATTGCAGAGCAACGTCGAAGGCGGCAAGGTTTCGCTGCGGCGGCCGATCGACCAGACCTTTATCGATGCGCTGACGCAGATCATCCGCGACCGGCTCGCCGCGCCCGCGACGGAAACCGGAACGGCGGCGGTGAAAGCGGAGAAAGCGACCGATGGAGCAGCCGTCCCCGGACCCGCGCCCGCCGTGCAGTGATTCCGGGCCGGTGAAGCCGGGAGGCGTCCGCCACGAACTGCTGGCCGGGGCCGGATACCTGCACGCCGGAATCCGGGCGTTCTACCGGGAACCGGCGCTCTGGCCCTATGCCGTCTGGCCGATGGCGACGGTGCTGGTGTGTTACTCGCTGCTGATGTTCCTGCTGGTCTGGCAGGGGATTCCGTTCCTGACCGGGCTGCTGCCCGACCCCGCGGCGTGGAGCGTCTGGCTGCGCTGGATCATCTACACGGCGCGGATTCTCATCTGGCTTTCGACGCTGGCGGCGGCTTTTCTCGCCGGGGCGTTCTTCCTGTGCACGCTCTACGAGGCGGTCGGCGCGCTGTTTTTCGACGGGCTGGTCATGCGCTACGAGAAGGAACACTACGGAATCGAACCCCGGGCAGTGCCGTTCCGGAAGACGCTGCGGTTCCTTTGGGAGTCGATCTGGTATTCGCTGGGCACCATGATGTTGAATCTTCTTCTGCTGATTCCGGCGTTCTTTATTCCGTTTGTCGGAATCGTTCCGGCGGTGCTGGTGGTCGGCTACCGGTTCGGGATCACCTATCTGTTTTCGAGCGCTTTCTCCGACGGGCGCGGCGTCAGAAAAGTCCGCCTTCTGGCGGCGCAGCACCGGGCGCTGATGACCGGTTTCGGGAGCGTATCGTACCTCTGGCTGCTGATTCCGTTTTCGGCGGTTTTCCTGCTGCCCGGCTTCGCCCTCGGCGGCGCGATGCTCTATCACGAACGCCTCACAAATTTCGATTTGCATTTTCCGGAAACCGCCTGTAAAGTACCGCAGGGCGCATTACCAGGAGGAGATCAATGAATTCAGATGAATTTTTCAAGGTGTTTTCGACCGCGACGATGCTGTTTCTCGTGCTCGATCCGCTCGGCAATCTGCCGTTGTTCGTGAGTTTGCTTAAAAATTACGATGCGAAGAATTACCGGCGTATCGTGCTGCGCGAATCCTGCATCGCGCTGGCGGTGCTGCTGCTGTTTCTGGTGTGCGGCAACCGGCTGTTGAAGCTGCTGCAGATTTCGGAGAGTTCGCTCGGAATCGCCGGCGGGGTGATCCTGTTTCTGATCTCGCTCAAAATGGTGTTCGGTTCTCCGCAGTTCGGCGGAGACAGCCAGGAGCGGGAGCCGTTCATTGTGCCGCTTGCGGTTCCGCTTTTCGCCGGTCCCGGCGCGATCGCGGTGACGATCCTGGTGCGCGGCGATTCGCTGGGCACCTTTCTGACCGGCCTGGCGGCGCTGGTTCCCGCCTGGGCGGTCTCCGCACTGATCCTGCTGTGCGGGAGAAAGATCGGCTCGATCCTCGGTTCCCGGGGACTCGATGCGCTTCAGTCTCTGATGGGCTTCCTGCTCGCCGCGATCTCGGTGGGAATGCTGATCCACGGCATTCAGACCGCCTTCCACATCTGAACCGGGCGGGGACGGTCTACTTCGTGATCACCTGAAGGAAGATGATCGCCATAATGACCGGCGCGACGTAGCGGACCAGGAGTCCCCACAGCGTCATCACGGTCAGCCCGGAATTCGAAGCCCCGAGATAGTGCGGTTCGCCGCCGAACCCGGCGAGCAGAATGGCGAGGTTCTCGTCGGCGAAGCCGCGCGTCCCCTCGCGCAGTTCCCGTCCGGCCCGGCGCGCCCCCCAGATCCAGCCGACGAAAATCACCGTCAGAAGCCCCACCAGCGGCAGCATCCAGTTCGAGGTCAGCGTATCCAGCAAATCGAACCAGGAGGAGGCGGAGACGTGGAATACCCGCCGGACGAAATGGTCGATTCCCGGCAGGTTTTTCCAATGGTTCGTGCTGTAGCAGGTCAGCAGCCCGAGCAGCGTGATTCCGACATAGGAACCCAGCACGGCGGGCACCCGGCGGAGCTTGAACTGGTCCATCAGGAAAGTCACGCCGCTCTCCAGCAGCGCCGCGGCGCTGGTCAGTGCCGCAATGGTCAGCATCAGGAAGAACAGCCCCGCCCAGAACCAGCCCATCCCGCCGGGGATGCGGTAGAAGGTCGCCGGCAGTACGTCGAAAATCAGCCCCGGCCCGGCGGCGGGGTCCAGCCCCATGGCGAATACCGCCGGGAAAATCGCCAGCCCGCCGAGCAGCGCCGCCAGCGTGTCGAGCAGAACCACCCACAGCGAAATCGAGAAAATATTTTAGTCCTTGCGCAGGTAACTGCCGTAAGTGATGGTGATCCCCATCGCCAGGCTCAGCGAATAAAAGGCGTGTCCGAGCGCTTCCAATATGCCGTCCACGCTGAGTTTCGAAAAGTCCGGGCGCAGGAAAAACGAAATCCCCTCCCGGGCCCCGGGCAGCGTCACCCCGCGCAGAATCACCGCCAGCAGCAGGAAAAACAGAAGCGGCATCAGAATCTTCGAACAACGTTCGATCCCCTTGCGGATTCCGAAGATGATCATCCCCGCCGTCAGGGTCATGAAAATGACCAGCTCGATCACGATCCGTTCCGGGTCGTTGTCCAGATAGTTGCCGAACACCTGCGCCGCTTCGGACACCTCGGTGAAATGCAGCCCGCCCGAAAAGGCGCGCCAGACATAATCGACGATCCACGCCCCCACCACCGCGTAGTAGGAGAGAATCAGCATCGCCGTAATCAGCGAAAGCAGCCCGACCGCCGCGAATCCGAGCCAGACGAACAGCACCGCACAACCGAACAACACCGCCGCAAACCCGAAATGACCCGTTGTAGCCAGGCATATCGAACTCACCAGCAGCAGAATCCCGATCACGTCCGCCGTCAGCGACCGCTTCGTCTGAAGCGCCTTGAACGCCCCGTAAGGATTCTTCCCCGTCTTCCGCCCGATCGCGGTTTCACACAGCATCAGCGGCAGCCCGAAAACCAGAATGCAGCCGAGATAAACCAGCACGAATGCCCCGCCCCCGTTCATTCCGGTGATATAGGGGAATTTCCAGATATTGCCCAAGCCGATCGCAGATCCGGCAGCGGCAAGCACAAAACCGATCTTGCCGCTCCAACTCTCTCGCGTCTCTACTGCCATAATATGCGGAGTCCTTCCGGGGAAGATGAAAATTAATTCGTAAATCGCGCCTACTATATCACTTGCAACGCCTCTTTGCAATTTTTTACGAAACTTTTTTGCCAATGATTCCTTCCCGGTGTATAGTAAGCCCATTCCAGAAGAGGAGATGACCAATGGACCTGAACACACTCAAAGAACTGCTCAATCGCGACGACCGCTTTTGCCGCTATAACAACATCCGGCTCGATGTTCTCCAGACCGGCTACGCCGAAGCCGTCATGGAACTTTCAGAAAATACCATGAACGGCCTCGGCATCGCCCAGGGCGGCTCGATCTTTACCCTCTCCGACCTCGCCTTCGCCGGCGCCGGGAACTCCTACGGATTCCGCATGGTCGGCCTCAACTCCAGCATCAGCTTCATCCGCCCCGGCGTCGGGAAACAACTCCGCGCCAAAGCCTCCGAAGTCAGCCGCGGCCGCCGCACCTGCGTCTACTGCGTCGAAGTTTTCAACGACGACGGCAAAATCGTCGCCCACGGCACCTTCACCGGCTTCATCACCG
>CAYSZM010000139.1:0-9617 GCA_964435365.1 uncultured Victivallis sp. | reverse complement strand
ATGTGTTCATAATCTACACCTTGTAGCTACTTCAGTCAAGTGCATACCCAGTTAAAAATTTGCGTGAAGATCCATAAAAAGGCAGGCCCAGGCGTTTCGTGACCTGCCGCCAATTTCGTTTGCTGCTCCTGTGGTCGGGACTTGCCGGTTGCGTTCGTTCTTCCCATTGCGTTTACGAAGACATGTATCCGCGTCAGCGGCGCTGCTATTTTTCCGTTGTTCCAGAGGGGGAGCCGGAGGGTGTCGGCGCCGAGTAACGGCAACCGGCCTGACCCGGCGATGTCACCACAACATCGCCTCCCCGAAACCAGTGGGTCATCTCCCGCGGGAAAAATTCTTAAAGAAAAATTCAATTCCCTATTGACTCCGGTATGGGGTTACGGTATAATTAATGCAAACTTATATTTAACTTATATCGAAATTATGGCAACCTTATTATGAACGGAAACAATCTCAAATACGATACGGTGATCGATCATGTGATTCGCGGCATCCGCCTGGGAATCTATCCGGACCGGTCGAAGATTCCGTCCGAAAAGGATCTGGCGGAGAACATCAAAGTGAGCGTCACCACCGTCCGCGAAGGGTTGAAGCAGCTCTGCGAACGGGACATCATCATCAAGCAGCAGGGGCGGCGCAGCGTGGTCAATGCGGCGGCGGTGCGGGAGCAGAAGCGGAACCTGCACCTGGGCTGGATCGGGCGCAGCGCGTTCGAGCAGATGAACCCGGTTTACTACGAAACCTATTCGCGGACGCTGAATCACCTCTTCGGGATGAACTGCCACCTGTCGTTCCTGCCGTTCCGGATGGAGCGGGACGAGGAGAACATTCTGCGGATGTTCGATTCGTTCGACGGTTTTCTGTTGGCGGGAATCCGGACCCAGAACATCAGCCGCGAATTGGCGGACCGCCTTCAGGCGCTGCATCATGTGATCGAAATCGACGATATCGGCCCCTCTCCGGCGAACTACACGATCTGTACAGACGGTTACCGGGGCGGGTTGATGATGGCGGATTACCTGGTCGAACAGAACCGCCGGTGCCCGGCCGTCTTCCTCAGCGATTACTCGGATTCATATCCGGCGTTCAGCAAGCGGACGCGGGGAATCATCGACGGCCTCTCCGCGCGGCGGCAGCCGTTCGTGCTTTCGCCCTGCGGCGATCACGCGATCAACACCGGCGAATTCGCCGATCAGGTGGCGGAATTGCTGAAGAAATATCCGGATATCGACACGGTCTGGCATCCGCACGACAATGTGGCGATCGCAATCCGGAACGTGTTCGAAACCGTTGCGCCGCGGCAGCCGGGCTACTACCGCTCGTGCGGCGTGGACGGCCTCCCGGAAACCGTGGCAAAGGAACCGTTCCATGCCTCGATCGCCCACCCGTTCGAAGAACTGGCGAGGCTCTGTGTCGAAACCATGATGAATTTCTTCGCCGATCAATCCCCGGAACAGGCGATCCGGAAAATCGCGCCGAATCTGATTCCATGGAGAGCTTTTCTGGAAAACGGGAAGCCATGCGTTGAAACTCACAATATATCCGACTGATCTTGATACACGGAATTATGCTCACACGAAAGGAACCGCCTGATGAAGAAAGTGTTTCAAATCCTGTTTCTACTCCCGCTTGCGGCAGCCGCCGCCGAAACCTGGCTGCCGCCGGAAAGGCCGCTGCCCGATCTGCGGGAGCTGACCAAAAAAGGCGAAGTCGTCGCCGTTTCATCCAAACTGGGGAATTTCTCTCCGGCTGCATTCGAATCGACACTTTCTCTGGATGGCACTTGGAAACTGACTCCTCTCGAGACATCGGAGAAACCGTTCGGTCGAGCCTCTTCCGAAGAACTGAAATTCGCCGAACCGAATTTTAACGACTCCGCCTGGCGGTCAATCCGAGTTCCGCTCAACTGGTTCCTGATGCCGGAAAACGATTATCGCCGGATTTTCCGGGAGGGCAGTACCCAAGACCCGGACAGCAACGGAGGCAATGACCTGAATGGGGTTGTCAATCCTTATGTGAAAGGATGGTATCGACATACTCTGGAGCTGAAGAAAATTCCGGCGGAATTCCGCGCGGTGCTCTCCTTCGAACGGATCGGATACGAGGCGGAGCTCTTCGTCAACGGGCATCCGGCAGGCCGCCATCACGGCGATTTCGTACCATTTTCCACCGATGTAACCGGCTTGTTGAAACCGGGTAAAAATGTGATCGCCTTGCGCGTACTTTCCGATTACCGCCCGCCCGACGGAAAATTCATCCGAACCCATGGTGCGATGTGGGGATATTCGACCTACAAGGGCGGCATATGGGGACATGTCAAACTCGATTGGATTGCCTCGCCCCGGATCGAATCGGTACAGTTGGTCTCGCCCGCGTCCGGAAAACTCCGGATGCACGCGGTCGTGATCAATGCCGAGACCGCACCATTCACCGTCACGCCCGGCATCAGCGTCGTTCAAGCTCAAAAAGACGCCACGCCCCGGGGAATGGAATATTCTCCCGTCGTTCTCAAACCCGGCCGGAACGAACTTGATTTCACATTCGATGAACCGGATCCGAAACTCTGGTCGGTCGAACATCCGAACCTCTATTTCGCCACATTGTTCTTTCGGAACGACAAGCGGATTGTTTCCGCCGATACGCAACGGTTCGGATTCCGCGATTTCACCGTTCGCGGCACGAAATTTTACCTTAACGGCAAAGAAACATATCTGTTCTTTGAAAGCGCCCACTCGGCCCGCTTCGGGGGAAGCGCGACGCCTTCCGGTCACAGTCTTGATCCCGCAGAGATGATCGCCGGATATAAGAAATTAGGCTACAACATGCTGCGCACTGCACACATGCCGGTACCGCAGGAGGTGCTCGACCGTGCCGACGAACTTGGCATGATGATTTACGACGAGTGGGGAATGGCGTTCATCACCGCGATTGATGAACCGGCGTTCGAAAAGAACAACCTCGCCGAACTCGCCCGATTCGTCGCCACCGATCATAACCATCCTTCCGTGGCAATGTGGTCACTGGGCAACGAAGTTCCGCATCGCCGGAGTCCGGCGCTGGTCCGGCAGCTCGACAAACAAACCGACCTGGTGCGCGAGCTCGACTTGCAGAAGCGTCCGGTCTGCACTTTCGCCGGAGTCGGCAATGTGGTTGCCTACGGCAGGTCGAAACTGAAAACCGATGTGATCGATCTTCATATTTATACCGGAATCAGCGATCCGTGGACCCTGATCGAGTCGAACATGGATCAATATTATCGATGGGGGGAGGAGATTTACGGAAACGGAAAAACACTTGACAAACCGATTATCATTTCTGAATGTGTCGGCGGCGGGTGGGGAATGCGTTACGACGATTCCTACCGCCCCGGAGATATCGAACGCTACCTCCGGCTCATGCGGCAGGATTTCACCTGGGGGAATCCCGGAGCGGCGGGATATTCCGGATCGATCGGCATCGCCGCGGCTTCCGATCGCAACTGCGGAGTTGACTACCTTCAGAACCGCCTGGGACGCAGGGTGCTCGAACAGCTCCGGCTAAATGAACATGTTTCCGGTTTCGCGCCATGGTTCGCCGACCACCGGATGAAAAGCGCGCCGGTCTGGAACCAGCGCTATTACCCGGGCCTCCGGCTTCCGAATTCTTTCGCGCCGCGCCAGCTTTTCGCCGGAAGCAAGCGGCCGGTCGAAGCATTCCTCATCAACTCGGGCGACGAGGAGCTGAAATCTCCCCGTCTCGAACTTTCGCTTGATGCCGACGGAAAAACCACAAAACTCGGCAGTGTCGCGTTTTCGCCCTCCGCGCCCGGAACCCGGCTTTCTGTCCAAACCACGCTCACTGTCCCGGAATCGGTTTCCGGCAAAGGAGAGTTGAAGCTCACGCTTTTCGACGACGACCGCGAAGTCGGCCGCAACAGTTACGATGTAACACTTCATCCCGTTCCGTCCCCCATTGCGGATGCGCTTCCCGTGGCGGTTTTGTCCGACGATCCGACCTTGGCGAAAGAGTTAAGGCGAATGGGAATCAACGGGGTTCGCGTGAAGGTTCCCGCTGAACTCGCTCAATACCGTCGCGCGGTATTCGCCGGAAACGCCGATTTCTCCAAACCATTCCAGGCGGCCGTCCGGAACTGGGTGGAACAGGGCGGATTCCTGCTCATTCTGGAACCGGAAAACGACGACGTGCCGGTATTTCCGGAATATCGTACGGTGTTGCTGGGGACGCCGCTGGTGGAAGCGGCGGTTCCGGAGCATCCGATTTTCCACGCCTTGGAAGCGGACGACTTCGACACCTGGGCGGAGAATTCCAACGGCTTTGTTGCCGAACGAATTCTCCTTCCTCTCGACGAAACCTTACTCGCAGCCAAGGGCCGTTTCCTGAGCGAACCTCAGGCCGGAACCACCATTGCCGAAGCCAGATTGGGGAAAGGACGTCTTCTGATTTCGACGGTCGGAGCACGGAAAATCGCCGACCGGAACGGCGCCGCCGCGACTCTGCTCGGAAATCTGTTCCGCTACTTCGCCTCGCCAGTTGCGGAACCGGTTCCGTCCCCCTTCCTGAAACAACAGCTCCGCAACTCGTTCGACGCGGACATGCGCCAGGCGGAATTCATCGACCTGAGAAAATATGCGAACCGTGGATTCCGCGATGACAAGGAGGGCGACGGCAAAGGCGGCTGGACCGATCAGGGCGACAACGATTACCGTCAAATGCCCTCCGGAAAGCAAACGGCCGCCGGAATAACGTTCGATCTGATTGATCCGGCCGCCAATCACGGAAACGGATGCATCATGCTGAAGGGAACGCAATTCCACCAGGTTCCGGCCGCTGTGAACGGAATCCGGATCGGAGCGAAGGCAAAGGCGCTCTATTTTCTTCACACGGCCGCATTTGTGACGGCTAATACTCCGTTTGCCCGCTATCGGATCCTGTATTCCGACGGCACCGGCGACGAGATTCCGCTGATACCCGGCCGGAATATCGCCGACTGGTGGAGCAAGCTGCTGCCGGAAAACGCCTATCCCGCGTTTCCCGTTGCCAACCCGGTGACAAAGCAGGTGTCGTTCTACGCCTTCGAGTGGAACAATCCGGCCCCGGAAAAAACGATCGAATCGCTGGATTTCATCTCCGACGGGATGGGGCCGGTCGCGGTGCTGGCGGCGGTAACCCTGCTCCCGCCCAATGCGGACGCTGATGTTCTCCGACTCGCTTCAGCCAAACAACGCTGGGCGCAAGGGAATGAACCGTCCGGAGTTCCCGGTACCGCACAGATCGTCAAGACCGCAACTCCGGTCGGCAATACCGCGGTCCGAATCGACTTCCCCGCAACCGGCCGGAACGACTTCCCGTTTGCAATCGGACGGATCGACCTTTCTGCGTTGAAGGAACGGATTCCCACTCATTTGAGCGTTCTGTTCCGGAGCGATTCGGAAGGCGTCGTGGATTTGATGGTCCCCGAAAAAGCCTGGAGGGGCAGTCTCTCGGTCCCTCTGGAACTGGGACTTTCCAAAGGACGTTTCGTTCGTGTCCGCTTCGACCTGAAAAAAGATTTCCACCTTGTCGGATCGTCGTTCCCGCTGTCGGAAATTCGTGATGAAATCGGCTTTTTCAACGGGAAGGACCGAATCAACGGTTATCCACGCCGGAAGGTTTCTTTTGAAATCGCCGATTTGCGTTATGAATTCGCCGATCAATCAAATATAAAATGAAACTAGTCACTCCGTTAAAAAAAGCGCAACCGCATCCACACCCAAACCATCGGAGGCTGAACCATGAAAAGAAGATTATTCCAGGAAAAACTTTATCGGAACGGATATTGTCGCTTCACACTTGTCGAATTGCTTGTCGTGATCGCCATCATCGCCATTCTCGCGTCGATCCTGTTGCCCGCCCTGAATCGTTCGCGCGCCATCGCCAAGAAAATCAAATGCACAGGAAATCTCAAATCATTTGCTTCAGCGGGGTTACTGTACGCGAACGATTTCAACGGCTTTTTCGTTCCCGGCAATCCAGGAACAGCAGTACTCAACAGTCCACTGTGGTTTAACAATCAGTCTTTCATCCAGCAGCTGGGTGGATCTGGCAGCATCAGTCTCAATCTGTTCTGTCCCGATGCAATTCTGGCCACTTCTCAAAAGGAAGTCATATACTCCTACGGAATGACCAGTGACGAATTCGGTTATACCGGCTGGCATTCCACAGGAACGGACGGCGATCAGATCGTTGCCTACAAAATGAGTCGAATCATCCATCCCAGTGCCCGGCTGGCATTTATCGACAGTCTTGACTGGGGGGTCAAATACGCATTGTCAGGAAACACCGAATACAAACTGTACGGCGAAACTTACGGAACTGCCAACATTGTCGCCTATCGACATGGAAGTTATGATACGATCAACTTGGCTCTGATGGATGGACATGTGGAAACCCGCAAGGAAGGCAACGTCAAGAAAAACAAGACACTCTGGTACGGATTTTACCATAATAATTGATTGTTTTGATCGACAAACAACTCTTCCCGCCCCGGAACAGAGGATCGAATTTATGAAATGGATGATGAAGGCCGCGGATTCTCCGGAATCCGGGAATCGTTATGTTTATTTCCGGGCCGTGTTTCCGGCCGACGCCGAGCTGGCGATCTATGCCGCCGACTTCTACGAGCTGTGGAACAACGGACGGCTTCTCGCCTATGGTCCGGCGAAAAGCGGGGAGCCGCTGCTCTATTTCGACCGGTTCCGGCTCTCCGGGCCGGAGAACCATGTCGCAGTCAAGGTCCACGGCCGCAAGCGGCCGCCGGAACTGTGGTGCGAATGTCCGGGAACCCCGGTTTCCTGGAAGGCGAAATGTTCCGGGGCCTATGACGCCGAGTCGCCTTATACGATTGGCGAGGCGGGGTTTACCGAGTATTATGATCTCGACCGTGGCGAGGAGAATTGGCTCCTGCCGGAATTCGACGACCGCGGCTGGAACCCTCCGGTCGCCGGGCGGGCGGTCCGCGAAGACCACCTGCTGCCGCGTCCGATTCCCTGTCAGGAGGAGCGGGAGCGCAAACCGCTCCGGATCGTCCGGCGGAACGGCGAAATGCTCGCCGATTTCGGCGAAATGGTCTACGGCCGTCTCGAATTGGGCGGTGTCAAGCGCGCCGGATCCGAACTGCGCATCGACTACATCGAAGACCTCGCCCACGGCTGGGCGCAGGCGGAAAACCGCCGCGCCATGTACAGCGACAAACTCTCCGGACAAACTTCCGCATTTCATTGGAAGAGCTTCGGCAAACGCGGGTTCCGCTATGCCGCCGTCGTCGGTGAAATCGAAGAGTTGTCCACATTCACCGTATGGGAGTACGGCTATCCGGTCCGGGAAGCCGGGTCGTTCCGCTCGTCGGATCCCCGGCTGAACCGGCTCTGGGACATTTCGGAGCGCACCCTCCGCCTCTGCATGGACGATATCTTCAACGACTGTCCGCACCGCGACCAGGCCCAGTGGATGGACGCATTCGTCAGCTCCAAAGCCGCCCTCTCGGTGTTCGGCGTGACCGACCTCACGCGCAAAAGCATCCTGCAACATGCGGTCTGCTCGTTCGTGGACGGGAAACTGCTCTCGCCGAGCATCTGCGGCTGGTCCTTCATGCCGGATTACGCAATGGTCCAAATCCTCTTTATCCGCTGGTATCTCCGGGTTTCCGGAGACACCCAGCTGCTTGCCGGATTGTGGAATAACTGTGTCCACGGCGTCGCGTACATGGACCATTACCGGCAATCCGACGGACTGCTCGCCGACGTTTCCGGAGCCTATCTCGACAACGCCTTCGAACTCTGCCGCCTGGGGAAAAGCGCAGCGATGAACAGCCTCTATTACGCCGCACTCGAAGCGATGGCCGATCTCGCCGGAATTCTGGGGAAAACCGCCGAGGCGGATTCCTACCGGAGCGAGGCCGCGCAAGTGGCCGAAGCGTTTCACGCCGCCTTCGACCTCCCCGGCAGCGGAACGCTGCGCGACAGCTCCGCCCGGCCGGAACGCGACTACTTCAACTACAACTTCTCCTGCGAATTCGGCGGAAAATACCAAGGGAAGACCGTCCGGGCCGAATTCACCGTCCGCGAACCCGCCGACCGAACCGTGACGCTGTTCAGCGGAGCGTTCGGTCCGTACCGGGTGTTCTGCAACGGCGAGCCGGTTTTCGCAGACTCCCGCGCCGCAGACTGGTCGCGCCCCCTGCCCGCCTACGCTCCGGCCGAAACGCAAATCCGCCTGCAAAAGGGCGTCAACCGCATCGTCTTCGAAGCGGACTGGAATTTCCTAAACTGGGATCTTTTCTTTGCGGCCGAAGGAGTTGCATGGGGAGAAGGCGAACTTGCGGAATTCGATCCGGCGACCGGGAAGATCCTGACCGGACCGCTCCGTCGCGCGCCGCGGCCCTGGACCCCGCCACACCTGTCGCAGGCCACCCACGGCTACGCGGCCTATGCCGGGTTGATCGGCCGGGAGGCGCTCGGGGCGACGCTCCGGGACGAGTACCCTCGGAACTACGTCAGCGTGCGCGTCCCGCTGTTCTCTACCGAAACCGCCGATCCGAAGAAGCTGAAGGACTGGGTGCTCCCGCCCAACACGCCGTGGACGATGTTCTACTTCCTCAGCGGCCTCTTCGAGAACGGCCTCGCGGACGAAGCGCTCCGCCTGCTGCGCCGGGCGTGGGGCGTCATGCTCGACCGCAACGCGGAAAACACCTGGGAGGAATGGAATTGCAACTCCAGCTTGTGCCACGCTTGGGGGGCGTCGCCCTGCTGGTTTTTCCACCGCGAAATCCTCGGGGTGAAGCACGAATTCCTCTCCCGGGGAGAAGTTCCGGTGCGGCCGAACCTCTTCGACCTGGATTACGCACAGGGCCGCGTCCTGCTCGGTTCCGGGGAGTGGATCGACATCGAGCTGCGGCGGGAAGGGCAGCAAACCCGCGTCCGCCTCCTCCCGCACACCGCCCGGATCGTGCGGCTGGATTGCTCGCAGCTCGCCTCCCCGCTCCCGGAGATTCTCTGTGAAAGGCCAGCGTAATCTGAGCGCATACTTTTTTTCAACCTTTCGGCGGCTTCACGAGGTATTCTCGCGTGCAGTTAATGTAGCGTTCGGGACCCTGAGTCAGTCTGGGGCGAGCATAAATGCCCAGTGTGCATCTATTTTTGAGAGAGATGATTACTATGTTCTTTTGTGAACCGGATAACAGGAGGACGGCGTGGGACATGAAGGACGCGATTGGGTGGCACAACAGACGGGATATTGGTAAAGCAAGTCACAATCCAGGAGTACAGCGAGCTGAAAGAGCCGCCTTACGAAAGTGTACGACGCTGGATTCAAGTAGATTCAAAAAAATGAACTTCCCCGCCCAATATGGGCGAGGAAGGCATCTCTATTTTTTTATCAGCTTGAACATACCGATGGTGGCGGCGACTCCGGCGAGGAAGCCTATCGTCAGGGTTTCGACGAGGTGCTTCTTCTTGAACGGAGGACGCGGGAAACAGCTTTCTTTTTTCTCTTTTTCCATGATCTTGATCCTTTGATTTGGGTTGATAAACCGGCGGTTTTACCCGCCGGGGTGCTTGGAGACCCGATCCGGCTGCACCGCT
>CAYSZM010000138.1:0-9720 GCA_964435365.1 uncultured Victivallis sp. | reverse complement strand
CGCTGCTCTCGACCAAGAAACGCGGCTTCGCCACCTGCGTCGGAACCGCCTTCGAACAAGGCTTCCCGGCCAGCTGCGCCGAATGCGGCCAGTGCATCGAAGCCTGCCCGGTCGGAGCCCTCGACTGGCGCATCAAGAAATAGGGGATATGGAGGGAGGCGCTTCGCCTCCCCTCCGAACCTCCCACCCGACCGGCAAGGCGCCGGAACCGGGATAACGGCGTATCTGTTTTTGTCGACGACAAAGTAGATACGCCGGATTTTTTTGTCGGCACGGGATTGACTTGCGGTTGCGAATTCAGGGTCATGACCCTGAAAATAAAGATAAGCCGAAAAAGAAAAAGCCGACCTGTTTTCAGGTCGGCTGAGAATTTCGAAGAATGGTCGGGGTGAGAGGATTTGAACCTCCGGCCTCTGCGTCCCGAACGCAGCGCTCTAGCCAGACTGAGCCACACCCCGATTACATGTTTTTAATATAATCCGAATCGCACGGATTGCAAGCTCAAAATCATCCGATTTTCAAGCTTTTTCCGCCCGGAACCGGCTGAAATCAATCCTCCTTGCGGAGCGCAATCACGACTTTTTTCATCGCCCCTTCGCCGATCGACTCGGTCGTCAGCTCGGAATCGTCCTTCAGCGTCACATGGATGATCCGACGATCGTGGGCGTTCATCTCCGGCAGCGTCACCGATTCGCCCCAGCGCTTGACTTCCTTCGCGGCGTCCAGCGCCTGCTGTTCCAGCTGATCCTTCGTCGAAAGACGTTCTTCGCGGTCATCCTCACGGGGACGGCGCTCGCGGCGTTCGCGCGGCGCACGGCGTTCCCCGCCTTCGTCTCCGCGGTCCCGGTACTCGCGTTCCTCGCCGGGCTCGCCGGTGCGGACTCCGCGTTCGCCTTTGGCATAGCCGTCGATGTCCAGCATGATGTGCGGACACTCTTCGTCGTCCTTGAACATGATGCGGTTCAACAGAAGCTGGAGGCTCTCCAGGGTCTGTCCTTTGCGGCCGATGATGCGGCCGGCGTCTTCCGAGCTGATCTTCACCGCGATCCGTCCGCCCTTCTCCTCAACGCGGAGCGTGGCGGCGAGTCCGAGGTAATCGAACATCGTGGTGAGAATCTTGATGATTTTGCTTTTCTGTTCTTCGAACTTTGCGTTTTCCGACATAATTCCGTTTTTCCTTTTCTACAGGCGGGGTGTTACTTCCCGGAAGCTCCGGCCGGCTTCGTCCCCTGGTCGTTGTAGTGGCGCCTCTGCAAGCGCATCTGAATAATACTGAAGAGGTTGCTGACACTCCAGTAGAGCGTCAGGCCCGACGGCAGATCGTAGAGGAACAGAAGCATGATGATCGGCATCGCCAGCATCATCTTCTTGTGCATCGGATCGACCGACATCGGGGTCATGTGCTGCTGAACAACCAGCAGCCCGGTCATAATCAGGGCCAGCGGGTTGATCGGCAAATTTAAGAAGTAGAGCGGGATCGTCATCACGGTGTCGGCCGCTGCGAGATCCTTCGCCCAGAGAAATGATACCTGGCGCAGTTCGACCGCGCCGTCCAGCGTGGCGTACAGCGCGAAAAACACCGGAATCTGAAGCAGAATCGGCAGGCAGCCGCCGAGCGGATTGACCCCTTCGGTACGCTGAAGCTCCTGCATCTTGCTCATCTGAATCTGCGGATTGTCTTTGTACTTCTCGCGGATCTCCTTCATCTTCGGCTGGATGGTCTGCATCTTGCGCATCGAAGCGTTCGCCTTCGCCGTGATCGGGTAGAACAACCCGCGGACGACCAGCGTCAGAACAATGATGGCCACGCCATAGGAACCGATCAGCCCGTGCAGCGCCACCAGAACCCAGAGCAGCCCCCGGGCCAGGTAGTCCAGCGGGCCCCAGGCCAGGTGCATAACGCGCGCCGCGCCGGGGTCGAAGCCGTTCAGGTAAGAGATGATCTTAGGCCCGTAATAGGCCCGGAATTCAAACGTCGCCTCCCCGTTCGGACCGAGGAGGAAATTCGGATACTGCGCGCCGACTTCGGCAACGATGTTCTTCTCCTTGAGTCCGCAGTAGAGAAACCGGTTCTGATAGAGGGTGAACGGCTTTTCCGCCTTGAGAAGCGAGCAGAAGAATTTGTTGCCGACTCCGGCCCACTCCACCTGCGGCGGCGGAACCACGTAGAAAGCGGACCCGTCATCCTTCTCGGTGCCCGCTTTTTTGTCGAGATATTTCCCCGCGACGGTCAGCGCATCCATGCGGTGCGAGGGAATCCGCACCATGTCGCCCGAATACATCGCCCACGGCGCAAGGTCGCCGCCGTTGACGACAAGCTGTGAAAAGACAAGCGGAATCGCCGTCGCATTGCGGAACGTCACTGCGCAGGAGACCCGGTAATCCGACTCCAGCGTCCACGCCTGGGTCAGCAGGAACTCGCCGCCGGCGGCGTTGCGGAGACGGCGGGTGAGCGTGTAGCTCTTCGCATCGTCGAGCTTCTCGGATTCCACCTTGACCAGCGTCCAGGGGGAGGACGCGTCGAAAACCGAAAAAGCGCCGACTCCGGTCAGACCCTGGTAGAGGTCGATCCGATACTTTCGGGTGGAGTCGAGATACTGGGGGAAGGCGATCCGGTCGATCTTGCCCGTTTCCGGGACGAAAGTCAGGATCATCCGATCATTTCTGAGAATCCGGAAAGGCTCCGGCTGAGGATGTTCCGCCGTCCAGACAGCGACGGAGTCGTCGCGTTCGGCGTCCTTGGGGATCAGCCCGAACTGGCGGGCCACCGGTTTGCCGACGATCAGGATGACGACGCAGACGGCAATGAAAACAAACGTCTCTTTATCAAATTTCACTGTTGTAAACCTGTTCCTGTGCAGGAAAATAAGCACTTGCAAGCGGCCATCCGCCCGGACTCTCCCCGGACGCCGGCGTTCAACGGGCGGCGGGAGGCTTCGACCGGGGCGGAACCGGGTCCCAGCCGCCCCTGCAGAACGGCTGACAGCGCAGGAGCCGCCAGACAGTAAGACAGCTCCCGCGCAATACCCCATGCACCCGCAGCGCTTCGACGGCATACCGGGAACAGGAGGGCTCGAACCGACAACAGTTCGGCAGCAGCGGCGAGATCGTCCACTGATAAATCTTGATCAACCCAATCAGCACTCGGGCGGAGAGCCCGCAAGTTCTTCCGGAATCAACCCGGCTTTCACCAGAAGCTGCAGCATTTCCCGGGTCGCCTCCTGCCGCTTCGCATCCGCCATTTTCCAACGGGGAATCAGCAGCAGGTGGCAGACACCGACCCGGTCCTTCAGCAACCGGAAACTCTCCCAGAGGAGACGGCGCGCCCGGTTGCGTTCGACTGCCAGAAGACTGTACTTCTTTCCGCATACGACTCCACACCGCAGTTTCCCGTCGGGAGCCGGAGCATACACGGCCAACATTCTGGAACCGACCAGCTTACTCCCGTCCCGCCGGATCCGGTCGAATTCATTTTTCAACCGGATCTTATCCGCTTTCCCGAGCGTTTTCTTCACTGTGCCGATTCCGACGCGAGTCCGGCGGCGTGCCGCCGAAACCCGCAGTTAACGATCAATAACTCAGGCGGTCAGACGAGCGCGGCCCTTCTGACGGCGGCGTTTGAGAACCAGGCGGCCGCCTTTGGTGGCCATGCGGGCCATGAAACCGATCCGGCGTTTGCGACGACGATTCGAGGGTTGAAACGTTCTTTTCATGCTTTGATTCCTTCTATTCTGAAACTGATGTTCCCGTTATCAAATTGCTCAAATACAGAAATTATAAAATACATCCATTCCCGATTTATTCAAGCGGAAAACGGAAAAGCGGGGAAAGATTTCCGAGAATCCGCCGAAAACGGGCAGGAACGGAGATTCCGCCCTGCCCTCTTCCGAATTCCTCCGGTCCTCATTTCGCCGCAGCGGCCGACTCGACGTAGAACACCGGAACCCGCCAGCCGGGAACCCGGAACGAACGTCCCTTGAGCGCCACGGGCGCACTGCCCAGCTTGTCGAACGCGACCTTGTCGGCGCAGAGGTAGTACTCATGCGTGCCGTTCCGCATCAGGACGTAGCCCAGGACCGGAACGGTGGTGGTGTCCAGCTTAAGCAGCGTTCCGGTCACCGAAAGCGCCGCGCCCTTCGAGAGATCGATGCCGAGGTCCTTCAGCGCCTTTTCCGTCGCCGGGTCCATGACGGCGGGTTTCTCAACCGGCTTTTCCGCCTTCTTCACTTCGGCCTTCGCCGCGGGCTTTTCCACGGCCTTCTTCTCTTCGGCCTTCACCGCGGGCTTCTCGGTCGCCTTTTTCTCTTCGGCCTTCACCGCCGGAGTCTCGACCGCGGGGGTCTCTTTCTTCTCTTCAACCTTCGCCGGAGGAACGGCTTTCGCCTCTTCCGGCTTCGGAATTTCACCGGTCACTTTGATATAGCGTTTCGCCGCGTAGAGCTTGGTTCCGGCCGGGGGCTCGATCTTCGCCCAGCCATAGCGGTCGATGTCGATCAGCTTGACCACCGTCCCCTTGGGAAGCGTGCCGTAAGTGGCGGCGGCGGGGTTGCCGGCGACATACATTTTAAGCGGAGCAGTAGCCGTCCCGGCATCGAGGTAGACCGCCGAAACGTACACCGGAGAGATGATCGGAGCGGCGATTTCGAGAAATTCACCGGATTCCCCGAGCACTTCAACCTTGTACCCCTTGTCGAGCTTGACCGCCACGGTGGACTTGATATCGGGCCGCACCCGGATATTGAGCAAATCCGCGGTGACCACGCCTTCGGCGGCGGAAGCGGACCATGCGCCAAACGCGCAAACCGCTCCGAAACAAGCAATTGCAAGTGTTTTCTTCATCATAACAAACTCCCCGGGATAGGTTGAATCTGGCCGTTTCCGGCGCGACATTTCATTTCTTACCATATAATAACATGAAAAAAGCGCCGCGTCAAGAAAAAAAAACAAGGAAAGTCGCGATTTGAAACGTCCCCGCCGACAAAACAGAACCGAAAGGGACAGCCGCCGGAATGCACTCGCCACAGAAAATGCCGGCCCCGTGTTTCTCTCCGGGCGGAACAGAAGGCGGAGATTCCCCCGCATCAAAATCCTCCCAAAACAGCACGGATACCGGACGTTTTCGGCTTGTATATCCGGATGGGGGGAAGTATATTTTTTCATTGTACTTCAAAGAAACAATGCACCTCGAAAGGCAGATCAGATGAAGATCCAAGTCCCCGTGATCACCGAAACCGATTGCCTGATCATCGGCGGAACCGTCGACGCCTGCGGCCTGGCCGTCCGGCTCCGCCGGGCCGGGCTGGGCGTATTCTGCGTCACGCCCTACTCCTATTTCGGCGACGAGCTGTGCGCCACGCTGAATCTGAACCGGGATCGAATCCGGGAACTCGGCGAACAACTCGGGCTCACCGTGTGGAACGCCAACCCCGCCGGGATCAAGCAGATGCTCGACTCCGCCCTGATTTCCGCCGGAGCGGAGTATCTTTACGAGAACCGTCCCGTCGCCCCCATGTATGACGCCAACGGCGCGGTCTGCGGTCATCTCTTCGCCGGGCGCAGCGGCTTTTTCGCCGTTGCGGCCAAATGCGTCGTCAACGCCATGCCGCCCCTCCCCGCCGACCGGAGCGGCCGATGCACGGTGAAACTGACCACGATTTCTTCCGGCATGAAATTCCATACGTTCGAAAAAACGTACCGGCTCGCCTCCGGTTCCGTCGCGGAACTGAGCGGAATCGACCTGGAAATGCGCACGCTCGCCTGGACACCGGAAACGCTGCGCATCGCCGACGAATGCACCTGGGAGTTTGCGGAAAGCGCTCCGGCCTCCCTCCTCCCTTCCGCAAAAGAGATCGCCGGCCGGGTGCGCAGCAGCAGCGCCGGAGAACCGGCGTCATTCCGCGAAGGGTCGAAAAATCCGGGGTTCGACGCCGCCGCGGTCGAAACGCTGCCGCGCTGGAAATCGTGCCGCACCGTTCCCTTCGAACTGAATTCTCTCCCGGTCGACGCCGAATATGACGTCTTCGTCTGCGGCGCCGGAACCGGCGGCGCTCCCGCCGCCATCGCCGCGGGCCGCAACGGAGCGAAAACCCTCTGCGCGGAGAAACTCAGCATTCCCGGCGGAATTTCCACCGCCGGACGCATCGCCAGCTATTGGTTCGGCAACTGCTGCGGCTTCACCGCCGAGATCGATTACGGCATCGGGGAAATGGCCCCGATTGAAAATTATGAGCCGCTCAAAGGACACTCTCCGATGGAGAGAAAAAGCGCCTGGCTCACCCGCGAGCTGAAGAATTCAAATTGCGAAGTCCGCTTCAACACCTTCACCGTCGGCGCGCTCAGACAGGGGAACCGGGTCTGCGGCGCGATCCTGGCCGGGCCGTGGGGAGTCCACCTGGTCGCAGCGAAGCATTCGGTCGACGCCAGCGGCAACGCCGATCTCGCCGCCGCCGCCGGAGCCCCCACCCGCCCGCTGGTGGAAAAGGAACCGGCGGTGCAGGGAGTCGGCCTCTCCCCCTACGAACTCGACCGCCCCTGTTTCAACAGCGACTATCTCTTTACCTGCGACTGCGACGTGGTCGACGCCACGGCGGCTTTCACCATGGCGCACGACAAATTCGCCAACCACTTCGACGTCGCTCAGATCATCGACAGCCGCGAACGCCGCCGCATCCTGGGTGAAATCGAACTCCAGCCGATGGATTTCTTCGCCCACCGCCGCTATGAGGACACCATGGTGATCGCCCGCAGCAACTTCGACACCCACGGCTTCGTCTGTCACCCGATGTTCCTGCTCAACCCCGCCGAACACCAGCCCTATAACGCGCATGTGCCCTTCCGGGCGCTGCTGCCGAAAAACTGGGAGGGCGTGCTGGTCACCGGCCTCGGCGTCAGCGCGCACCGCGACTGCATGCCGCTGATCCGGATGCAGCCGGACGTCCAGAACCAGGGATATGCGGCAGGCACGGCCGCCGCTATGGCGGTCCGCGAAGGAAAGACGCTGCGGGAGATTCCGATCCGTGACCTTCAGAAGAAACTGATCGAAAAAAACATCCTGCCGCAGGAAATCCTCAACGACAACGATTCGCTCGGCGGATTCGACGAGAACGATTCCCATCTCGAACTGGCCTCGGCATTCCTCGACCCCGAAGCGGCAATCCGGAAAGCGCAAGCCGACTTTTCCGCCGATCCCCGACCGGAAACCGCCGCATTACTGGCGTTCCTCGGCGACGGCACCGGCAAGGAGTTGATGGAGCACACCATCGCCGGTTCGGAGTGGGATTCCGGCTGGGACTATCACGGCATGGGCCAGTTCGGCCGCAGCGCCAGCAAGCTGGACGTCCAGATCATGGCCCTTGCCCGCCTCGGAGGACCGTCGCCCGCCGTGCTCGAAAAACTCAAAACCCTTCGCCCCGCCCGGGAATTCTCCCACTTCCGCGCGGTTTCGCTCTATTTCATCGCCAACCCCGATAAGGCGGCGGCGGCGGAATTCGAGCGGCTGCTGGCGACGGAGGGATTCACCGGCCATGCGTTCGAAACCCTGCGGGATGTGCTCGCCGGAGTGCGGGGCTCGGTCATCGACACCTCGGTCCGCAATGCGCAGCTGAAAGAAATCTATTCGGCAAAAGCGCTCAGCCTCTGCGATCCGCAATCCGCGGCGGCGGCGACGGTTCTGGGCCGCTATCGGAACTCGATGCAGACCTACTTCCAGCTTTTCGCGGCCAACTGAACTTGCCGGGGCGTAATGGCATTCACGCCCCGAGCGCGGTGATCACCAGCCCGGCGATCACCAGCGCGATTCCGGCCAACCGGGGTTTGCCGGGGCGTTCGTGCAGCAGCGCGACCCCGGCCAGCACCCCGAGCGGCAGGCTCATCTGCCGGAACGCCTGAATGTAGCTCACATTGGTGACGTAACTCATCGCCAGCAGAACCAGCACGTAGGCCGAAGACGAGAAAATTCCGGAAACAATAGGCGTCACGGATTTCAGGAACAGCTTTTTGAACTCCGCGCGCTCGGCGGGGCTCCACGCCGTCGCCGCCAGCAGCGACACCGCCAGCCCCCCTTCGATCATGAAGAGGTAGGAGATCGAGCACGAAATCGCCGAAATCCCCGCGTTGGCGCGAATCAGCCGGATCGCCATACTGTCGAGAATCGTGTAGCCGGTCGTCCCCACCGCCGCCAGCAGGATGTACTTGAGCGCGCCGGAGCGGAACGCGTTCCGGCTGAAATCCCGCAGACTGCGCACCGGCAGCAAAATGCACCCGGAACTCAGGACAACCATCCCCGCCAGCGCCTTTCCGCCCGGCGAAGCGCCGATCCCGATCGCCAGCGTGACCATCGCCGTCAGCAGCACCGGAAGCGCCCGGGCCAGCGGGTAAACCAGGCTGATGTCGTCCCGCCGGTAAGCATGGGCAAGTCCGTATACATAGAGAACCTCGAAGACCAGACTGCCGATCCAGATCGGCCAGAACATCGCGGGCAGCGTCGAGAAGCGCAGCCCGAGCAACAGAAATCCGGGCAGGCTCAACAACATCGCGGTTATGCTCGTCAGCGAATAAAAAGCAAGCGACGGAACCTGCTTTTTGCTCAAGAAATTCCATCCGGCATGGAGAAACGCCGAAATGAAAACCAGAAAAAACGCCGTAAACGTCATGATGCGCATCCATCCTTCCAGATGTCGGTTGAAATCGAATAACAACTATAGTATATTGTTCCGTCAGCACAATTTCAACCGGTAATACCAAAACAGACGATGTCGGATTATTACGACATCCCGGAGGAACGCAAGCATGAACATCATCGAGCAACTGGAAAAACTCGGCCTGAACGGACGACAGGCGAAAGTCTATCTCGCGCTGCTCCAACTCGGCAGCGGTACCGCCATCGACATCGCCAAATCCACCCGCCTCAAGCACCCCACCGTGTACGACGTGCTTGACGTACTCAAAGCACGCTCGCTGGTGAGCGAAACCTACTCCGGCGGCCGCAAACTCTTCTCCGCCGAAAGCCCCGACCGCCTGCGAATCGCCGAAGAAGAACGCCGCAATACCCTCGAAGGCCTCCTTCCCGACCTCCAGGCCCTCTACCGCGGCGGCGAAAAACGCCCCCGCGTCCGCGTCTACGTCGGCAGGGAAGGCATGGAAGCCGTCGACGAAGAACTCCTCTCCACCCAGACCAAAGAGTATTTCTACTTCGGCGGAGTCCGCGAAATGGTCCAGAACTCCAGCAAAGAACACCTGAGCGACTATTATCAGAAACGCCTCAGCCGCGGCGTCTGGTCCAACGCCATCCGCATCCGTGGCAAAGAAGAGGAAATGCTCGATTATATGCAGTCCGGCGAACGCCACCTCCGCCGCATCCGCTATCTGCCCAAACCCATCCTCGATAACGCCGCAGGCGTCTATCTCTACGACGGCCGCGTCGCCGTCATCTCCGCCCTCAAAGAAAATTACGCCATGATCATCGAAAGCGGCGAACTCTTCCTCCTCCTCAAAACCATCTGGGACTGCATGTGGGAAATCGCCGTCGAACCTTAAAACGCCATGGGAATAAGGGAGGCGCTTCGCCATCCCTTAACCCTCCCGACCGGCAGGGTGCCGGTGCCGGGTACTAGATCCGCATCAAATGCTGCGCATTTAATGCTCCGACTAAGAAATTCGGGAGGTAATGCAGGGTTCCGGAGGGCGCAAAATACCGCTCCGTCGGCACCTCTCGCCCCTTTT
>CAYSZM010000137.1:0-9778 GCA_964435365.1 uncultured Victivallis sp. | reverse complement strand
TCGCCACGCGCTCGGCCGACGGGAAAAGCCTTTATGTGACGGTCTTCAACAACTCTCCGGCGCAGCCGGTGAAGACGACGCTCCGGCTCGATCACTTCGCGGCTTCCTCCGCGACGGTGACGGAGCTGTACCGCGAAAACACCGCCGTCAAGGACGCGTTTGAACCGGCGGTGTTCCCGCTGCCGGTGTCCGGCAATTCTTTGCAGTACCTGCTGATGCCGCTCTCCATGACGGTTTTCGAGTTCAAAACGGAGAAGCCATGAAGTTCGAAAAAATCAACGTCGGGGATTACGGGTTTTTCGCGGAAGACGCGGAAAAGAATTGGTGCGACCGCGGCCTCTGGAACGCGTGGTGGATCGGCGCCGGCGAGGAGGACGATTATTCCGCGGTTTACCGCCTGGAATTCGAGTTGGAACACCGGGCGCGAATCCGGATTCACGTCACGGCGGACCCCGCCTATCTCCTCTTCATCGACGGCGAGTGGCTGGCGGCCGGGCCGGAACTCGGCGACCGCTTCGGCTGGTACGTCGACACCTACGAGTTCGAACTTGCCGGGGGAAAGCACCGGATCGAGGCGGAGGTTTCCGCCTTCGGCACTCCTCCCATGGCCAGGAAGATGAGTTGCGGCCACGGTTTCCTGCTGGCGGCGGAGGGCGGGTTCGCCGCGATTTTCGACACCGGCCGCGGCGACTGGCGGTGCCGGAAGCGGAACGGCGTCTCCTTTCGCCCCGGAGAATGCTGGGCCGTCGGACTGCTGGGCACCGAATTGCACTTCCGCCCGGAGAAACAATCGGAAATCGTCTGGAGCGCTCCCCGGAAACTTCATCCCGGCGCGGATTACAGGCGTTCCAACGACTACCGCTGGCCGCGGGTGCTCCGCCCGGGAACCCTGCCGCCGCTCCTGCAGAACCGCTTGAAGGATGTGACCGTGCTTCAGGCGGCCGCCGGGACCGGTCATCTCTGGAGCCGGGAGAACGGCCTGCCGGCGGAACGGGAGCGTTTCCGCGCTTTTCTTGCCGGCGAGGCTCCGCTTGTGATCGAGAAAAACACCGTCCGGCGATTCCTGCTGCGCTTCTCCGACTACCATTGCGCCTGGCCCCGGCTCCGCGTCTCCGGCGGCGATGGGAGCCGGATCGACCTCGATTGGGCGGAATCGCTGTTCGAAGAAGACAACCAGATGGGGCGCAAAGGAGACCGTGAGGCGTGGGGGGAGAAATATTTCATCGGGTACGGGGATCATTTCTATCCCAACGGCGAACGCTGCGAGTTTCTCCCGCATCACTGGAAAAGCGGCCGCTACCTGTCACTGACGGTCGAGACCGGCGCGGAATCGCTGACGTTGGAAGAGCTCGACTTTACGGCAACCGGTTACCCGCTGCGGCCCGAAGCATCGTTCCGGAGCAGCGATTCCCGGCTCGACGAACTGGCCGCGCCCTGCATCCGGACTTTGCAGATGTGTTCGCACGACACGTTCGTCGACTGCCCGTATTACGAACAGCTGATGTATGCCGGAGACACCCGGCTGCAGATTCTGCTCACCTACACCCTGACGGGCGACGACCGGCTGGCGCGCAAGGCGATCGAGCTGTTTTCCAGAAGCCGCCTGCCGGACGGGTTTCTGCAATCGCGTTATCCGTCCAATTCGCTTCAGGTCATTCCCGGGTTTTCGCTTTTGTGGATCGGGATGCTGCACGACGCCAGCCGCTGGCGGGAGTTTGACCCGGCGGAGTTTCTGCCCACGGCGCAGGGAGTTTTGGAGGCGTTCGAGCCGTATGCCGGGAACGGCTTGATCGGCAAAATCCGCACCTGGAATTTTTTCGACTGGGTTCCCGGCTGGCCGTTCGGGGTTCCGCCGCAGGGGGAAGAGGGGCCGTGCTGCTGCGTCAATCTGCTGTGGTGCAATGCCGCGGTCCAGCTGGCGGAGCTTTATGCCGAGGCCGGATGCCCGGAGACGGCGGCGGGGTTCCTCCGGCGGGCACGGGAGCGGATGCGGCACATCGTCGACCGTTTCTGGGATGCCGAAGCGGGGCTGTTCGCCGACACCCCGGAGCATCAGCATTTTTCGGAACACGCCCAATGCCTGGCCGTTCTCGGCGGCCTGCTCGATGAAGGCCGCATCGACTCCATCCGGAACCGCATCGACCGGAAGGGAATTTCCCGGACCACGGTTTATTTTTCCCACTACCTCTTTGAGGCGGCGCGCAAACTCGGGCGTCCGGATTTGATCTTCGACCGTCTCGAACTGTGGTACTCGTTCCGGGGAATGGGGCTCAAGACGCTCTTAGAGGCGCCGGAGCCGAGCCGTTCCGACTGCCACGCCTGGAGTTCGCACCCGCTGTTTCACTGCTACGCCACGATCCTCGGAATCCGTCCGGGCGCGGCGGGGTTCCGGCGGGTCGAGATCGAGCCGTGCCTCGGCGGGCTCACGGAGGCGTCCGGGAGTATTCCGCACCCGTCGGGCGGCGCGATTTCGGTTTCCGTCGTGAGGCGGGAAGAGAGCACTGCGTTCCGGATTTCCCTGCCGCCGGGCATTCCCGGCGTGCTGCACTGGCAGGACCGGCGGGTTCCCTTCACCGGTTCTCTGGAGTGCGAACTGCCGGTGTCCCGTGTGGAAGAGATTGAGTTCGCCTGAGTTCGCATCCGGCGTCCGAAGTTTCGTCTTTCGGGGAAAATGGGATGAAAAACGGAAGATTGATTTGAAATTTTCTCTTGGGGCGCTATATTTTACAGAACATAGTGTTGAGAGAAAACCATTTGTCATTGACAGGAGCAGAAATGGGACAGCAGTTGAACAAGATCGTGAAGCGTCGCCGCCGCAAGGCTTACCTCGAACGTTGCAAGGCGAAAGTCCGTTCCGTCATCGCCGCCGTGGCGAAGAAGAAGTAATCCGTTTCACACGGATGAAGAGAAAATCCCCGCTTTCCGGCGGGGATTTTTTTTTGCTGGAGCCGGAGCCCGGCTTATTCAGGGATAAGCTCTTACTCGATTGCAATTCCAGCCAGTTCAAAAACAATCTCGCTGCGGGGATAGGATTTCTGCTGATTGAATCCGTTGTAGAGATAGAGTTCGGGGCGCGCCTCCCGAAGCGGGAAAGGCTCTCCGGTATAGCGGAACGCCTTGAGCGGCAGCCGGACCGTAATCCAGCGGCCCGGTTCGTTCAGTTCGACGGTCGCTGTAAAACACGATTTCCAGTCTTTCGATGGGAAGACCAGATCAATTACTCCGGGGTTTTCCGCTTTCATCTGAAAGGTCACTGCACGCGGAGTATCGGGAATGTTTGAAGGATCGTATTTTGTGCTGACGACCGGTACGCCGTTATTTTCGCCCGCCGGCAGTTTGAAACGCATGGCGTAGGGAGCGGGCGCGCCTTTTTCCGTTTTGACCACGCTTATTTCCGGCTTTTTTCCGCCCCGCCACGCCATTCCCCACCATGTGTGCTTTCTGCTTTTTCCGCAATCAATTTCAACCGGAGTTCCACGGCTTTTTTCGCCGGTGACTGCGGTGAGAATCGGGACGGCGGCATTCGGGTCGATCCAATCCACCCCGCCCGCGTCTTCCTGGATGGCGGAGAGGAAATCCATCCGGTCGATTGTCTTTTCCGGATACGGGTTGTTCCATTCCATCACAAAGAAACCGATTTCTGCTCCGGCGGCATTCTTTCTGGCGAATCCCCATTTTGCCTCCGGGAGCTCTTTCACCTGCCACCAGTCGCCGATGTTGCGGCCGCCGGTCAGCGGAATTTCCACGCTGGTTCCATCGGTGTAGGAAATACGGTAAGCTCCGCAGGAATTCATATTGCCCCACGCCGAGGTGTGGAGAAAGAACAGCCTGGAGTATTTCCCGGAAATCCTGATATTGCGGATCGCGGAGGGAAAAGCGGGACGCGCCGAGCCGCGCACTATCAGGCATCCCCGGTCCCGGTTTTTGGCCGGATCGATGATGGTGAAGGGAATTCCGGCCGCCTTTATCGTTCCCGTCGGTATTTCCCGGAAATCATTGGTTCCCTGGTCGGTCCAGCCGCCCTTGCCGTCGTTGTCCTTTTCATCGGAGAATGAACGGTTCGCCCACGGCGCGAGATCAATTTGCACCAGATCCTCCGTTTCCGCCTGATATTCCGGCGGCGCGACCGTCGCCAGCGGGCGGGCGTCCGCGCGCAACGGACGGTTGCCGACGTACGCCAGAAGATTCCGCAGATAATGAGTGGCGGCGCTTTCGGTCTTCCAGCTCGCACACGCGTTCAACTGCGAGACAATCAGGCGGCCCTTTCCGACCGCGGCCTCCATGATCGCCATGCCGACCGTTTTCTTGGCAAGAAACGGCGGTTTGGCGGCGATGACGTTCTCTGTGATCGGGGAAATCATTGAGGAAAGGACATCGCCGTTTTCCGCGGAACTCCAGAAGTCGAACTGCTCCTGTGACATTCCCCGGAAAAGCGGATGTTCCGGCAGGACCAGATCCGCGAGCGAATTCGGGTCTCGCGAACAGAGGAATCGGGGATAAACCGGGAGCGGCCCCGGGTTCTGTTCCAGGATCACGAGACAGGCCCCGTCTTCCACATATTTTTGAATCGCAGTTTCCGATTTCTTGAATTCGGCGGGGGCGCTGCCCGGAGCGATCAGCAAAGTGTCGAACGGATTGGGCGACGCATCGGGTTTGAGCGTCAGGAAGGGGATTCGCACCGCGTTCAAAAATTCCGCAACCCGCGCATATTCCCCTGTTTCAAAAAGTCCGACCCGGACGGCGGTTTTCACCGCATCGGTACGCAGCCGGGGATCTTCCAGCGTGATGTTCGCATAATTCCGGCTGATCTCTTTCCCGTTCGAGTCAAGAACCGTCAAGCGCAACTGGGCCGAAACCGGAGCGGATGCGTTTCCTTTCGGGAGAACGACTTTCACCTTCCTGACCTCTTGTTTTCCGACTTCAAGCGATGGGAAATCCGTGGTCGCCAAGGTGGTTTCCGGCAATCCGTCGCCAACCAGCCAAAGACGGATTTCGGGGTTGTCCAGCATCTTCGCCGAATTGTTGGTCAAAAACAGTTCCCATTCATACGTTTCCCCGAAGAAAAGATTCCGGGGCGGCAGGCCGTTGGGCACGGAGCGGAGCGCGGCATAAACCGGCTGATTCCAACGGGTGCGCTGCGGCAGGTCCGGCGGCATCCCCCACGGGGCGAATCCCTGGAAGGCGGGGTCTTGCCGGTACAGATCGAAAAAGCGCCCGGCCTGACGGTCCATCGTATCGCGCAAGCCGCGTTTGGGATCGACGACCGCCGCCAGGCCGGTTGCCGCCGCATAGCCGATTCCTTGAGGATTGGCCCAGGTGAAATCGGTCCGGGCGTAATTCAGATAAGCATCCAGATCACCCGCATGGAATTTTGCGTCTTTGCGGTCTCCCCAGGTGTACCCGATGCATTCCCAACTGACCAGCGGAATTTCTTTCTCGTAAACTTTGGCGATTGATTTTTTGTGATAATCCATTTCCGCCTTGTAATGGGTCCACGGCTTGTCCACGATTCCGTGATAGGTGTGCAGGTCGAGAACATCCGCGTCGAACTTGCCCGAACCGTAGTGGGCAATGCAGGCAACGCCGGAGAAAGGAACGAGCGGGCGCTTTTGAAAATCCAGCTTGCGGAGCCATTCGATTTGACGCGTCAACTGGCGGTACGCCTCCGGCCGGGTTCCGTGCTGCACCTCGTTTCCGAGTGACCACATCACGACCGAGGGAGCGTTGAAATCGCGCTCGACAAAACGGGCCAGTTCATCCAGATTGGTTTTCTCAAACTGTTTCTCGTCCATATTTTTCAGGGTGAAACTGTATCCCCACTCGTCGTAAATCATCATTCCCGACTCGTCGGCCAGCCGACTCAAGGCGCGGATCGCGGGCATGTGGGCGGTTCTCAGCATCACCACGCCGGCTTTCAGGCGTTTCTCCAGAATCTTGCGAATCATGGCGTCTTCCTGTTCCGGCGTGCGATCGTAACCGCCGAAATCGGTACTGCTGAGGTTTTCTCCGAAAAGGTAGACTGGTCGGCCGTTCAGGCGGAACCGGTTGCCCAGCACCGTGAATTCCCGGAATCCGAAACGGGTGTGGCGGATTGCCTTTGCCGCCTTTCCGTCATCGAGTGTCAGCGTCAGAAAACTCAGTTCCGGAGCGCCAGGGTTCCACGCGCGGGGATGTTCGAGCTTCAGTTCGAGCCGGAATTCATTGACTCCCGGTTTCAGTTGCTTTTTCCCGAAATCCGCGATTGTTTCGATTTGTCCGGCTTTTTCCTGCGCCGCGTCGCTGATGATACCGCGAAGATGAAGTTCCCGGGCGGAAGGCGTGTTGTTTTCAACACGGCAGGAGATGTCCAGCTTTTTCTCCGCGAACCGGCTGGCGATCAAAACGCGGCTGAAGCGGATCTCCGGCTCCAGCGTCAGCGTGACCGGCTGCCAGATTCCGCCTTTGATGTTCTCGTACCACCAACGCGCGCCGTAGACGTGGGATGTGTTGGATTCGCTCCGGCTCAGCGGCAGGAAATCGGAGAGCACCCGGACCGCGATCAGATTTTCGCCCGCTTTCACGAAATCGGTAATGTCGAAAGAGGAAGGCGAAAACTCTCCGTGCGCCGTCCCCGCTTCTTTACCGTTGATGAAAACGCGCCCTTCATAACCGATCGTGTCGAAATTGAGGCGGATGCGACGCCCCTTCAAGTCTTCCGGAGAAAGGTGGAAACGGTAACGGTAATCCCCGCGCGTAAAAGGTTTTTCCGGGTCATAGAATTTGGAATAATTCCAGCGGGCGTCCCGATGCCAGTTGAGCGGAACTTTGATTTCCTGCCATTTCCCGTCGTCGAAGCTGTTGTCGGCAAAATGATTGTTCGAGCCATTTTCCGGGAAGGGAACGGCGGACGTCTCCACTCCGGAAAACTTCCACATTCCGCCCAGATCGCGGGTAATCACATCGGCCGTCGATTCCTTCCCGAGATCGCCGAGCGGAACGTTCACTTCATCGGCGGAAAGAAACTTCCGGGAAGGCACGGATTGTTCCGCCGGAACATAGGGCGCCATCTCAGCGGCCATTCCGGCAATGGAGCAGATCGTCATCAAACATATTGCAAGACTGTTTTTCAACATGTGGAAGACCTTTTTCAGAAAAATCCGTAGATTGCTCCACCATCGAGGAATTGGTGTAGAGGTATCGTCCGATTTCTTCTTTTGTTGGCGGATCAGAAGATGCTGAAGAGCCCCGGATTGATTCCCCAGGCTGCGCCCTGAACCGGATACCAGTAGTATTGCGACGGTTGAACCGGTTTCTGGCTGACCGCGGTCGGGATGTAGATGGTGCTGAATTTCACCCCGCCTGCATGACCGTCGAAGAACAGAACATTAGCCGTCCCCTCGTGGTTTTGGGTCGTGACGCACATCGCCCCCGGAGTGACACTGTCCACTTTGTTCCAGATGGAAAAACGGTATCCCTGCCACCAATGCTGTGAATAATCGGTTCCGTCATATTGAGTGTCGGCAAACACCATCAGTTTCGAATTGTTCTTGAATCTGTTTACCGTGCTTATTTTGACCGCCGGATAACTTGCGCTTACTTTCGGTGAGAGTTCATAATATATTCCGTATCCGAACGCTCCATTCCAGAAGGCCGGCTTCGTCAAGCCGGGACAGACGAGTTTGTCGCTGATGTAACGCGCCAAGCGGAATTTGTGAAACCAATATGTATTTGCGATGTTCTCGTTGTCCACTGCGGTTACGACGTAACCGTTCCAGTCGTTTGAATACTGAATATAGGCCAGCCCCAACTGTTTTTCATTGGAAAGGCATTTCGTTCTCTTCCCACTGGCTCTGGCTTTGTTGAGGGCCGGAAGCAGCATTGCGGCGAGAATGGCGATAATCGCGATCACGACGAGCAGTTCAATGAGCGTAAAATTCTTCTTCATGGATTGACCTCCCGGGTTGTGGGTTACTGTTTGCCATTATTATGATCCGGTTTTTAAGGAAAGTCAATAGGTGTTTGATTTATTTTTGCTGTTTTCCGATTATAAAACACAACTGTATTTTACTGTTTTGTTTTTTATTTGATTTTTTTGCTTTCCTCACTGGAAAATAAAACGAATCGGGGTTACTGTTTGTATTATAGGCGAAAAACGGAGAAATCACAGTATGAATACCAGGCAATCGGAGAAATCGGTTCCGAAGACGCGCCAGCTGGCCAGGGAGTTGGAACGGGAGATCGTCGGGGGTGTCCGCGCCGCCGGGACGCTGCTGCCCAGTCTGCGGGAATTGTCCGAGGAGCGCGATATCGGGATGTCGAGCGTGCTCGGCGCTTACCGGCTGCTGGAGAAGAAGGGGCTGGTCGTCCGCGAAGCCGGACGCGGCACGTTCGTCGCCGGGCCGGAGCGTCCGCCGGTCGAGCCCGGCGTCCGGATTTATTCGTGGAGCGCGAACAATTTCAGGGACGGTCTGCCGGAAGTGTTTCGCCCCCAGGGGAATGTCCGCAGCTTCGAGTCTGAAAACTACAATGATTACCCGCGTTTTCTCGACTGGCTTGACCGTCAGCGGCTTCGGGCTCCGGGGCTGGTGGTGATCGACGAAGGCCTGGGCCAGGTTGCCGCCGGTGAAGGATTGCTCGAACCCCTCGATGCGATGCTGGCCGGTACGGAGACGGAACGGCTTCTCGGCACGGCTTCCGCCTCCTGCCGTCGGGCGTTAGAGAGGAACGGAAGCTGTTACGCGCTCCCGGTCGGCTGCCTGCCGACCATGGCTTATTTCAACCGGCGTGTGTTCCGCGAAGCGGGGGTGGCCCTGCCGAAACCGGGGTGGACCTGGCAGGAATTGCTCGGGCTGCTCGATCCGCTGACCCGGTTTTCCGGAGACGGCCGCCTCGAACGCGGCGCGGTCGGGCTGCTGCTCGACAGCAACGGCGGGATGCCGATCATTTCCCAGTTCGGCGGACAGCTGTTCGATGCCGCCGGGAACTGTGCGGTCGGGACCGAGGCGTTCGCCGCGGGCGTCCGGGAGTTCATGCGCCTCTATTCGCATCCCGGCTGCTGCGTTCATAAAATGGGGGACCGCCGCGATATGCTCGGCCGATTGCTCGCCGCCGGAAGGATCGGGATGGTGATCGGCAACGAACTCGACGCCGCCGTGGCGCGCCGGGAATTGCCGCCGGAGGATTTTTACGAACTGCGGTTGCCCGGCGCGGACACCGGACACTTCTCCACGCTTTCCGTGCACGGCGTCGGCATTCTGGCCGGAGCGCCGGACCCGGCGGCGCAGTTCCGGGAACTCGAAGCGCTCTACCGCCCGGAAAACCTGGAGCGGCTGTGCGCGGCCGGCGAACAGATTCCGGTCTGGAACTCTTCGTCGCTCTCCCCTGAAGTCGTCCTGGCGCGCCGGGACAGCCGCCCCGTCTGCCAGCACCCCAGCCGCCACGCACTGCATTCGCTGCACGAACTGCTCTTCGAGCTGCTGTGGCACCAGATGCAGCCCTCTTTCAAGGAACTTCTGGCGATCGAAGAAGAGGTCAACCGCCGGATTCGCTCCCGCTGACAACAGGCTCCCCTCCACAACCGGCCAAGAACGTTCCGAAAGCCTGCCAAGCCCGGTTAAAGATCTCCACATGAGCGTAATCACCAGCCATCTCGGCAACGGTCTTGCGCCTCGCCAACCAACCTCCTGCAAAAACAGGCGGAAGGAGTGCCGCCTTTCCGCAAAAAAGCGGAAAGGCGCGCCGGAGGGAGCGGTATTTTGCGCCCTCCGGAACCCTGCATTACCTCCCGAATTTCTTAGTC
>CAYSZM010000136.1:0-9879 GCA_964435365.1 uncultured Victivallis sp. | reverse complement strand
TCTCGATCAGCGCGACTTTCGCGCCGCGGCGGGAGGCGGCCAGCGCCGCGGCGACACCGGCGACTCCGCCGCCGGCCACCACGACATCGTACCGCTTGACAAAATCATTGCGCATATTCCAGAAACTCCTGTCAGTTGGACATTGAAACCGAAAGCACCCCGATCACCAGCAGGAAAAGTTCGGTCAGACTGCCGGCCAGGGTGATGAAATCCGGTGTAACTCCGCCGAAATTGCGGCGGAAGTAGCCGGCGAACCCGGTGGCGCAGAAGTAGACTACCAGAGCCGCCGCCAACACGCCGAAGGGGAAAAAGAGCAATGCGAAGAGCCCGATGATTCCGGCAGTCCACCAGCAGACCCGCCGGTTTTCCTGCGGAACCGCCAGAATCGGGACGCCGCTTTCGCGGTCCGGCTCCGTCGCCAGCATTCCCTGAACAAGGAACGCCCCGACGAGAATCACCACGATCCAGAGCTTCGCCCCGTTGAACGCCAGCGTGAAGAGGAGTGCGGTCTTGCCGAGTTCGAGGAGCGAAACGAACACCGAGGCCAGCGGGTTGCCGATCCGTTCCCAATCCCCGGTCAGCCGGGGAAGCGCTTCGGAGAGGTGGATTCCGTTGCGCCGCACCAGGAACGCGCTGGTCAGGAGCCCGATCCCGCGCGCCGAATCCTTGAGGTCGAGAAATACCACCGCCAGAATCGCGAAGATGATGCTCCCCGCCACCGGCTTGAACACTGCGGTGCAAAACACCGCCGCCAGCGCCAGAAGAAGCCCCACCGCCAACCCGACCAAGGGGAACCCGGCCAGCACGGTGGTCGAATCGATCTTGCCGCCGAATCTTCCGCGAACGGATTCCGGCAACGGAAAGTCGATCAGAAAATCCCAGGCGTGAAACGCGCCCCGCAGATATTTTTCAACTTTCGTCATGTTCCCTGATCCTTTTGTATTCGGCGCTCATTAACTCATAAACCCGTGCGGCCAACTCCTTGCGGGTTTCCCCCGCGACCGGGTCGACCACCGGCAGAATGTACACGTCGGCCCTCGTCTGCCGCAGCCCGAGAATCTTCCAGATATGCGGCAGCAACGAGGCCTCTCCGAACCAGGCGAGCGGATAACCCGCCGGGTCCTCGCAGCTGAAAAACGTCAGCAGCGGCTGAATATGACACCCGGCATCGACCGCCGCCTCGAACGGCGTCGACTTGAACGGCAGAATCCCGTGTCCGTCGGTGCTGGTTCCCTCCGGGTAGACCAGCAGGTTGATCTTGTGCCGGAGCGTCTCGATCATCTCGTCGGCCGCCTCTTTGGACTTCTGGCGCGAATCGCGGTCGATCCAGATCGGATGGCTCTGGGCGACGAACGGTCCGAGCAGCGGCCACTTGCGCATATCGCTTTTCGGCGCGAAACGGATCGGGAAAATCGCCGCGTGGGTCAGCACATCCAGATACCCCTGATGGTTGCTGACCAGGAGTCCGCCGGGGAACGCCCCCGGATCGCCGTGAACCCGGATCTCGAAATTGAAAATCTTCGCAGCTCCGCGCGCCCACTCCCGTGCGTGCCGGGCCGAACAGGCGACCGCGTCCCAGCCGGTTCGACCCTTCTGGTCGCGCCGCACCCGGACGCTCGACACGATAAACCACCACACCACTTTCCAGAATCGGATGATTCGCCGGAAAAATTTTACCACCATCGCCTCGCCTGCCCCCTGTTGCTCCACAATCTTCAGAAGGGAAAATCCTCTGTCGCCGAAGACGCTTTGTCCTCGAGCTTCTTCAAAACCTTATGCGGGTCCGCCGCCCGGCCCTGCCGTTCGGCTCCGTGCACCATAATGGCTTTTTTCCCTTCTCCCCACAAGGCCGGGCAGATATACTGGCAGGCGCCGCAGCCGATGCAGAGTTCTTCGATCACATGCGGAATAGTCAGATGATCCTTGTAGGGAACCATCTGGAGCGCGCCGGTCGGACAGTGCTCGGCGCAGGCGCCGCAACTCGTGCCGTCCGTCACCACCACGCAGTGTTCGCGGGAGTAATGGACGGTGCCGATTTTGCAGCTGTGTTTTTCATCTTCGGTGAGCTTCCGGAGCGCCCCGGTCGGGCAGAGCGCCGAACAGTTCCGGCAGTCGAATTCGCACTTTCCCACTTCGAAGGAGAGTACCGGCTGCCCCATCCCGGCCAGCCCGTATTCGAGGAAGGCCGGTTTCAGCGTGCGCCCGGTGCAGTTTGCAATGCAGAGCCCGCAGCCGGTGCAGCGGCTGAGGAATTCCTCGCGGTTCCCGGCGCCGGGCGGCATCACCGGAGACGCCGCGACGCCGGAGAAATCGCGTTTCACCCCGTCGCGGGCGACCAGGCGGCCGGCCAGGAAAGCAGCGATGCCCGCACCGCCGGCCGAAACCAGAAAGCTCCGGCGCTCGGCATCGACCGCCGCCGGTTCGCGGGGTTCTTCCACCGGTTTCACCGCCGGACAGCGGCCGAAGCGAATCGCGCCGAACCGGCAGACGGTTCCGCAGTTCATGCAGTCCACACAGCGCTCGGAGTCGAGCGTTTTGTTCCGGACATCGATGCACCCGGCCTTGCAGACTTTGAGGCATTGCCCGCACTTCATGCAGGTGTCGGAATCGAGCCGGACCGGGAAAAGCGCATGTTTCGAGCAGAGCCCGAGCAGCGTCCCCACCGGACAGAAGGTGTTGCAGAAAATTCGCCCCCGGTACGCGGCCGCGCCGAGCACGCCCAGGAGCAGCACGCCGCCGATCAGGGCGGGAACCAGCGGAAACTCCGGCCGTTTCTCCAGCGGCGTCAGCGAATCGAAGCGGTCGTAGAGGCGGTTGTTGCTCTCGATCAGGAGGGCCTGACCCGGCCCGTTCGCATTCCGGCCGAACAGCGAATAGGGTTCCAGAAGCCCCAGGGGGAGAATCCAGCCGCCGATTGCGGCCGCGACAACGACGATGAGGACGATGTAACGGAAGCGTTTGCGTTCCGGCTCCGCCTTATAACGGAAACGGCCGAAGCTGACGAGCCGGCCAATCCGCGCGGCGATGTCCTGCAATGCCCCGAGCGGACAGCAGAACGAGCAGTAGAGCCGCCCGACCAGAAGCGCGGCGACCAGGATTACAGCGAAAAATGCCAGCGAAATCAGCGAAAATCTCGTCACCACCCGCAGCAGCGACGGCAGAAACTCCGCCTTGGCGGCCTCCCCGAAAAACGCGGCCAGTGAAGAAAAGCCGACGAGGAACCACGCCAGAACCAGCAGCGAGATGATAACCCGCAACGATTTCAGCAGACGGAACTTCCACATGATTTAGAGCACCACCCTCCGGATCGCAAGATCATCGAGGTTGGTCGTGCCGAGCCCGAGCTTCTGCCCCGCCGGAAGATAGCCGATCGGCTTGAGCGGGAACCCGGCCAGCTTCGCCGCGGCGGTGTCCACCGCGACGATGTCGCGCGACAGCAGGAGACCGCCGAGATCCTTCACCACCGAAGAGGCGTTGCCGCGCGGCCCGCCCGTGGTCATCACCCGGAAGGCGTCGACGATGTTGAGGTCAGGCCGCCGGATCAGGCAGGAATCGGCGATGCTCTGGTGGAGGTCGTGCTGGTGCATGATCCGCCGGTCCCAGACGACGCCCATGAAATTCTTCATGGCGCAGGTCATCTTGGCGCCGCCGTGATGTTTGAGCACCGGAACGTTGAAAAAGACATCGCAGTCGAGCACCAGCCGGTGAACCTGCGCTTTTTTCATGGAGATTCCGCCGGGAATTTCGACTTCTCGGTAATCCGCTTCGACCGCGCCGGAAACCATTTTGCCGCCGGCGGCCTCCACCTCGGCTTTGATGCCGCTGTTCGAATAGCTGTTGACCCAGTTGTCGCAGGTGTGGTCGAAAACGTGAACTTCCTTCGCCCCCGCTTCCATGCAGCGGCGGACGATGCGGCCGACCAGTTCGGGGTTGGTGTCGGCGCCGGTCTCCGGCTGCTTATCCCAGCCGATGTTCGGCTTGACCAGAACGACGCTGCCCGGCTTGACGAATGCGGAAATGCCGCCCAGAAGCGCGATTCCGGCATCGAACATGTCGCCGGGCGAACCGCCGCGCAGCGCCACCAGGTCCGGCTTGCCGGAAGCTTGTTTCGTCTCAGGGGCTGCCTGTTCGGCACCGGTCAGTTTCCCCGCGATCCCCGCCGTCAGCGCCAACGCCGCGGCACCTTTCAGAAAATCCCGTCGATCCATGATCGTGTTTCCTTCCGGATGGCTATAGTGTCCCTGTGCGTTTATTGCCTAAACAATAGCACCGCTCCGGTGATTTTACAAGAAAAGAAAAGCGGAAAACTTGAGAATCCCCACTTGTGGGAGTATAGTAAATACATCGTCCAGATTACAGGGAACTAAACCAGGAACGAAATCATGCCTTCACGCCTCCGGGTCTTACCGTATTTCAGACTTTTGCTGCTCGCCGGATTTTTCCTTCTCGCCGCCGGATGCGGAGAGACCGACAACCGCACGGTGGACAAAATCCGAATCGTGAACGGAGCCGAACAGTGCGCCCTCCCCGGGGAGGCATTTTCGCAGCCGCTGCGAATCGAGCTTCTCGGCCCGAACGAACCGGGGCTTCTCGGCGGCAAAGGCAGCCGCGCGCCGGTCGCCGGAGCGGCCGTGCATTTCGTCCCGGTTGACGGGTCCGACCTGAAAGTCGAACCGAAAGTCGCCAAAACCGACGAAGGCGGCGGCGTCACCGTCACCGTCACCGCCGGACGCACCACCGGCGACCAGTACCTCAGAATCATTCCCGCGGACTTCCCCGGCAAAGCCGTCACGCTGCGTTTCATCACCGGCATGAAGATCACCGGCAACGAAAAACAGTATCACACCGGCACGGTCGGGACCCGCCCGATCTCGGTAAAGCTGATCCGTCCGGACGGCACCCCGGCCGCCGGAGTTCCGGTCAATTTCGACCTCCTGGCCACCGCCGAAGGCTCGGCCACCACCGCCAGGGTACTGACGCCGGAAGCCATGACCGGGGCCGACGGCGTCGCCGAAACCGAAGTGGAGCTCGGCAAAAAATCCGGGGTCTACAACATCGGAATCAGCGTCTCCGACCCCAAACAGGGGTTCATGATCCGGGATAAGAAAGTCCGTCTGCTCGGCTTCGACGCGATGGGCGTGGTCATCGCCGTGCTCGGCGGGCTGGCGCTCTTCGTCTTCGGCATGGAGCTGATGGGCGACGGCATCCAGAGAATCGCCGGAGAGAACATGAAGAAGGTCCTCCAGTTCTTCGCCCGCAACGGCATCGTCGCCGTGCTGGCCGGAACGCTGGTGACCGCGGTGATCCAGTCGTCGAGCGCGACGACGGTGATGGTCATCGGCTTCATCAACGCCGGTCTGCTCAGTCTCACCCAGGCGATCGGCATCATTTTCGGCGCGAACATCGGCACCACGGTCACCGCGCAGATCATCTCGTTCAATCTTTCCGGACTGGCGCTGCCGGCCATCACCATCGGGTTCGTCATTTCGCTCTCCAAGCGGCAGGCGATCAAGGGCTGGGGCGAAACGATCCTCGGCTTCGGTTTGCTCTTCTTCGGCATGATGCTGATGTCGCACGAGCTCAAGATGCTCGCCGACTTCCCGGATTTCCGCAACGCCTTCCGCTGGTTCGACTGCCAGCCGGCCCCGATGGGCTGGATGCCGATCGTGCCGGTTCTCGGCGCGATCCTGATCGGCATGGTGGCGACCATGCTGATCCAGTCGAGTTCGGCGGCGATGGGCATCGTGCTCGCGCTGGCCGCGGGCGGCCTCATCAACTTCTGGACCGCCGTCCCCCTCCTGCTCGGAACCAACATCGGCACGACGATCACCGCGATGCTCGCCGCGATCACCGCCAACCGCGTCGCCAAACAGGCCGCGCTCGCGCATACCATGTTCAACGTGTTCGGCGTACTGTTGATGATCGGGCTTTTTTATGTGCCCTTCGGCTCGCAGCGGATTCCGATTTTCCTCTATTTCATCAATGAAATCACCCCGGGCAACGTCTTCGCCCCGGACCCGCAGAACATCGAGCGCCATATCGCCATGGCTCACACGTTCTTCAACATCGCGGTGGTGATCATGCTGCTGCCGTTCATCCGTCAGTTCGCAAACTTCTGCAACTGGGTGCTGCCGATTCCGGCCGACGCCAAGATCAAGTTCCAGCCGCTGGAGCCGAACCTGCTCTCCACCCCGTCGGTCGCCCTCAAGCAGGCGGTCAGCGTGATCCGCACCATGGTCGAGGACTCCTGGAAGATGGTGGATCAGGCGGTCAACATGCACTTCATCGCCGGAGTCTCCGACGCCGACAAATACAAGGCGCTCGCCGAAGCCGAGGAGCGGATCGACGCGCTCCAGGCGGAAGTCACCGCCTACCTGGTCCAGATCACCCGCCAGCCGCTCAGCGAGCCGCAGTCCGAGCTGGTCCCGCTGCTGATGCACTGCACCAACGACGCGGAGCGGATCGCCGACCATACCGAACTCATCCTTCAGTTGACCGACCGGCTGCTCAAGACCGGCAAAAAGGTTTCGCTCTCCGGCAAAAAGGACCTCCGGAAACTCTGGAACGTGCTCGACGACCAGGCGCACAACACCATCGCCGCGCTCGGCAGCACCAACCCCGAACAGATCAAATTCGCGCTCAAGGACGAGAAACGGCTCCAGCGGATGGCGACAAAACTCGAAGCCGCCCACACCGAACGGTTGCGCAAGGGCAAGTGCCAGCTCGCCAACGCGGTGATCTTCATCGAGATGCTCGGCGAAATGACCAAGATCGGCGAACGGCTCGGCAACATCGCCGAGCGGACGCCGGAAATTCAGAAACACTATATCGAGCTGTGAGATTCCCATGGAAGCGTGCAGAATCATCCCGTTCGAAACCATCGCCGCGGCAGTCGCGGACCTCTGCGGCAAGGCCGCCTGCGACCTGCCCCCCGATGTGCTCGACCGCCTGAAACAGATGGAACGGAAGGAGACCGGCGAACTCGGCCGTGATTTCTTCCGCCAGTACTTCGAAAACGCCCGCATCGCCGCCACGGAACGGATGGCGCTCTGCCAGGACACCGGGTTCGCGGTCTGTTTCGTCGAACTCGGCGACCGGGTGCGACTCGACCGCGGTACGATCTACGAAGCGATTTCCGAGGGTGTGGCGCGCGGTTACAAAGAACATTACCTGCGCAAATCGATCGTCAACGATCCCCTGTTCGACCGCAAAAACACCAACGACAACACGCCTCCGGTGGTCCACCTCGAACTGGTACCCGGCGAAGGACTCCATATCGTGCTCGCTCCCAAAGGCGGCGGTTCGGAGAACATGTCTGCAGTGCGCATGCTCAAACCCTCCGACGGCCGCAAGGGAGTGGTCGATTTCGCGGTCGAGACCCTGCGCAACGCCGGCGGCAACCCCTGCCCCCCGACCGTGGTCGGCATGGGCATCGGCGGAACCTTCGAGAAGGCCGCCTATCTCGCGAAGAAAGCGCTGCTCCGCAAGACCGGGGAACCGAATCCGGACCCGCGTTACGCCGAGCTGGAGCAGGAGATCCTCGAAAAAATCAACGCCACCGGCGTCGGGCCCCAGGGGCTCGGCGGCGCGGTGACCAGTCTCGCGGTCCACATCGAAACCTTCCCCTGCCACATCGCCAGTTTGCCGGTGGCGATCAACGTCAACTGCCACGCCGCCCGCCATGCGGAGGTGAGTTTATGAGCATGCAGAGACTCACCACGCCGCTCGACGAGAAGACGGTGAGAAGCCTGCGGGCGGGCGACCGCGTCCTGCTCTCCGGCGTGATCTGGACCGGGCGCGACCAGGCCCACAAACGGCTGGTCGCGCTGCTCGACCAGGGGAAGGAACTTCCCTGCGAACTCCGCGACCAGGTCATCTATTTCGTCGGCCCCTGCCCCGCCATGCCGGGACGGCCGATCGGCAGCGCCGGCCCCACCACCAGCGGACGCATGGACGCCTATTCGCCCCGTCTCATGGCCGACTGCGGACTGCGCGGCATGATCGGCAAAGGCGCCCGCAACGCGGCGGTCAACGACGCGATGCGGCAATACGGCGCGGTCTACTTCGCCGCCACCGGCGGCGCCGGCGCGCTGATCGCCCAGTGCGTGAAGAAGTGCGACCTCGTCGCCTTCCCCGATCTCGGGCCGGAAGCGATCTACCGCCTCGAAGTGGAGGACTTCCCCCTCGTCGTCGCCACCGACTCGACCGGAAACACCCTTTACCGCTGACCGGCGGAAGTTCCTTTTTTTCCCTCTTGCTTTTTCCGGAAAACATGATACAGTTAGTGAAGGAGAGGCAATCAGCACCAGGAGGGAAATATGAAAAAATACTCCGAAATCCTGACGATTCCGGGCTGCCCGGAATGGCGGAGCGCGGAAGCGGTTCCGCCGATGACCGTAAGTTCGGAAGGCATCCGGAACGGCGTCATTGAAAAACGGTTCGGCATTTTCGGCACCGACAACGTCGCCGGCATTCCGATGCGTTCCCTTCCCTTCCAGATCGAAAACGCCCCGGCGGGGACGAAGACCTTCGCGCTCACACTGCTCGATTACGACGAAATTCCGGTCACCGGATTCTGCTGGATTCACTGGCTCGTCGCCAATCTCCGCAAAACCGTCATGCCGGAGAACGCCTCGGCCGACGGCGCCGGCTTCATCCAGGGCGTCAACAGCTGGGGAGCCCCCTTCCTCGGCGAAAAAGCGCTCCACGTCGAAGCCGCCTCCTCTTACGGCGGCATGGCCCCGCCCGACGGGCAGCACCGTTATCAGCTCACCGTCTACGCGCTCGATGCGGAACTCCCGCTCGAAGACGGCTTCCTGCTCAACGAGCTCCTGAACGCCATGGCCGGGCACGTGCTCGCCGCCGCCACCGTCAGCGGCCTCTACCCCGCGCTGACCTGACCGGCGGGATTCAATCCACACAAAGTTAGATATTTTTTTATCGAAACAAGAGAAAAAGGCTTGAATCCGAAGGATCGCGGGAGTATATTATAGACTTCACAAACCAGTCAGAACTGGTACATCGATCCGCCGCCTTCTCCGAAAGACCGCTTCCCTGTGCCAGATACGACACGAAAGCGACTTGGAGGATCGAATGTTATACATGCTGGATACCGCGGACATCCGCGAAATCGAGAAAGCGGCCAACGTATTTCCGTTGGCCGGAGTGACCACCAACCCGTCGATCATCGCCCATGAGAAGCGTGATTTCTTCGCCATCCTGAAGGACATCCGCGGCGTCATCGGGGATCGGATGCTGCACACGCAGGTGCTCGGCGAGAGCTGCGACGACATCATCCGCGACGCCGAAACGCTTCAGGAGAAAATCGGCGGAAACCTTTACATCAAGGTTCCGGTTTCGACCGAGGGTTACAAGGCGATGCCGAAGTTGAAGAAACTGGGGATGAAGGTCACCGCGACCGCCATCTACACGCCCGGACAGGCGCTGCTGGCGGCGAACAGCGGGGTCGATTTCACGGCGCCCTACCTCAACCGCATCGACAACATCAGCGGGATGGGGGTCACGGTGGTGCAGATGATCGTCGACCAGTTCCGCATCCACAAGCTGCCGACGCAGGTGTTGGCCGCTTCGTTCAAGAACGTGCAGCAGGTGAACGACGTTTCGCTGGCGGGATGCCAGGCGATTACGATCGGGCCGGACATTCTCTGGCACCTGGCCGAACACCCGCTCACCGAGATGAGCATCGCCCAGTTCACCCGCGACTGGGAAGGCGCGTACGGCGCCGGGAAGTGCGTTTACAACCTGTAAAGGATGGAGCGCCAGTTCGTCTGGCATCTGTTCTATCGTTTCTTGGCATGGGAGAAGCTCCGCCTTCGGCGCGAGCGGGTGAGTTGACCTGGCGGTCAACTCCACCGCTGT
>CAYSZM010000135.1:0-9994 GCA_964435365.1 uncultured Victivallis sp. | reverse complement strand
TGCCGGTCGGGAGGAGGTTTGGAGGGGGACGAAGTGCCCCCTCCAATTCCCACGATATTGAAATCAGTCGCCGTAGATGGCGAGATCGCCGAGCAACTCCTCGATGCGGAGGAGCTGGTTGTATTTGCAGATGCGGTCGGTACGCGAGAGCGAACCGGTTTTGATCTGCCCGGCGTTGGTGGCCACGGCGATATCGGCGATGGTGGTGTCCTCGGTTTCGCCGGAACGGTGGCTGATGACGGCGGTGTATCCGGCGCGGTGGGCCATCTCGATGGCGTCGAGGGTTTCGGTGAGCGAGCCGATCTGGTTGACTTTGACCAGAATGGAGTTGGCGCAGCCGAGTTCGATGCCTTTGGCGAGATACTTGACGTTGGTGACGAAGAGGTCGTCGCCGACGAGCTGACAGCGATCGCCGATGCGGTCGGTCAGGAGTTTCCAGCCGTCCCAGTCGCCTTCGGCCATGCCGTCTTCGATGGAGTCGATGGGATAGCTCTTGATCAGCGCTTCGAGGTAGTCGGCCTGAGCCGCGGAGTCGCGGGAGACGCCTTTGTCGCCTTCGAACTTGGCGTAATTGTAAACGCCGTCCTTGAAGAATTCGCTGGCGGCGCAGTCGAGGGCGATCCTGACGTCTTTGCCCGGCTTGTATCCGGCGAGATCGATCGCCTTGAGGATCGAGTCGAGGGCTTCTTCGGTGCCGCCCTTGAAGTTGGGGGCGAATCCGCCTTCGTCGCCGACGGCGGTGGAGAGGCTCTTCTTCTTAAGGATCTGCTTGAGGGCGTGGAAGACTTCGGCGCCCATGCGAAGGCCTTCCGAGAAGCGGTCGGCACCGACCGGGCGGATCATGAATTCCTGGAAGGCGATGGGGGCGTCGGAGTGGGAGCCGCCGTTGATGATGTTCATCATCGGGACGGGGAGCACTTTTCCGTTGACGCCGCCGATATAGCGGAAGAGCGGAAGGTCGAGTTCGGAAGCGGCGGCATGGGCGACGGCGAGGGAGACGCCGAGAATGGCGTTGGCCCCGAGTTTCTCCTTGGTCGGGGTTCCGTCGAGTTCGATCATGGCCTGATCGATGCCGATCTGGTCGAGGGCTTCCATTCCTTCGAGCTCGGGATAGATTTTCTCGTTGATGTTGGCGACGGCCTTGAGCACGCCTTTGCCGCCGTAGCGTTTCTTGTCGCCGTCGCGCAGTTCGAGCGCTTCGTTTTCGCCGGTGGAGGCGCCGGAGGGCACCGCGGCGGTTCCGGTCGCGCCGGACTCGAGAACGACTTCGACTTCGACGGTCGGGTTGCCGCGGGAATCCAGAATCTCCCGCCCGAAAATCTCTCTGATCTCTGACATGATTGCAACTCCTCAATTGTGAAATGGTTCGGGCACTGGTAAACAATACCCCCGGTTCAGCGGAAAGTCAAGATTTCCTGTTGGAATCGGCGGGAATTCAAAACTTTTTTCTTACCGGATGTTGACATTGCGTAAATCGGAGTTAACTTTTATCGGTTACCCTGAAACCGTTTATGAGAGGAAAAAGCATGAAGCAGCTGCTCATTACGCTCGGAATCATCGTTGCGGTGATCCTGATCGCCGTTTTCACCACCATTGGAATCCGCAACGGCCTGATCGAACGCGACGAATCGGTCAAGGCGGCCTGGAGCCAGATCGACGCCCAGCTTCAGCGGCGGGCCGACCTGATTCCGAACCTGGTCAATACCGTCAAGGGATACGCGGCGCATGAGGACAAGATCTTCACCGAAATCGCCGAAGCGCGCAGCAAGCTCCTGGCCGTACAGGGCCCGGCGGCAAAAGCCGAAGCGGGCGCCCAGGTGGAAGCCGCTCTCGGACGGCTGCTCGCCATCGCCGAGAATTATCCGAATTTGAAGGCCAACGAGAACTTCGTCCGGCTGCAGGACGAGCTGGCCGGAACCGAAAACCGCATCGCCGTCGCCCGGACCCGCTACAACGACACGGCGCGGGCGTTCAACGCAGCGATCCGCAAGTTCCCCGGCTCGATGTTCGCCCCCGGGCTCGGGATGGTTCCTGCGGAATACTTCCTGCCGCCGGAAGGTTCGGCCGCACTGCAGAAGCCGCCCGCCGTCAAATTTTAAAACTTCCATCGGAAACACCGGCAGATTTTTATGTTCAGTCACGTGCTCCGCTCCCTGAAGCGATTGCTGTCATCCGTTTTTTCGCCCGTTGCGGCGGGGATTTTCGCGGCGGGAAGCATCGGAGTGTTCCTGGGATTCGTCCTGTTCCTGGGGCGGATCGACAAGGGAAGCAACCCGAATTACTTCATCATCGCCGTGATTGCACTGATCTCCTGGGCATGGGCGTTCGGATTCATTGCCCGGTGCGGGGTGCTGCGGCGCCATCTCCCGATGCTGGCGCTGCCGGCGGCATTCATCGCGATGGAGATGATCAATTTTCCGTTCTGCACCAAACTTCAATTCTACTGCCGGATCTACCATTACGTTTTTTACGGCCTCATCCTCCTGGGAATTGACTTCGGAATTGCGCACGGCCTGCCGAAAAACCGCCTGGGAACCATGCTGAACCGGGCGGAGCTGCTGCTGATCGGCTTCCTGTACTGGGTTCTGAGCCTGATCGTCGTCAATGTGTTCCTGAACGGCAGCGGCATAGACAACGATGCGATGATTGCAATCAGCCAGACCGATACGACGGAGGGCAGTTACTATTTCTTCCACGAAAACCATGGATTGGCGCTGCTGCTGATCGGTGCGGCAATCGCGCTGGCGATCGGCGGAATCGTCTACTGCCTCTGGCGTCTCCGGCCTCCGGTCCTGAAGGGGAAACGGCGACTCGCAGTGACCGGAATCCTGCTTCCCGTGCTTCCGCTGCTGCTGCTCGGCATCGTCTCCAACCAGTTCGCCTATTTCATGCCGCTGACCTGGAAAACCCTGATGGTGAGCCAGGATTACCGCATGCAGAAAAAACGCTATGCGGAAAAACGCATCGCCTATATGGAATATGTGAAACGGGAGCTGGACAAGGAACAGAAAGACACCGGGTCCGACGGCCTGTTCCTCGTTGTCATCGGCGAATCGGCAAGCCGCAGGTATATGCAGTGCTACGGCTACCATCTGCCGACGACTCCGTTCCAGCAGTCGCTGCTGGAACAGCCGGGCATGTTTCTGTTCCGCGACGCCTACGCCTGCCATGTCCAGACGGTAAAAGTGCTGTCCCTGATGCTCACCAACCGGAACCAGTACGACGGCCAGAAACTCGGCCTGACGAACCTGGTGTCGGTGATCGACCTGCTCGCCCATTACGGCTACCGCACGGCGTGGCTGAGCAACCAGAACATGTATACGCAGGACTCCTGGACCACGCCGCTGGTCGAAACCGCCGACGTCCGGGTTTCGCTCAAAGACTACGGAAAGCGGAAATCGAAGACCTTTTACGACCTCGATCTGCTGAAAGAGGCCGACAAGCTGAAACCGGCCAAACGCGAGGTCGTCTTCGTTCACCTGTGGGGGAATCACCTGCCCTACCAGAGCACCTACCCCCCCGATTTTCAGGCGCCGGCGGAATTCTCCGCCTACGACAAATCGATGCTTTACAACGATTATGTCCTCAAAGAGCTGTTCGATTTCTTCTCGAAACGCAACCTGAAGATGATGATGTACATCCCGGACCACGCCGACGGGGTTTCCGTCGGCAAGGGGCACGATCCGCGCCCCCAGGGGTATGTCCATGAGATGGTCGAAATTCCGTTCTGGGTCTATCTCGCCCCCGACTATGCGGCGGCGCATCCGGAACTGGTCGCAAAGCTGAAAACCGCCGAACAGCGGGTGATCACCAACGACCTGATTTTCAATTTGCTGCTGGGAATCATGAAGATCGACAACCGCTTCACCGAGAGCCGGTATTCGCCCCTCTCAGACGATTACCTGCTGACCCGAGACAACGCACTGACCCTCTGGCGCCGCCGCCACGTGTTCAACGATACCGGCGAAATCGGCAAAGAAGGGGAGTAGATCAGACCCCGCCCTGTGCTAAAAACGCTCGGAATTGCTTCCATTCCTCAAAAAAATGTTTGCATACGCCCCCGATCCAACGTATATTGACCACCGTATCCGATGTTTCCGCTCTCGCCCCGCATCGGCGAGATTGCTGCTGTAATATGAATATCTAATCAAGGGAAGGCTGCGCAGAGAAAACAACCTTCGGCGAAAACAGCGTCAGGAAACACGGTCCGCCGCCTGAACACCGCTCAGGCCAGGCCCCTTCCCCGCGCCATCAGGATTCTCCGCCCGCCCCCCGGAGAGGAGGAACGAAACATGCAAAACTGGATTCGCAATTTCCGGCCGGCCACCGTGCTGGCCCTGCTCTGCGTCGCGCTCGCCGCGGCAGGACTCGATGTGCCCCCCCTCACCGGGCGGGTAGTGGACCGGGCCGGAATCTTCGGCGCTGACGGAACCGCAAAAATCGAACAGGCCATCCGCCAACTCGAAAGCGCCACCGGCGGCGGCCAGATGGCGGTACTCACCATCCCCTCCCTCGACGGCGCATCTCTCGAGGAATTCGGCATCGCAGTGATGGACAAATGGAAGATCGGCAACAAAGACAAGGATGACGGCATCATCCTCATCATCGCCGCCAAAGACCGCAAAATACGGTTCGAAGTCGGCTACGGCTGGGAAGGTCCCATAAACGACGCCCGCGCCGGCGACATGATCCGGGCCCTCGGCCCCTATTTCCGCGAAAACCGTTACGCGGACGGCGTTGTCAACGCTGTCGGGCAGGTTCAGCAGTATGTCACCGGGAAAGCCCCGGCGCCGCGCCCTTCCGGTTCCGGTCAGAAGGCTTCGCGGAGAAAATCGGACGAACCCTCGTTCCTGCCGATCATCATCTTCCTCTCCATCTTTTTCGGCGTCTTCTTCTTTTTCGGCAGGCGCGGCGGACGCGGCGGCGGCGGTTTCTACGGCGGCTTCGGCGGCGGCTTCGGTGGCGGCGGAGGTTTCTCCGGCGGCGGCGGGCGCGGCGGCGGCGGCGGCGCCTCCGGCGGCTGGTAAGCATTCCACGTCATGGGAATCGGAGGGGGGCGAAGCGCCCCCTCTGATTCCCACGACCACGACGTTGCAGTCGAAATTTTTTTTCTGCCGACACTTGACTTTGAATTTTTCGGGACTATTTTATTTGTTAAACAAATTAATATTAATTGATGGACAATACATAAAATGACAATGCTGGAGCGCTTCGAAAATTATCTGGTGGAAGAAGATTTCAAGCCGGGGGATCGGTTGCCGGGGGAGTTGGAACTGGCGAAACGGTTCGGGGTTTCGCGGGGGACGATCCGTGAAATCATCATTCATCTGACGCTGCTCGGGGTGCTGGAGCGTGCGCCGCGGCGGGGAACGGTGGTGGCGATACCTCCGGCGGGGGCGATCGGGCGGACGCTGGCCTTCCAGCTCCGCTGGCTCGGTTGCGGACGTGAGGAGCTCAAGGCGGCGCGACTGATGATTGAGACGGCGATGATTCCGGAACTGATCCGCTGCATTACACCGGCGCAGGCCGACCGCATCGGGGCGCTGATCGATGAAATGGAGGGTTCCGCGGGGGACCCGGAGAAAGCGGACCGGCTGGACCTGGGGTTCCACCTTGCGCTCTTCGAGATCACCGGGAGCCGGATTCTTCAGGTGTTCGCGCAGGTGTTGACGCTGCTTTTCGACAGCGAGCACCGCAAGCCGTTCCGGGTACCCGCCGCGGTGCAGCGAAGCGTCGATTCCCACCGCGAAATGCTTCGCGCCGTGCTGAACCGCGATGCCGCCCGGATGCGGCAGCTGCTTGAAGACCATATCCGCCCGCTTTAAAACAAGGAGTTCTTTCTTATGCAGATCAATCATCTCGATCGTTTCCGTTCCGTCATCGACGCGGGGAATACCGCGCGCGGCTGTGTCCTCACGTCGACCGATGCGGCGCTGGCCGAGCTGGCGGGGGAGTGCGGCTTCGACTTCGCCTGGATCGACCTTGAGCACTCGCCGCTGGGCATCACCGATGTCTCGCACCTGGTGATGGCATTGCGCGGCACCGGGTGCGCGCCGTTCATCCGGGTGCCGTGGAATGTCAATTACCTGCTGAAACCGGTGCTCGACCTGGCGCCCGCCGGGGTGATCGTTCCGATGGTGAATTCGGGGGAAGAGACACGCCGGGCGGTGGCCGCCTGCCGCTACCCGGCCGACGGCGGCGAGCGCGGATTCGCCCTCCGCCGCGCCGACGGCTACGGGAAGATGCCGCTCGGAGAGTACCTCGAATACGCCCGGCGCGAACCGCTGGTCATCATTCAGATCGAGCACCGCGAGGCGGTGGAGAAGATCGACGAGATTCTGGCGACGCCGGGGGTGGACAGCGTCTGCGTCGGCCCCTTCGATCTCTCCGCCTCCTACGGGGTACCGGGGGATTTCACCAATCCGGAGGTGATCGCGGCGATCGATCTGGTCCGGGAAAAGACGCTGGCCGCGGGAGTCCTGCTCGGTGGATTCTGCCCCGGTCCTTTCTGGAAAGAGCGTTTCATGCACTGGAAGGCGCTGACCACCGACACCGGCGCACTGGCACTGGCCTACCGCAAGCTGCTTGCGAAGTAGTATCCATTCTCAATCAAGGAGAGAAGCACCATGAACCAGCAAAGCCGCGTCTGCCTCGAAAACGCCGAACTCGCCATGCGCGTACCGGAGCTGACGACTCCGGTGCCGCGCGAGTACCGCCCCGAAATCGACGATTACACCATGAGCGCCGGAATGGCACGCACGCCGGGCGGCCGGATCTTTCTCGCCTGGTTCGGCAAGGAGGACGGCCCCGGCACGGTGATGCTGCTCGCGCACAGCGACGACGAGGGCAAAAGCTGGAGCGATCCGGAGTACGTGATCGATCCCGGGTTCACCCCCGACGGTCACCATATCTCCTGCCTGGTCGGCACCATGTGGTGCGATCCGGACGGGCGGATGTGGTGGATCTTTTCGCAGAGCATCGGCTACTATGACGGCCGCGCCGGAGTGTGGGCGTCGATCTGCGAGAATCCGGATGCGGCGAAACCGGTCTGGGGCAAGCCGTTCCGGATCTGGCACGGCTGCGCGCTCAACAAGCCGACCGTGCTGGCGAGCGGGGAATGGGCGTTGCCGGTCTCGCTCTGGCGGCGCGAACAGATCTGGGTGGACGGCAAGTTCCGCTGGGGCGAGGTGGATGCGTCGCTTTACGCCGAACTCGACCCGCTGCGCGGCGCGAACCTGCTGGTTTCGGACGACCACGGGAAAAGCTGGGAGGTCCGGGGGCGGCAGCGTTCGGTCGATCCCTGTTTCGACGAACACATCGTTTTTGAACGTGCCGACGGATCGCTGGTGATGTACGCCCGCGACCAGCACGGAATCGTCCGCACCGAGTCATCCGACCGGGGAAAGAGTTGGCTGCCGTTCCGCCGTGAATGGTACACCGCGAGCGCCCGTTTCTTTGCGGCGAAACTGCCCTCCGGCAACTGGCTGATGGTTCGCCACGACACGACGACGGGGGGCGACCGCTCGCACCTGACCGCGTTTCTCTCTTCCGACGAAGGGAAGAGCTGGCACGGGCGGCTGCTGCTCGACGAGCGCGGCGGCGTCTCCTACCCGGACGGCTTCGTGCATCCGGACGGGCGGATTTTCGTCCAGTACGATATTCACCGCGCCCACGGCGAAATCCTGATGGCAACGTTCACCGAGGCCGACATCGAGGCCGGGTACAACATCTCCGGCAAGGTGACGCTCAAGCAGCCGCTTATGCAGAGCGCGACCTGCCTCGCCCGCAACAGCAACTGACCGGGCGGTAAAAAGCCGGAGGAGGGCAGTACCCTCCTCCGGCTTCCGATGATTACGGATGGATCAGCGGAATCAGAAACACTCGAAGCGGTTGGTTCCGCCGACGAGAGGCTGAACCGTGCCGTCCGGAAGCTCCACTTTCCCGGAGACGCCGTCGCCGATTCCGGCCAGCAACTCGAAGCGCCCGCCCTCGCGCTTCCATTCGATCGAGATGGGTCCGGAGGGAGTGCGATAAGCGGCTTTGACGCTGTCGATTCCGGCGGCGGGGAGCGGGCGAAGGGTGACTTCCGAGAATCCCGGATGGGCTTCGTCGGGGACGATTCCGGCGAGATACTGCATCATCCAGGCGGCGATGTCACCGAACATGATGTGGTTCTGCGACGCCGTCCCGTCCCAGTGCTCCCAGAGCGTCGTCGCGCCGCGGTCGAGCCAGTTGACCCATCCCGGATAGGCGGGCTGGGTGAGAATCCGGCAGGCGGTGTCGGCGTAGCCGTTCGCGGCCAGGGCGCGCGGCACGAACTTTGCGCCGACGATGCCGAAGTCGGCCCGGCAGCGGCGGTCTTCCATGTGTTTCGCCAGGCGGGCGGCGACCGCTTTGCGCTCTTCTTCGGGGCAGAGGCCCTGTTCGAGCGCGATGCCGAGCGCGGTCGGCTCGCCTTTGGCGTAGAGTCCGTCGCCGTGGTAGAACCTGGCGTTGAAACCCGTGCGGATTTCGGCGGCGAGCGCGGAGAGTTCCGTCGCGTCGTCTTCGCGCCAGAGCAGCTTGGCGAACTTGGCCACGGTCAGCGTCTCCCAGTAATAGTAGGAGGTCGAAGTGAGCGCGGTATCGACGATTTTCGTGCGGTCGAGGTGGCACCAGTCGCCGAGGCCGAATTTGACGATATGCCCGGAGGCCAGCGTGCCGAGATAGCCGATGTAACGTTTCATCGCCTCATAGTTCCGCTCGATGATCGAGGTGTCTCCGGTGTAGAGCCAGACGTTGTAGGGAATCACGATGAACGCGCTGTCCCAGACCGGGCCGGAGCCCCAGTTGAAGCCCCAGCCGCCGGTCGGCACAATGCCGGGGATCTGGCCGTTCGGACGCTGCGCGTCGGCGATGGTCTGCATCCATTCGGCGTAAGACGCGGCGAGGTCGTAGTTGAAGAGCCCGGTTTCGCAGGCGAGCGAGGCGTCGCCCGTCCAGCCGTTTTTCTCGCGGTGCGGGCAGTCGGTCGGGATGCCGACATAGTTGCCGACGAAACTCCGCCGGGTGCATTCGAAGAGTTGCGTGAGTTCGCGGCTCGACGATTCGAAGGAGCCGACCGATTCGAAACCGGTATGCACCACGCGCCCTTCGAGCGCGATGATTTCCGCCGCGCCCCCCTCGACCGTGACTTCGGCGAACTGGAAGCCGTGGTAGACGAAACGCGGCTCCCAAACCTCTTCTTCGCCGCCGCCCTTGAGTATATAACGGTCGGTCTGGGTGTCGCCGCTCTTGATGAAACTGCTGATGTTGGACTGGTTGAGTTCGTCGCCCCATGGCGAGATCAGCTCGGAGTGGCGGATGCGCACTACCGCGCCGCGGTCGCCGCGCACCCGGATCCGGCTCCAGCCGGCGATCGCTTCGCCGAGGTCGTAGAGGCGGCCGCCGTTTTTGGCGGCGGAGACGCGGACCGGCTTGATCGTCCGCACCACCCGGCAGGGCGGCATGACCTGCTGTGTGAGGACGCCGCCGGGGCCCGGAATGATCGCGGCGGCATCCCACGCGGAATCGTCGAACCCCGGCTCGGCCCAGCATAAAATCTCCTTGCGGGCGTCGTAATGTTCGCCGTTGCGGAGCTGGGTGAAGGTGATCGGCCCGGCTTCGCGCAGGCATTTCCACGACTCGTCGGTGCCGAAGGCGCGCTTGCCGTCCACCTCGACTTCGAGCAGCAGCTTGGGGTAATCGCGCCAGGAAACCTTGTCGAAGTGCCAGACTTCGGCGGTGGCGGGGTTGTACCAGCCGTCGCCGAGGATGACGCCGATGGCGTTCCGCCCTTTGCGGAGCAGCCCGGTGAGATCGTACTTCACATAGCGGGTGCGGCGGTCGTACTGGCTCACCACCGGGTCGAGCACGCGGTCGCCGACTTTTTTGCCGTTGAGATAAAGTTCGTAGTAGCCGAGTCCGCACAGATAGACGGTGCATTCGCCGCCCTTCCAGTCGAACTCCCGGCGGA
>CAYSZM010000134.1:0-10133 GCA_964435365.1 uncultured Victivallis sp. | reverse complement strand
CCTCCAGCCCGCTGCGCGGATAGATCAGGAACTGTTCGATTCCGGCTTTGCGGTACGCTTCGAGATTGGCGCGGAGTTCCTCGCGTCCCGGCCTCCCGGTGATGGCCCCCATCGGGATCAGCGGTTTCTTCCTGTTGCTCATCATTTTCTCTCTTCCTTAATTGATTGCAATCGCCGCGATGCCGGTCAGCACCGCCAGCATTCCGGATATTTCGAGTCGACTGAAGCGCTCCCGCAGGATCAGCAGGCTGTAAAGGGAGAAGCCGATGATGTTGCAGCCGACGATCAATGGAATTCCGACGTTTCCAAGCCCGGCCCGGCTCAGTTGGTCCAGCCCGAGAAAGAAGAGTTTCAGGCTGACCAGCGAGAGCACCGCCATTCCCGGCGCCAGAATCAGCGTGGCCCGGTTCCGGATGAATTTCGCATGCCTTTGAACGCGCACCAGCTCCCAGCCGGCCAGCCCGCCGAACGCGGCGAGCATCGGCCGCAATCCGGCGGAATCCCGGTACCCGGCCAGTTGCGACGGAATCATGTACAGCGTTTGTACGACTCCGAAGAGAAGAAATGCGACGAGGGCGGGGCGTACCCAGAGTTTGAAATTCCGGAATTTTCCGAGCGCCGGAATCAGGATTCCGCCGACGATCAGGCCGGTTCCCAGCCATTGCCCGGTCGTGCCGCGATTTCCCCAGAACACAACTTCCGCCAGAAACGGGATGATCAGCGCGGACTGCGAAATCGTCCATACCGGGCCGTGGTTGCCGTGCGTCATGGCGGACTTGACCACCATCTGAGCGATCGAATTGAGCGCCCCCGCACCGAATACCGCCAGCACCGGAATCCATGCTTCCGGCATCTCCACGTTTCCCGGATGGGCGTAAAAAAAGAACGCCAACACCGTCGTGATCGCGGTCTGGATCATGCTGTAAGTGATCACATCGAGCCGTTGTTTCGCACAGCAGCTCAGCACCACTCCGATGACAGTCCAGCTCAATCCGGTCAGGGCCGCAAGTAAGAAACCAAGTGCCATGATGAATCCAATATTATTGTATTGTCTAAATAAAAGATAATCCTTGCCGGAAGAAAATCAAGCAAATAAGCCAATAATATTGTCTTTTTTTGTGCGATGAAATCAACAGCCAGTGAATGACCGGGTCGCATTGCAGCTTGCAAAGGTCGGCCGATTACCGCTTTTTTTGAGGGGAAGAGGTGGGGTCCGGGGAGGAGGAGGGGAACTTTTTTTCACGTGGAAAAAAAGTTCCCCTCCTCCTTCCCGATCTCCCCCGCCGCTTTCCGCAGAAGCGAGAGCTTGCGGTCGCGGGGGATGAGATGCCAGACGCGGGAGGGGCCGGAGAGGGCGATGGCGGCGATGACAAGTCCGGTTTTTGAGTGAACCGGGACGGCGATGGAACAGACGTTGAGGACGGATTCGTCGGTGATTTCGCTGTAGCCCTGTGCGGCGACGGTTTCGCAGATCTGCTCGAGTTCGGCGCTGTCGGTGACGGTGGCCGGGGTGGTCTTCTTCCGGGTGAGCCGGGCGAAGAGTTTCCGACGCTCTTCGGGGTCGAGGGCGGCGAGGAGGACGCGGCCGCTGGCGGTGGAATGGAGTTCCTCCGCCCACTTCTGCTCTTCGCCGCCGTTGTCGTCCGGCGGATTATCCTCCGGGTGATGGATGGCGACGCAGAAGAGCTTGTCGTTTTCGATGACGCCGACGAAGCCGAGCAGCGCCGAGCCGCCGCAGAGTTCGCGGAGCGGGCGGGCGGAGTGTCTGCGCAGCTCCTTCCAGCGGTCGGCGAACGAGCCGAGATAAAAACATTGCGGCCCGAGACGGTAATAACGTTTGGCGTCCTGGGAGAGATAGCCGCGCCCGTAAAGGCTGCGCAGCAGGTTGTTGACGGTTTTTGGGGGGAGCTGGAGCTTCTCCGCGATTTCGGCGGCTTTCATGGCGCGCCGTTCGCGGGCGAGCAGTTCAAGCAGGTCGAAGGCGCGGTCCAGCACCTGGATCAACGGTTTTTTTTCTTCCGCAGTGTTCATAATGGCTTAATATAGCATTGCGTCGGGGACGCGTCAATTGCGGAATTTCAGCTTGAAAGAGTCTTCTCCGGGATGTACCTTAAACGGAAATCAACCGGGAGAAGAAAAGCCATGATGTATTTTGCCGACACCACGCGCGGAAAAAATTATGCGAAAGACCCGGCGGTCGTCTTTTTCGGCGGCCGCTACCTGATGTACTACTCGGTGCCGCCATGGGAAGACGGCCGCCCGAACGACGGCTGGATCATCGGCGTGGCGGAAAGCGCGGACCTCGACAACTGGACCAAGATCTGCGACCTGCCGCGCCCGACCGAACTGGAACAGAACGGATTCTGTGCGCCGGGGGCGATCGTGCTCGACGGGGTGGTGCATCTCTTCTACCAGACTTACGGGAACGGGGCGAGAGACGCGATCTGTCACGCCACCAGCCGGGATGGAATCCATTTCACGCCGAACCCGACCAACCCGATTTTCCACCCGACCGGAGAGTGGACCTGCGGCCGGGCGATCGACGCCGACGTGATCCCGTTCCAGGGGAAACTCTGGCTCTACGTGGCGACGCGCGACCCGAAGATGGAAATTCAGAAACTCGCGGTGGCGTCGGCTCCGCTCGGCGGCGGATTCCGTCGCGAAGAGTGGACGCAGGAGTGTACCGATTCGATCCTCCATCCGGAACTGCCGTGGGAGCAGAAGTGCATCGAAGCCCCGGCGCTCTGCGAACATGACGGCAAACTCTATCTCTTCTACGGCGGAGCCTACAACAACTGCCCGCAGCAGGTCGGCTGTGCGGTGAGTGAAGACGCGGTGAACTGGAAGCGCGTGTCGGATTCGCCGGTGCTGCCCGCGGGAGAACCCGGCAGCTGGAACAGCTCGGAATCCGGCCACCCCTTCGCCTACACCGCGCCCGACGGAACCCAACACCTGTTCTATCAGGGCAATGCCGACAACGGCAAAAGCTGGTATCTCTCGCGAAAGACGATCCGCTGGGAGGACGGCATTCCCTGTTTCGACTGAACGATCACTTACGGGCAGGGGATCAGGAGCTTAAGAATCCAGGCGAGCGACAGCACGCCGCACCACAAATACAGAAACGGCCGGGGGAGCAGCAAACTCCTCCGGCTGTAGTAGTTGTACCCCAGCCAGAGGACGGACGCCGCCAGTAGCAGAACCATGCCGAGCGACATCGGGTTGTAGAGGAACCCGAGTTTGAATTCCCCCGCCGAGTAGGCCGACAGGCTCCGGATGCATCCGGTTGACGGGCAGGGGATTCCGGTGACGGCGGTAAAAATGGAAACGGGAAACCTGCCCTGGAAGCAGAAGTACAGATTCCAGGCCAGGTATCCCGCCAGCAGTCCGCCGATGATTAGGGGCGAAACGCTTACTGGATTTCTCTTCCGCATTTCGTGCAGATCTTCTTCTTGCAGCTGTCGATGACGAACGGCAGCCAGCACAGCGGGATGCAGAACAAAAGCAGCACGATGAACAGAATCAGTCCGTTGTTGTTGAGTCCGCTGCTGATGATCGGTGCTTCCTCGTGACAGAATGGACAGGCCATTTTCAATTCCTCCCGGGTCAGTTGTTTTCGGCGCGCTGAAATCGGTTGCGCGAATGCAACCGGTGCATGTTTTACCGATTACTATAATTCGCATCACTCGAAGGATCAAACGGGAAAAGATAAAACTTTGAAAAAAGTCCTGTCCGGGCGCCTTTGCATCGCCTCCGGCGAAATTCGGTTCCCTCTCCGCCGGCAACGGTTCCCCCCTCCATTTCTCACGGAAGAAGATTTCTCGGAAAATGGATTCCCGTGTTTCGACTGAACGGTATGCTTTCTGCTCCAGATCCCGCTGATTCCGACGTTTTTTTTGTTCTTGATTGGTATTAATATGGTATTCCAATAGACTTATAAAAAATGAATTAATTCGGAAAAGTATTGACAATGTTATGTCGTTTGGGTATAATTAGGGCAATAAACGACCCGGGAGAATGCGATGATGAATGATACCAATTTGAACCTGAATAAGAACGATCAACTGTTCCGGCGGTTGCAGTCGTCGATCCTTTCCGGCGAATTTCCGGCGGGAGCGAAGATTCCGACCGAACGGGAGTTGGCGGAGAATTTCAACTGTTCGCGGGTGACCGTGCGCGGCAGTCTGCGTAAGCTTGAGGAACTTCGACTGATCGAGCGGGTGCGCGGCTCGGGGACCTATGTTTCGCCGGGATCGGGCAAACCGCAGATTATCTGCCGCCGGATCGCGATCTTTCTGGAGAGCGGCGCCGCTAATTTCGACGACGACCCCTACGTCAGCCAGATTCTTTCCGGATTGTTCCAGCGCGGCCGCCAGTTGGAATTCATGCCGGAGATCATCTCGGTGCGGCAGGCCTGGAAGCTGCCGTGGCGGGAGTTCGCCGCCGCCGATTATGCAGGTTTCATCGTCGGCTTCCAGCTTTCGCAAGCGCAGCTCGATGACCTTGAAGCATTCGGCGTGCCGTTCGTGGCGATGCAGGAGCCGGAGGTTGATTCCGACACCTCCTATGTGACGATCGACAATTTTAACGGAGCCTATGTCGCCACCCGGCACCTGATCGAGTCCGGGCGGCGCAACATTCTGTTCCTCAACGGTCCGCTCGGGATCAAGATAAACCGTGACAAGTTCAACGGCTTCAGCCGGGCGTTCGAAGAGGCGGGAATCGAAGAGGAGCCGCGCAGGCGGATGCGGGAGATTGCTCCGAGCGATGACATTGCGACTGCCGCCATCGTCCAGCGGCTGTTTGATGGCGGGATTGAATTCGATTCCCTGCTGATTCACGGCGACTGGGCCACCTGGGCAACCGTCAATCTGCTGCGGGAACGCAACATCCGTGTTCCGGAAGACGTGAGCGTGGTGATGTACGACGAATTTTCCTGGGTGTCGCGTGCATTGAACCTGCCATTGAGTTCGGTGCGCCAGCCGTTTTCCGAACAGATCCAGACGGCGTTGCGGGTATTGGCGAGGAAGTTGGAGAAGCCGGAGCTTTCGCAAATTGTCCAGACGATCCAGCCGAGTTTGATTGTGCGCAAATCAAGCCTGGTTTTCTGAATGCAATCAATCAAGGAGTGTGTGATGAGAATTCTATGTATGGCGACTGTCGCCGTGGGGCTGCTTCTGGCGGCGGCCGCGGCGGCAACCGGCGCGGTTGTCAAGATGGATACCGGTTCGGCGGCAGGGTGGTTCGCCTGGCCGCAGGGAAAACTGCGGATTTCCGCCGAACCCGGCGAACCGAAAGCGCTGCGGTTTGAACAGCTTGCGCATGCCGGATTCTTCACGCGTACGCTCAAAGGGGAACCCGGTTCGGTCCTCCGTGAATTTCGGTTTCGGATCAAAGCCATGCCGGACAGCAAGGTTGCCACTCTGGAAGTCATGCTTCAGGACCGGGACGGCGAGCTCTTCTTTCGCCTGATCAAACTGACTTCCGAATGGCAGGAGTTCCGGATCGAAGCCGCCCGGCTCTCACCCTACACCTACGGCGGTGCAAAAATCGTTGACGGAAAACTCGACTTCGCCAATGTCACCGCGTTGCGCTTCAACGGCTGGCCGGCCGGACGCGACTATCTGGTCGCCGACCTTGAGTTGGTCTATGATGCGGTTCCCGCCGGTTCAGGGGAACCGGAGAAGCCGGAGACGCCGGTCGCCGGGAACTTCTCCATCAAGCAGATCCCCTGGACGAAAAAAGGCGAGGATTTCCACTCCTTTTATCCCGGTTTTCAGGATGTGACCATCCGCGGCAATGCTTTTGTCCGCGGCGGGAAACCCTCCTTTCTGCTGGGGGGCTGGCAGCTCGACGTGGACGGTCCGGCGTGGCTGATGCAGATGTTCGGCATCGATGTGATGGTCTACAACGCCGACGAGATCTACACGCTCTACGCGCCGGTGCGGAAACCGGACGGTTCGCTGGAGGTTTCGTGGCGCGAAAACCCCTGGTACGAGGCGGTTGTCCGCCGCTTTCTGAATGCGGGAGTCCTGGTCTGGCACGAGCAGAAGGCGCACCCGCAATTCAGCCAGCTCCGCAAGTTCCCGGAGTTCGAGGATGTCTACAAGGCGGGCCATTTCGTCGCCTACGATCCGTTTCATCCGGAGGGTGAGGCAATGTACCTCGAGATGTTCAAGAGCTGGATGCGTTACACCCGCAACTATCCGGTTTTCTGCTACGAACTGTTCAACGAGATGATCTATGATAATCCGCACCTGATCAGCCGCGAGGCGTTCCGCGAAGCGATGAAACGGAAGTTCGGCGACATCGCCGCCGCCAACCGCGCCTGGGGAACCGCGTTCCGCTCCTTCGACGAGGTGAATCCGCCCGGGTACACGACTGACGACGGCAGGAACAAGGCGCTGCCGCGCGAGACGCTCGTTTCACGCGAGGGCAAACAGTATCCCAACCTGATGATCGACTGGGAAAAATTTCAGGAGAATCGCAGTTACGAGGCGGTCAGCCGCCTGATGCCGAAGATGCGGGCGCTCGACCCCGATCCGAAGGTTTTCTCCACTCTACAGAGCCATCTCAATCTGCTGCAGGACTATGCGCGGGTCGGCATCAGGCCGGAGATGCTGGTCGATTTCTCCGATTTCTATTCGCACGAGGCGGGAATCAACTACCCGGAGAGTGGCGACTATCGCAACTTCAACCAGGTTGCGCAGGTCCTCAAGCCGCTTTTTTTCTCCGACGCGGTGCGTGGATTCTGCCCGGCAAAACCGATCTTCAACGCCGAAGCTCCGCTCGGCGTAACGGCGCGCGGAGCGGATCAGGCGGAACTGGAAAAAAACGACCTTGGCGGATTGCATTCGTCGTGGAAATTCTACGACGCCACCGCCGCGGTTCCGGAGGGCTGGAACACGCGGGGACTCTCCGATTCCGGCTGGGGAGCCGTCAAGGTTCCGGCGATGTGGGGCAACGAGGGATATCCGCGGTGCCAGGTGGGGATCTACCGGAAGCACTTCCGGCTCGACAAGCCGGAGTCCGGGCGGATCTACCTCAACGGCATGGGGTTCGCTGATAAAGCCGAAATTTTTCTCAACGGAACGAAGCTTGGAAATGTCGATGGTTTCAACGCTCGCTTTTCGTTCGATGTGACCGATTTGCTCGACGGCGACAACGTTCTCGCCGCGAAGATCGAGAACCGCTATTTCCTTGACGGCACTTATTACGGCGGCATCCGCGGTTTCGCCTCGGTCAACGCCATGCCGCTGGTTCCGAAGCAGGAGGTGCACCTTGAGGAGCGGCATCTGCGCAGTTTCTTCTGGTCGCAGATGGTGCGCGGCACTTCCGGTGTGATGCTCTGCTACGAATCGAATCTGCTGCAGCCCTCGGCCAAATACCTGCCCGGCGTCAAGGCGGAGCTGGAAAACCTCGCCGGAATCGTGCTCGACCCGGCCGCCCGGCCCGCCGCCCGGATCGCCATGGTTTATCCGCTTGAAACGTTGCGCGGCGTCACCCACAAGGATTACCTGGAGACCATCCAGAGTCCCGCAACTTCCGACCTGATGCCGTTTTACGCCGGGGCGCTGTTCTCCCGCGCCGGGGTGGACGTGCTGCGCAACCGGGACCTGACCGACGGTCGGCCGCTCGATTACCGGCTGATCCTGCTGCCTTCCGATATCCGGGCGACTCCGGAACTGGTGGACCGGCTGGTGAAGTATGTTCAAAACGGCGGAAACGTGATGCTCGATTTCGGGGCGCTTGCGGTCGATGACGAAACCCACCTGCCGCTTGATTCCTCCCGACTGACCGGGCTCCGGCAGGGCAAGACGCAACCTTTTCCGGCCGATTATGCGTTGCCCGGAAATGGCGCGGGGAAAACCCGTCCCCGTTTTCTCGACGGTGCGACGCGGGCCGCGATCGAGCTCGCCGGGGCGAAGGCCGTTTTGCGCTATGCCGACGGCACGCCGCTGCTGGCCGAATACGTGCTCGGCAAGGGGAAGGTCTTCTTTCTGAACGGTTCGTTCGACGGCGATGAGGCCCGCCGGCTGACCGGGCTGGTGATCGCCCGGACCGGAATCGAACCCGATGTGAAACTCTCTCCCTTCCGGAATGGCGCGGTTCCCCGGGATGTCGAGAGCCATTGTTTCAACGGCGGGGAGGGGCGTCGGGTGCTCTTCCTGCAGAATCTCGATCCGGACGGCGCGGCGGTCGCCGCCTTGCCGGGAATTCCCGACGGCCGCTACCGGGTGCGCAATGCGGCAACCGGGAGGACGATTCCCTCTCCTGCAAAAGCGGATCTGTGGAACGCCGCGGAGCTTCGAACGGGAATGCCGATTCCTCTGCGCCGCTACGATCCGGTGGTGTTGCTGATGGAGCCGGAGAGTACGAAGCCGTTGAAGCTGAATGGAATTTCTCCGTTGCGTCTGGCCATGCTCGAAGAGCTGTGGCGCGAAGTCCCGGCGGTTCCCGGGCAACCCACGGTGGCGGTGACGCCGATCACCGGCAGTACCGCATCGGGCTCGTTCGGCGTGATGCCGACGGCACGCAGAGTGCTTACTGACAACGGGTTCAATGTCCGGAACTGTACCCGCGACATGTCCCTCGACAAGATCGATATTCTGGTCTGGCAGCAGCAGCGGTTCAAGGCGGCGGACCCGGAGCGCATCGCGGCGTTCGTCCGCAACGGCGGGGCGCTGGTGCTGTGCGGCAATGCGCAACTCAATTATCATGTCACCGGCGCGAATTCGAAGCTGCTCTCCCTGCTCGGAATCGACGAGGGCGGATTGCATTCCGGCGCTGTTTACGCAGTTCCGGCGCCGCCTCCGCCGGGGGACTGCCTGCGGGTCGAGTGCCGCGATTTCACGAAACATCCGTTGACAGAGAACGTCGGCAGTTTCATCACCTCCGGCTGCAATTATCTGACGAAATTGCCGGAGAACGCCGAAATTCTGCTGCGCGCCCCCTCGGATTCCAGCGCGCCGGGGAAGCCGATTCTGGCGACCTTCCCGTACGGCAAGGGGCGTGTGGTCTGGGTCGGCGACTATTGGTTTCTGCGTCCGCTCAACTTCGAGCTGGGCGGCAATGCGCAGCTCTGGCTCAACATCATGAACTATCTGGCGAAGAAACCGATTCGGACGCTTACTTCGGCCGAACTTGACAAATCGCTCTATGTCACGGCGGCAAAGCTGGAGCGTGCCGAACATGATGAGCGCGATGGAAATACGGTGATTGCGGTTCCGAAGCAGGAGCCGACCTATCTGCGTCCTTTCGATCCGGCGGAGCTGTCCGGCATCGGGGGAGGTGATCCGATCGTCGACTTGATGAAACTGTAATATTGTCAACTCCTGAAAAGAAGGAAAACCGGGAATGAAAAAGAATTTTACGTTGATCGAACTCCTCGTGGTAATCGCCATCATCGCCATTCTGGCCTCGATGCTGCTTCCGGCGCTGAGCCGGGCGCGCGAATCGGCGCGGACCTCAAACTGCACCTCCAACGTCAAGCAGATCAACTAGGCCAACCACATGTACCTGGCGGACAATCAGGGCGTGTTCTTCAGCAAAGGCAATGCAAAATGGCAGGACTGGATGAATCTGGGATACTATTACTTTGACAAGCTGAGCCCGTATACCGGAGTCCCTTCCGGCTGGTACGACGGCACGACCAGCCTGATTCGCCCGGCGGCCAAATTGTACACCTGTCCTTCCGTGACGGATAAGCGCTGCAACAACAGCTACGGCTACAACACCCGTGGGCTGGTGGAGCTGCTGATCAAGGAGTCGCGGAGCAAGAAGCCCTCGGTTTCGATGGTGGTTTCGGACACCCGTTTCAGCCAGGGGGCGATTTTCGACTACAACTGTTACGGCACCACGATTGCGAATCTGACCTACCGGGCCTGGTCGAAAGACGGGGATCGTCACCGCGGGCACAATCAGGTCGGTTTTCTTGACGGCCACGTCGCGTCGGTCCGGATCACCACCGACGGCGTCCCCTGGGCGTATCAGGGGCTGTAACCCGGAATATTATACTTCACAGGTATAATATTGGACGAACCTGGAGTCGCGGCTTGTTTTTCCTCCTGTTCCATGTCATAATTTTAACTGGGTATGCACTTGACTGAAGTGCATACTATGGGTTGTAGCTCGTA
>CAYSZM010000133.1:0-10174 GCA_964435365.1 uncultured Victivallis sp. | reverse complement strand
GAACGCGGCGAATACGACCTGGCCATCGAGCAATTCATGACCTCGCGCACCTCCGCCGCGAGCGAAGTGCCCTCGCGGCTGTCGCTGGCGGAATGCTATGAGAAGATGGGCAACTACCCGAAAGCGGTGGATGAACTGGAAACCGTGCTCTCCATCCTCCCGCGTCTCGACAAGGACCGCCTGAAGACGGCCTACTCCCTCGCCCGCATCATGGAAGTCACCGGCAAGCCGGACAAGGCGATCGAGCTTTACCGCGGACTGCTTGAGATGGAGCCGCGGTTCCGCGATGCGGCGGCCCGGTTGAAGGCGCTGGAAGAGAGCGGGGCGCCCTCCGCCGCAGAAGCGCAGCCGGAACAGCCCGCCCAGCAATAGGGTCCCGAACCGTCCGATCCCGCGCGGTCAATCAGTCGCGGGAGAACACGTATGTCCGCCGCCAGGAGAGCTCTTCTCCGGGGCGGAGTTCGATGCGGATGAATATTTCCGGGCTGATATGGGAGTTCGCGGTGAAACTGACCGCGAACCGCTCCGAAGGAAAATCCCCGGAGACGGTCACCCGGCAGGGAACCCCGGGATGAGAGATTTCGAACCGGTTCTCGCTCGCGGGAATCGGTTCGAGCACGACGAGGTAGCATCCCTTTTTCGTCTCGCGCAGATTCGAGTAAGTCCTGTCCCGATAGAGAAAACAATCCCCGGTCATCGATTTCGCTTTTTTATCGAACATGGTGCGGATCAGATACTTCGAGTCGTCCAGCCCGGAGGCGAACGCGAAGAAATTGTGGTTGTACTGGCTGGTGGAAATCGGTTTCGACCCGGTATTGCGGAGAAAATAGGCGATCTCCAGCGTCCCGGTTTCCGGAGCGATCGTGCAGGTTTTTCGATACTCATAGGAATAGCCCTGAAAATCGGGCACGTTCTGCTCGAAAACAAGCCGGTCCCCTTCCCTCTTCATGACCGTTTTAAACAGCCTGCTCACCGGATAGGGATGAAAGAATTTGTAGTCTCCGGGTGGTGCGTTGTCGAGCAGGACGCCGACCCCGATCTTCATAAACTCCCCGCCCTCCCCCTTGCCGGTATAGCCCGGAGGGGCGGCGAGAATGCCGAATTCATCGGTCAGGCCGCAGCGGGTCAGAAAGCGGCGCCCGTCGAATTGAATCTGCGTCACCGCTCCCAGCCGGTCGAACCGCGGACATTGATCCCGGTCCAGCCCGTTCGATTCTTCCGGCGTAAGGATTTCCGCCCGCAGCTTATCGTTCCCGATCACCTCGCGACCGGAAACGCCGAAAGCGGATACCAGGAAAGCGGAGAAAACAAACAGAGATTTCAACATACGGGCGGCTCCTCCCTGTTACGGATTGGTCACATAATATTCGAGATCGTCAAGGTACATGCCGCTGCCCGGAGAGGTGATGATCACCAGGCCGCCGGTGGTTCCGGGTGGAATGACTCCCTCCAGTTTCAGCTGCGTGTATTCCCCGCTGATTTTCGGCGTCGAGAGATCATACTTGAACGGCTTGCTGTCCTTCCAGTTGATCTGGAGCCGGGCGCTGCCTCCGGCCGGGTCGACGCTCCGGAACCAGCCGCGCAGCAGAAACTTCTGACCGGCGACGCCGGGGACGCCGACGGCGATGAGGTTACTGTCGCCGCCGAATACGCAAGCGGCGCCTTTGCCGGTGCGGGCATGTTCGCCGCCGGCATCGACGGTGGCGGCTCCGGTGAAGTTGAACCCCGACTTCGTTTCGAATTCACCGCGCCCGGCAAATACATTGCCCTGCGGCGTCTCCGCCGGGACCTGACGGTCGGCTCCCGGAAGCCCGCGCCAGCGCGGCCACGCCGGGTACTCCAACGTGTCGGAAGAGGCGAAGCCGCCCTCCGCATCCCCGGCGTAGACATAGACGATCAGCTGTTCCGTCTCATGGTTGAAATCCGGAAGCTCGACCGTCCACTCTCCCGCGGATTGAGTCATTTCCGCAATTTTCCAGGGATATTTCGCCACGCCCTTGAACTGAAACGGGAGCGGCATGACTTTATACACCAGCGAGACGCTCTTCAGCGGTTTCCCCGAAGCAACCTTCGCCGAAAAGAGGAGTTTGCCGTCCCCGATTTTCAGCGTCGGGGCGTCCGGAAGCGGCCAGCCGTCGAGGGTGCCGGAAACCGCGTCCCGGAAGAAGCGGACGGAGATCGGCTCGTCCCCGACCAGTTGGTGGCAATCGTTCGGGCGCATCAGCAGCCGCTTCCAGCCGGGAATTTCCCGCCAGGTTTTCAGCACGACCGGCATCCAGAAAAAGATATCGTCGGTTCCGGAGAGAAGCAGAACCTTGCTTTTGCAATTCTTGATCAAATATTGCGGATCGTAATAGGAGAGCCATTCATCCTGCTCCGCCTTCGAGCAGAGCGAGACCGGTCCGAAATAGCCGCCGAAGAATCCGGGGATGTCGCGGATGTATCCGGTGCCGTATTTCACGACGGAGGCTTTGATTCCGGGTTCCAGCCCGACCAGGAGCAGCGACAGATGCGCCCCGGCGGAGGCTCCCGCGGTGAAAATATGGTCCTTGTCGACTTCCGGGCGGCTGCGCAGAAACTCCAGGCCGCGCCGGGCGAAGATCACCCCGTACCGGATGCCGTCCTGCTTCACTCCGCGCAGCGTCCACTTCCCGGAGAGCGCATCGGCCATATTGCCGTTCGATTCGAATTCGGAGTAAGGCGGCGTGCGCGGAACCTTGCGCTCCTTCGCCGGGCCCGCCCAATCGATGGAGAGACAGGCGAATCCGTTGGCGGGATAGTTCAAATTCGGACTCAGAACCTGAAGACCCGCGCCGTGAATATTGAGGACCGCCGGAACTTTGCCCGCTTTATCCGGGCGGGTGTACCATGCGTAAATCCGGGTCGGCTTGCCGTCGATCACGCCGCCGTTGAACTTGAGTTCGGTGATGCGGACGCCGTTCTCCACCTTCTCCGACAGAATCTCCGTATCCGGCGGGACTTCCGCGAAGGTCGCGGCGGCAAAGAACCGCTCGAGATCAGGGGCGGCTTCCGCAAACAGCGCGGCTCCGGCAAGAAGCAGGACCGCAAACAGCATTTTCTTCATTATTCTTTTCCCTTTGGCGTTGATTGACTGGGGGGAACTTCTCCGAACCACACTTCGTCGACCCATTCCCCGCCGCTGTCGGTGCCGACGATCAGGTGGGCGGAGACGGCGGTGGGCGGGGCTTTCGCCGAGACTTCGATCTTCTGCCAGTCGGTGGTCAGTTTCGTTCCGGCCAGGTCGTGCTTGACCAGTTTGCCCTCGGCATTCATCCAGTTGATCTGTATCCGGGAGCCCTGCCCGTCACGGACGCCGCGCGCATAAGCCTGAAGCAGATAGCTCTTTCCGCCGGTCACCTTGGCTCCGCCGAAGTAATTGCCCATCTGCGCCGCGCCCTTCCCCAGAAAGGAATGTTCGCCGCCGCCGTCCCACACGGTGAGCTTGGTCTGGGCCACTTTCTTCTCGAAATCCTGATGATGGAGCATGACGCCGCCTTTCGGAATCACCGCGTTGCGCGGCCCCGCCTCTTCCGGCGAAGTTGAAAAACGGAGGTCATCCAGATTGGAGATATCCATCCAGAAGCCGTTCGCGCCGGACCCGGAACCGATCTTGAGCAGGAGCTCGTTCCAGCCCGGTTTCAGATCGACGTCAAGAAACTCCTCGCCGCGGACCGGAGCACCTCTTTTCAACCGTTTTCCGGTGGGTTTCACCGCGTTCCGGTTCAGCCAGATTTTGGCGAGATAGTCGATTCCGTACGAAAGCCGCACCCGCCGCGCGTCCGGCGAGTGAAGATAGGTGACCGCATAACGGACCGTGCCGTCCTGAACCGGGACTCCGCAGGAGATGTCGACGAAAGGCTTGAATCCGGAAAGCGCGGTCCAATTGGTGTTATCGCGGGTGCGTTCCGGTTCCAGGACCTCGTCGAACTCCCGCTTCCCGAAATCGGGACTCACCTTCCAGCGCAGCGGCGGGATTGAGGTGTAGGCCGGAGTCAACTGAAGATAGCTGATCCCGACCCGCTTCGAGGCAGCGGGAACAAAATCGAGTTCCGCCGAACCGCTCCGCAACGCCAGCGGCCGCGACAGGAGAACGTCACGGGCGTCGACGTTCTTCCCGGTGAACGGGATTTCGCCCACCTTCGTTCCTCCCTGAAACACTGTGCAGGAGCCGAATTGCCCGCCGCAGAGCATCCCCAGTTTCAACCGATAGGTACCGGTGACCGGAACTTCGACTTTCACCTTCAAGGCCTCTCCGGGAGCGGCGGTCAACACCTGCTCCGAATTCCAGTCGGACAGGAAGGCGGAAGAAGACGCAAGCTCCGTTTTCCCCGCCGCGGCGGATTGCAGCGCTTTCGCGGACAGCGCCCCTTCCGGCGTGTACGGGAATCCGTCATGATAATAGTCGGGGAGCAGAATTCCCAGCGAGTCGAGCAGCGGACCGGCGACCTCCAGCGTCGTCCGGAACCGCCAGAGCCTGCCGCTCTTCAACAACGAATCGCACTGGCGGTACAGCGTCACGAGCTCGTCCCGCTTCGCCTCGGGAGCCCGCTCCGCGGCCTCGCCGAGCGCCGCCAGCTGATTTTTCATCTTCTCCAGTTCCGCGGCGGGCGGCGTCGCCACGACCGTTTTCACCGGAGAAGCCGCGGAAAAGCCGCGAAGTTCGTACGCCGCAAGTTCAAGGCGGCCGACATCCACCTGTTCTCCGCTGCGAAGCGAAGTCGCGGGGCCCGGATTCGCCAGGGTGATCGCACACTCCATCGGGAACGGCATCATGTTGACGGCGTAGAACTTGTCTCCGCACTGCCGCACACAGACCGGGTCCGAAGCGCCGACGGCGATCTTGAAATCAGCCTCGGGCAGAACGCGGAATTCGCGCATAAAATCGCGCAGTTCCGGCTGGCCGACGGTATAGGCGTTGCCGCCGTCCTGAAGCGCCTTGCTGTCGACGAGAGCGAGCGCAAGCGCAAACCGTTCCAGCATCAGCCGCCCGGAGGGGTTGACCACCGCGCTCATCCAGTTCGCCCGGGTCCCCTCCGGGAACCCCAGCTGCTGAGGCGGAATCACCAGGCTGTTCGCCTCGAAATAGGCCGATCCGAAATGGATCATGTCCCAATCGGGGTCGGGATCGAGCATTTTTCGCAGGAAATCGAGGCGGTTCGATTCACCGCGCCCCCGCCTGCCGTAGTCGATGCCGGAGGTGATCACCAGATTGTCGATTTTCGCCAGCTGGGCAGGATCGATTCCGCCCTCCTTGGTGAACGCATCGCATTGGAGCACCAGGTCCGGCCGGGCCTGACGCAGAATCTCCGCCAGTTCCCGGTAGAGTTCGGCGACCTTCCGGCAGCGCCAGGCGATCCACTGACCGCGATTCCGGTCCGAGGTGAGAAACTCATAGCGCCTGGCGAAACGGTCGGGATCGTCCTTTCCGCGGATTCCGGGAATGGAGACGCCGGCCTCCTTCTCGAACAGTTCCGCAGTGACATCGTCATACCCCCAGTCGAGGCTGTCGAAATTGTCCAGGGCGGGGTTGCACCACTTCATGTGGCGGATGGAAATCCCTTTGAACGCCGGAGAATGACTGTAACGGTTGACGAATTCGCGCACCATGCCGAACAGCCATTTCCGGTTCTCGGGATGCAGCGGGCCGTAGAGGGGCGGCTGCGTGGAAACATCGCCGGAGCGGCTGCGCAAGGCATTGGGCCGCGCCGGGTCGAAGCGCAGGTCGCGGGCCTCCGGGTGGAAGTCGAACATGACTTTCATTCCGTATTTCTCGGCGGTGAGCAGCAGAACTTCCGCCAGGTCGGTGGTGGCGCGGGTCGCCCACACGTTGCAGTCGCTCGGGCTGAGCCCGAACTGGTAAACCATCAAGGTCGGGTAGAGCACGTTTCCGCCCATATAGCCGAAGGTGTCCGCCCAGCGATCGGCGGCGGGGATGTACTCCTCCGCCCGGCGGTTCTTCCAGTCGCCGCCGTAAAGTCCGATAAACGAGGTGCCCTCCTCGTACCAGTTGGCGAAATCCCGCCCTTTGACGTCGGGAGCGATCAGTTGCGGGAGCGGCTTGCTGTCGATCCGGAAGAGCCGGATTTTCGCCGCAGCGCCGCGGTGCTCGTCACTGGCGTTGGCGACAACCAGCCGGGTGGGCTTCTCCGGGGCCCAGAAAAGCAGCGTCATCGTCCTGATCCGATTCGACAGCGGATACTCGTGACCGCAGTCCACGCCGCCGGCGATCGGGTACGTGGTCTGGCCGGAGTTGCGGACCGCCACCGCATAGGTGCGGTAAGCGTCGTCCGGATAATCGACCTCCACCAGATACTGCCTGCCCGCCTCCGGAACATCAATCCGATAGGCGAACCAGCTCGGCTCGTTGCCGTTCATGTGGGAGAGCCAGCTGACATTGCCGGATTCGCGGTAGGAGCCGAACTGCTTTTTGATCACCCGGGTCTCGCCGCCGCCCTCATAGTCGGGTTTCTCGGCCGCGCAGTCGATGGTTTGAATCAGGGTCTTTTGAATTTCGCCGCCGATCGCCGACTTGACCGGGGCGGTGTCGATCACCGCCATCGAAAATTTCGGCAGGTCGAGCTTTTTGCCGTCCAACAGAAAATCGAAATCGAAGATTCCGGCCTGCGGCGCGGGGATCGCAACCTCGGTCCGTTTGAAAGCCCCGGCCGGGACCGGAATCTTCATTGTTCCGGCGACGACGCCGGTAGCCCGGTTGCGGACCTGGATCGAGATTTCCCGGTTGCGGGAAGCGCCGGAAGACAATTCCAGTACGTACCGGCCTCCTTTGGCGATGATCCCCTCATAGCAGAACTGCCTACCGGTCAGATGGATGCGGTTCCCCAGTCCTTCCGGGGCGGATTCGACGACGATTTTCTCCACCTTTTTCCAGGGGTGGAACCAGTTGCGTTTCCGGATCATCAGGGAGTGTTTGCCCGATTTCAGGAAGAAGCTGCCGAAAACGCCGGCGGCAACGCCGTAGGTCTCCCGGTCGAGCTCGTATTCCACCCCGGAACTGTTCGGAGCCGAAATTCGATACCACCCGTCCTCCGGAACGCTGAATTCATAGTAAAATGTCCCGAGAACACGATATGTGGAATCTTTCCCCCCGTAACCGCCGAGGTTGCCCGTGGCTTTCACCAATTCCCCGAATTGCGGCTCTCCTTCGAAACGGACGAAATCGGCTGTCCGGATCTCGGTGGAGAATCCCGCCGCCGCCAGGCTGAAGCCAAGAATGGCCGCCAATACGCAACTGAACGTCTTCCTTCGCATAAATTCTTTTCCCGTCCTGATTCTGATCGAGTTACAGTACCGAGACCTTGGTCACATCAAGCCAGCTTTTGTAGCCGCCGTCGCCGTGGTCCAATGCTTTCGGCAGAGGGGGGGCTTTGAACCCCTTGACATGGCCGTCGAGAAACACGATATCAGCGACGTATCCCACATGCCTGTCCGCAATCCATCCGCCGCATTCGCTGATGAGAAAAGTGCTGGCCTGAAAGAACAGCCCATCCCCGCCATCCCCGAGAAAAACTTTGCGTCCCGGCATTTTCACCTGGGTGATTTTGTACGGCATATCCTGGGGCAGTTTGGTGGACAGCCCCAAATTGATATGAAAGGAGGGATAATTCCCTGAACCGTTTCCATCCCGCGCCTCCGGACAAGTAAAAATATTACCTTTTTGTCCAGGCTTGCTCGGTTTATAATAGTCCTGATAAGCGTTTTCGGAAGTTCCCCGTGACAGGCCGATGTAGGGGACCGCCTTGTTTGCCCAGATATAGGCCGCACTCCCGGATTGAAAAGAAGAGAGTAAAAACCCCTGCCAATCCCCCTGATACTGGGTCTGGGCAATCCCGAACTGCTTCAGATTGTTGACACACCCGGTGGTCCTGGCCCGGCCGCGCGCCTGATTGAGCGCCGGCAGCAGCATCGACGCCAGAATCGCGATGATTGCGATCACAACAAGTAATTCGATCAGTGTGAAAGCGGTACGGTTGCAACGATGCTGGGTAGACATGATAATTCCTCCATTCGTTTGGGTTTTCTCGTTCGATATGCGAAATATCTTCATCGAATTGATTCTCCGGCCACGGCCATCGCCTGTTTTCTCATTCACCCGCATTGAATTCCCCGGCATGCAGATGCCAGCTCTGCTTGGCGAACTCGTTTCGCTCCTCCTTCGTTTTGGTCAGGTACTGTCTGATAATGATATGCTGGCCCTGGCAAAGCGGCTTGCCTTCGGACTTGAGCTCAACCAATTGCTTCATCATGACGGCGGCTTCGGAACCCAGCCGTTCGAACGGGCGCTTGATGAACCGGAACTTGTGCGTCAGCCCCTCCGGCATGTCGGCGTAATGCTGATAGATGATCAGGTTCTTCTTCGCCGCATCGGTCGTAGGAGAAAGCGAGAGGCAGATGTCGATCTTGGGAAGCAGCGGCGTGGAGCTGATGACCAGCGTATCCGGTCGCAGGACTTCCGCGGTCGTTTCGCACAGCTTCCGGAACGGCAGCTTCTCCGCCTCGACCATGCGGTATTCCAACTGCAGCTCGTCCAGGATCGGAGCGAGCACCGCATGGGTGCGGGAAGGAAGCAGATCTTCGGGGGCCGCCAGCAGCACCACCCGTTTGCAGCCCCTTTGCCGCGCTTCGCTCAGCAGCTCCCGGAACATGAACTCCTCATCGACGGCGACGACCGGGTAAGAGCTGTCGAGCATCTCCGGCAGTCCGGCGCAGAAGGTCACCACCCGGACAAACGGAATATTGGCCGACGCCAGGAACGCGCAGAGTTCCGCCGCGTCATACCGGTCGAAAATAAAGAACCCGTCCACCAGATTTTTCTCGATAATGCTGTGGACAAACGACATGGAAGACGGAAAATTGTCCGACAGGAACGGCATGATGCTGAACCCGGCATCCCACTTCGCCAGCTCGGGGATGATCCCGTTGGCAACCGCCGGAAGGTCGTGACGGTGCGAATCGAGCAGATAGGGCCGCCCGATCGCCCCGAAGTTGTAACCCAGACGCCGCCGGGTGACATCCTCCGAACGCTCCAGCACGACGCTGCCGTTGCCGCGCCCGTTCCCCTTGCGGATGTACCCCTCCTGCTCCAGCAGATCGACCGCCTTGCGAACCGTGATCTGGCTGACTCCGAACTGTGTGCCCAGCTGCAGCTGCGACGGAATCGCATCCCCCACCCGGTAGACCCCGGAGGAAATGTCGCATTTGAGTTTGATCGCCAGCTGCCGGTATTTGTTGTCCTGCTTCATATGTGCTTCCGTTTATAAAAGTGTATACACCTTTTGTCTATATTATACGCAAAAGGAAAGGCTTTGTCAAGAGGCATGACGGAAAAAAGTCAAATATACTTTGCCGGAGGCGCAGGAGATCGACCTCCCCTGCCCCGGATCATCAAACGGAAAAAGAGGCATATGCCGAGGATTGAATGAAATACGTGCACCCGGTAAAAACCAGGCTCCAAAGGGAATAGACCGTAAGATCCGGAACCCGGTGCCGGTTGACGATCAGCACATAGAGCGCAGTCGCAACTCCCAGCGCCGCGGAGAAAACGAATGTATCTTCCAACAGCACACCGCACAGCGGCGGCGTAATCCAAGCCGCCTGAAGCATCCGGGCCGGAACCAGCGGCAGTGCAAACTGCAAAAGCAGCGCCGCCGCCAGATAGAAACCGAGATGATCTTTCACCTCGATCCGCAGACACCAGGCCTGAAGCAGGATGCAGACTCCCGCAATCAGGCTCGGGCTGGAGCTGACCGCGATCAGATCGAAGAGTCTCATGCCACCGGCTTGCCGGTGCCGCCCTGCTTCCGCAACTGCGCCAGACGGTTGACCGACTTGAGCAGGGCGTAACAGCTTTCCATATGCGGAACCGGAACGCCGCGCGCCGCCGCCAGCCGCACCGTGTTGCCGAGGATCGCTTCGACTTCGAGCTCGCGCCCGGCCTCGTAATCCTGAAGCATGCTGGTTTTGTAGGCGGGGAAATTGCGGGTGAACTCCATCTGGGAGTCGGCATTTTGCTCGGTGAGCGCCACGCCATAGGCGTTCGCCACCCGGATCACCTCGTTCATCAGCGTACGGCAGAGCGTCTCCAGCTCGTCGCGCTGCGTCATATCCCGGGTCGTCGCCCCGCCCGCCAGCACCG
>CAYSZM010000132.1:0-10185 GCA_964435365.1 uncultured Victivallis sp. | reverse complement strand
TGATGCAGCTCGCCGGATTCGCCACCGGGGCTTTTTCCGGATCGATCGCCGGAGGACGCACCGGGCAACCGTCCCGGCAGCGCATGCATTTGACGCATTTTGTTTTGTCGATGTGGGGAACCGCCTTCCAGCGGCGCTGGATGAATTCGAGCACCTTCCGCGGCAGCGGCAGCAACCGGAGCGGATTCTTGAGCTGGCGGATCGCCTTGAAGTCGCGGCAGAGAATCTCCTCCGGCGTCGCGCCGTGAATCGTGATCCTGGCGAAATCGGTGGTCCCGAACGGACGCGCCTTCGCCGCCGCCAGCAGCGGAATTTTCTCAGGGTCGAGATTCATCGCCCGGAACGTAACCATATCGAGCGCCACCGTCTCCGACGACGCGGCGAGAAAGCCGAGATGACGCGGCGTCCCCCCCGACGGCCCTTCGCCCTCCATCCCCACGATGGCATCCATGATCGAGAGCACCGGCGGCAGCACCACCGCGAGGTCGAGCTGGAGTTCGGCCAGCCATTCCCGGGTCTTCAGCCGATAATGGTACTCGCTCTTGCTGGTGCCGGGCAAATAGCCGTAGAGGTTCTTGACCGCACCGGTGGCGACCATCTGAACATGGGTCTTGGCCTTGGGAAGATTGATGATCTTGTCCATCTTCGCCAGCGGCGCGCCGAGCTTGATGTGCCGGGCGACGCGGGCGTTCGGAAATTCGTAGTCGTCAGGCTCGTCGAGGTCGGCCCACTCCAGCTCGAGTTTGCGCACCACTTCGCCGACGCCGGTCGCACGCAGCACGCCGTCGCGGCTGCCGCAGCCGGAGCTGTCGCCGACGAAGCAGCGCCCGCCCGCCTCGCGGACCAGCCGGGCGGCGGCCTCGACCACCGCCGGGTGGGTGGTGACGGCGGTCTCGGGCGAAAACGGACCGAGCAGGTTCGGTTTGAGCAGAACCTTCTCCCCCGGCTTCACAAATGCGGACATGCCGCCGAGCGGCGCGAGAAGCTCACGCAGTTCGGCGACAAGATCGGCATCGTAGGAAGCGACTTTGCGGACGGAAACTTCAGCCATGCGCACTTACTTGGCCGCGTCGATGGCGGCGGCGGCTTTTTCCAGCGCGGCCCAGACGTCCGCCTTCGGGTCCTGGACGCTTTTCTTCAGCACGGCGAGAACGCCGACGCAGTTGTCGACACCCTTGACGCTGACGATCTCCGTCTTGCCGTCGAGAAAGAGCACCGCGACCTTGCCGTCCGGACGGACGGAGGGTTTCTCGAAGGCGAGCGGAGTCGAAGCGGCGACTCCGGCGGCTCCGGTGCCGTTCAGCGCCGCGCCGAAGTAGGCGTAACCGCTGGTCGCATCGGAAATCTTCTCCGGAACCTGCTGGTCGACGCCCAGCCCGTGATACGGACTGGCCAGAATTTTCACCGGCACGTTGAGCTCGGTGATCGTCGGATACTTGCGGTTCCCGGCAAGATAATTGGTCGCGGCCACATAGATGTTCGAAAGGTTGTTGACGCTGATGATCTGCTCCGACTTGATCCGGGTGTTCTGCAGGATCGAAAGCGCATCGGCGTGAAGCGGGATCGTCGGCAAAACCGTGCCGGCAACGACAAAAGCGGCGGCAAAAAGCAACTTTTTCATGAGAATCTCCCGTTTTTTGACGCGCGAACCGGGGCGGTCCGCGTTCCATGGTTAAAACAATACTGCGGATTCGTCGATTTCGCAACTTTCATTTGCATTTTTCTTGGATTGTGATAGATTGTTTACTTTGAAGTTTACCAATCGGCAAATCCGGGAGCATTCAGCATATGGGATTTCAGAAACCGAAATTTCTGTTTGACGCGGCGGACTATGAGCTGGTCAAAACGGTGGACGAGGCGGTTGCCTCCCGGCGGCCCGGAAGCGGCGGAGCGGTCGCCTCCGCCGGAGACCTGCATCCGCGCGGAATCCGCGAGCTGGTCGACCCCCGCGCCGTCCGCATGACCCGGACCATGCTGCGGCTGCTCGACACCTTCGAGGCCGGAGTCCCGGCGATGGAAGAGCGGCTCGCCGCGCTCCAGGCGCTCCGCGGCGAAGTGATCGAGGGGCTGGACGTGCTGCTGCGCTACAATACGGCGCGGGCGCTCCTGCAGGTGATCAAAGACCTTGTCCGCGAACGGACCGACCCCCTGCGGCGGCTCCGGCTGGCGCACGACATGCGGACCGCGATGCTCGGCAACCCGCTCTTCATCCGGCGGCTGCTGCACCGCTACCACCTGGTCGAAATGCCGGAGGACTGGACCCCGGTCACCTTCGACCAGCACGTTCACGACGCGAACACCAAGGGCCGGAAATCCCCCACCCACCTCATCATGGACGCCTGGATCAAGGGGATCGTCAAGCTTCAGGTCGTCTATTACAACTACGTCCCCTCCGAAGCGGCCGAAGAGCTCCTGCGCGCCGCGCGGATCATGAACGTCGAAGTCCGCATCGGCGTCGAACTGCGTTCGCTCTGGCGCGGCCGCTTCATCGAGATGATCTGGGCGCCGCGCGGTTTTTCCGGCGTCAACGACTATCTCAAATTCCTCGAACGCCCCAAGACCGAGGAGTTCACCCGCAAATGCCGCAAGGCGGCCAACTTCCGCCGCAAGCTCGTGCTGGAAATCCTCGACGACTTCAACCGCGACGGCCGCCACCGGCTCAATAAATTCTACGGCATCGACCTGCCGCCGGTCACTCGGGACGAGTTCCTCGCCTCGGTCCAGTACGGCCAGCCGTCGCTGGAACACATCGGCGAACTGCTTCTGGTCCGGGTCCGGCGGCTGCTTCAGGAGCAGTTGACGAAACTGGAAGCGGAAAAGAACAAAAAAAGCGGCGAGGAGTCCCGCATCGGCGAACTCCGCGCCCGGCTCGGCGCGCTCTCCGACGAACTGCTGCGCGCCCGCTACATCGACCGTGCCCGCTGGGACCTGCCGCCCAGGGAGCTCGACGACCTCCCCGAAGTCAACCGCTACAAGCCTTATGAGCTCATCAACGAGCTGCACAAGGTCGCGTCCGGGTTCCGCATGACGCTGAACCTGAGCGGGCTGCGGCTCGAAGACGTGATCGAACTCCTCTACGACTGCCGCGGGGAGATCACCGCGCTGGAAATCTTCAACCTCAAGGACGACGTGGCCGGGGAACGCCCCGACGACGACCTCATCAACCAGCTCCGCCACGCGCTCAACACCGGCAGCGTCTTCAAGCTCAAGAACCTGATCCGCCGGGCGATCAACCGGCTGTCCGATTCGGACCGCCCCGACCGCGAAGACCGCATCGACCGGCTGCGGCACATCCTGCGCGACATGTCCGGATACCTCGATTTCTACCAGCGTTCCCCGCTCGGCGCGACGCTGGGCAGCGACTCGGCCAGCCGCCCCTCGCGCCAGATTCACGGCATGGGGTTCGTGGTGACCGACACGCTGACCGGCCCGGTCAGGCGGGCGCTCCGCTGCGGACGGCTCCCCGAGCTCAAACGGCTCGAAGTCACCTCCTCGGTCTACCGGCAGCAAAGCTACCTGCCGCGCGAAGTCCACGGCTTCTGGGGAAAGGCGGCGCGTTTCCTCGGGCTCGGCTGCGAAGTCAAAGTCAAGTGGAACTGCCCCGACCCGGCGCTGGCGATCGACCGCGGCGTCGGCAACCTCGCCGCGCTCGGCGGACTGGCCGCGCCGGGGCCGGAACCGGTGCTCTCCCGACCGGTCGCCACGCCCGGGGAGTTCTGGCACTATCTCAACAGCAACCTCAAGATCGCCATCAAAATCCTGGCCGGATTCCTGGCGGCGTTCGTGACCTTCCACTACGGCGATTACGACTGGTGGTTTTTGAGTTACTTCGGCGCGGTGATCTGGCTCGGCATCACCGGGGTGCGGAACATCATCCAGTCGGTGCTGGCCGGCGGCGGGCTGCGAAGTTCGCAGCTGCTCAAGTGGAACGACTTCATCTCCTGGCAGCGGGTGGCCGATTCGCTCTTCTACACCGGGCTCTCGGTGCCGGTGCTCGACTGGCTGGTCAAAACCGTGATTCTGCATCGCTGTTTCGGCTGGACGGCGGAAGGGCAGCCGCTGCTGGTCTTCACCGGCATCGCGCTGGCCAACGGCTTCTACATCATGGGGCACAACCTGCTGCGCGCCTTCCCGAAGGCGGCGGTGTGGGGGAACTGGCTGCGCGCGCCGCTGTCGATTCCGCTGGCGCTTCTCTTCAACTTCCTGCTCGGCGGCGCGCTCGGGCTGCTCGGAGTGCAGGGCATCGAGAGCATCCTCCAGCAGTGGGCGGCGATCCTGTCGAAACTCGCATCCGACACAGTCGGCGGAGTCATCGAATCGCGCGCCGACCGGATGCGGAACATCGCCGCCCGGCTCGAAGACCTGCGGTCCAAACTGCGCGATCTCTTCGAACTGATTTCGAAACTCGAGCTCCTGCTGCCGGAAGAGGATTTGCCGGAGCTGATGAAGGCCCGCGACACCATGCCCGGCCTCTCGGAACTCAAGCGCAACAACCTGATGAAGCTCTTCTACGTCAACGCGCTGGACATCATGTACATCTGGATGCGCCAGCCGCAGGCGGTCACCGCGATGCGGCTCATCATGGCGCGGCTGAGTCCGGAAGAACGGCTCCAGTTCGTCAAGTCGCAGGGAATCCTGACCCGCGAAAAAAGCATCTCGAAGATGTTCATCGCCGGGCTGGTCGGAAAGAACTTCACCCGGCCGCTGGCCTTCTATCTGGGCTACTACCGCGACTACCTGCGGGAGATCCGCCAGTTCGACCCGGTCCGCAGTTCCCGGCCGGAACAGGAGATTGTGCGCACACAGCCGGAAGTGTGATTTCCGGTTGAATTCCTGTTCAAAACGTGATATTGTCCCTGGAACGCAGTGAATCTGTGTCCGGTTCTTCCTGAATCTGTGCACGGATGGTATACTTGTAGTGACGGGAGACCACGGAAATGCGGATTCAGGATCAATCGGAAAAACTGTACGACACCCTTTGCGCCGAGGCGCGGCGGTTTGCGCCGGGCGCGCGGTTCCACTCCGTCCGGCACATCATCGACAACTTCGACGCGGGCCGCCGGACCGTGGACGCGGTGCTCGACCGCATGGAGCGGCGCGGCATCGTGGAACGCCGGGCACGCAGCGGAATCTTCGTGCGCCCGGACGGGGCGAGCCACCGCGTCGTCCACTTCTACCCGGACTGGCCGAGCGAAGACTGCAAAAGCCGTTCCGAACGCTTCCGCGCCGCATTCGCCAAAGTCGACGGCTTCGAATTCGCCGGGCTGCCGTTCAACTACCAGCACGAACTTTTGCCGATTCTCCGGGGATGCGACGCCGAGGCGATCCTGGTCGACTGGCCGGCACGGCCGATCCGACCGGACGAGATCGCCGAGCTGGCGATGTTCAACAAACTGCTGGTGGTGATGGGGCGCGACCTGCGCGACGCTTCGCTCAACTGCACCTTCAGCGATTCCGGGTACAGCGCGCTGCTGATGGTGAACTGCTTCGTCAGGAACGGCCACCGCAAGCTGGCGATGCTTCAGGCGGAACCTGCCGTCGGCGGCAACGCCAACTTTCAGCAGAGCATGCTGCTTTACGCCAAGCTGTGCGGCTGCGAAATCGTCAACATCGACTGTCACTCGACCGACGGAGACTATACGCCGGAGCAGGCGTATTCGGTCCTCAGCGGTTATCTCGACCGGAACGGCTGCCCGTTCACCGGTCTTGCCGTCAACAGCGGACTGGCCGCGAAGGGGGCGCTCCTGGCTCTGGCCGAGCACGGAATCGCCGTCCCCGACACGGTCAGCGTCATCGGCGTCGGGAGCGGAGAGGCGGCCAGGCTCTTCAACCCGCCGGTGACGGTGATCGAAGGGCAGCACGAGGAGGACAAAATCGCCGCGGCGGTGGACCGGTATTTCCGGACTCCCGACCCCGAACGCATCGCGATTCCGGTCCGCTCCGTGCTTCAGCTCCGCAAATCCGTCAAATCCATCAATCGGAAGGAAAATTCATGAAACCCAGATATACCCTTTTCACTTTGATCGAACTTCTGGTCGTGATCGCCATCATCGCGATCCTCGCGGCCATGCTGCTGCCCGCGCTGAATCAGGCGCGGGAGCGCGGACGCGCCACCTCGTGCCTCAACAATCTCAAGCAGATGCACTCCGGGTACGTGTTCTACGCAGACGCCTACCACGATCTGGTCCCGGCCATCCTGACCGGGCGCGGAACTTCGAGCGAGCGTTACTGGAACAAGATCATGGCGCCGTTCCTGGACGGGGTCTCCGAGACGGAGTTCGACGAACACACCGTGAAACGGCGCTACAACTGCCCGTCGGCTATCCGCTACGCCACCACCATGGGCAGTACGCTGGTTCAGGTCAACGTGCCCGGCAATTCGAACCGGTACTGGAAATACGGGCGGCTGCGCCGTCCGTCGATCCAGCCGCAAAACACCGATTCCCGGGCGCTTCCCGCCGGCAGCGTCTGGTACTCCCGCTTCATCTGCACGATCGACAAGCAGGTGCCGGAAGGACGCCACAACGGCAGCGCGAACGTTCTGTTCGCCGACGGCCATACCGACAGCGGCCGGTGCGTCGATACCCAGACCACCTGGAACGGCACCAGTATCGGCTGGCCGCGTTTCCGCGAAGTCACCTGGAACAACGGCTCGGCGGGAGTGATCTAAATGAACCGACGAATGCTGAGCTGGAGCCTCTGTGCCGTGTTCCTGTGCGCGTTTTCGGCGGCGGCGCTGGAGTGGGAACTGCCGGGGCGGGCCTGGACGAAGACCGATCCGCCCGGCCTGTGGAGTTTCTCCGCCGCGCCGCGCAACAACGCGCCTGACGCCTGGAAGCCGCTGTCGCAGAAAGATGTCAATGTCCAGGCGAACCGCCTGATGCTCTCCCTCCCCGACGGAAACGTATGGAGCCTGCCTGCCGTCAGGGTGCAGAATTTTCAGAATCCGGGCGAACAGAAGCTGGAGCTGCTGACCGGGCCGTCGTCCGATCCGGCGGGGGTGTTCGACTGCCCGTTCCGGGGAGAGCTGGAGTACGAGCTGACGGTTACCGACCCGGTTCCGGCCTCCGGCCCGGGGGCGGACGGCAACGCGATGTTCCGCATCGACCGGGTCGGCACGAACGGGACGCCGGAAAAACTCGACGAATTCAGCTACCGGGGAAAAACCGGACAGGTCCGCACCGGGAAACTCGCCGTCGTCCCCGGCGACCGGATCGTCTTCCGCAAAACCGCGACGCTGCCGGATGACTTCGGGCGGCGCTCCTGCTTCGCCGCCATTCGCATCCGGGGCAAAGCGGCGGAAACCCGTTCCGGATTGACCGCCGCCGCGGTCCCCGCCGGGCGGGTTCTGCTCGACGAGTTCATTCCGCTGCCGGAACGGGAACGCGACGGCGCATTCGTCTTCGACTTCGCCGAAAGCCTGAAGAAACCGCTGCCGACGGCGGAAGTCCGCCGCACAGGCGGGGCGGGAGTCTATGAAATCACCGCGCGCGCCGAGAAAAACGCCGCCTGTGCTTACGGAGCCGGAGACCTCGTCCTGCTTTACCCGGTCCCCGCCGCCGGAAACTACCGGGTGTCGGTCGAGGCCGCCAACCCCGGACTCGACGTCAAAGGCGGCGACGGCGGCACGCTGAACCTCGCGGTACTGCCGCCCGACGGCAGGAGCGACGCCGCCGCGGTGCTGTCGCTGACGATTCCGCCGAGCCGCAAGGAGGAAGCGAAGCCGGTTTCCGGTGAGAAGGTGCTGAAACTGAATCAAGGCGACCGGCTGGCGCTCCGGGTCAACGCGCGGCAGGACGGCTATGCCGATCTCTTCCGCATCCGTTTCTCGGTCCAGCCGTCGGAGAAGGAGGGCGAAGTTCCTCCGCCTGCAACGCCGCAGGCGGTGCTCCCGAGGGTGGACGGGCCGAAACGCGCCCCCGGTGTTCCGCTTCGCAAGGGGCTCTTCTGGCTCGGAGCGAGCGGCAACTGGGTGGCGGGACCGGACACCGCCAAATCGATCGATCTCGTCACGAAATTCATCCCGGAAATCGCGGTGATCGGAGTGACTTCCCGCCCCGATTTGCTGCCGGACCCGGCGCACTTCCGCGAACGCGGGATTCCGACGCTGGTCCAGAGCTTCGGCTCCGGATATGAGCCGTACTGGCGGTACATGGGGGCGTTCGAGTGGGATTACAACGGGCGCTGCCATGCGGAAAAAAGTTTCGTGGCGCTCTCCGGCATGGCCCATGCCGCCGCGATGCCGCATCCGGCGGTGAAGGAGGCGTTCGACCGGCTGGCGCGATCGAGCGTCCGCAGCGGATTTTCCGGCTACGGCTTCAACGACATGGTATGGTACTGGGGACCGGGGCGCGGCGCGAGCGGCTACAATCCGGAAACGATCGACGCCTTCCGCCGTGCCTTGAAAGGCGAGGACGACGGAATTCTCCTCGGCTGGAAGGGCGAAACCCCGAAACTCCGGCACTTCCGCGATTACGCGAACTACTATGCCGGCGTCGAACCGCGCCCGGAATGGTTCGGGCTCAAGAACTGGAACGAATACCGGCCGCTCCTCAAACCGGAATACGAGGCGCGGGAAAAGGCGGGCAAGGATACGACCGCCGAAAAAATGCTGTTCGACCTGCTGGTCCACTACGAGTGGCTGAAGGCGGCGGACCGGATCGGCAAGGCCGCAAAGGAGGAAGGCGGCTTCTTTCAGGTGCTGCCGAATCCGGAAGACCTGTCGAACGGCAACGACTTCCTCTTCCTCGCCGGATTGGCCCGGGTCGGCGGGCGGACCGAGGAGTACTTTCAAAGCCCGCTCTATATGAACGGCGCTTACTACCGCTTCCCCTACTTCCGCAACCGCACGGCGGACGGCACCGAGACCGGGATCGTCCTCGAAGCCGGGGGCGGCGGCAACGGCAAACCCTATTACACCGCCGAAACCAGCCTGAAACTCGCCTATGAGGTTTCGCTGGCGACACAGGCGGACCACCTGGAAGGGGATTTCTGGTGGGGATTTGCCCGGCCGCTGGCCGAGCTGGCCAAAGAGCCGCTGCACCGCGACCGCTACGGGGCGATTCTCGCCTACGGACTGGGATTCCGCTACGCCCGGGAAGATGCGAAAATCGAACGGCTCAAGCCGGACTTCCTCTCGCTGACTTCGCGGCGGCTTTTCCGGCCGTGGGGAACGGACTACCGGGCGTGGAACTGGCGGCTCAACACCGAATTCTCGCCGGACCGCGATCTGGCGCGACTCGGCTACGTCTTCGCCGGGCAGGGCGCGGAGAGCCTGCAGGAGCCGGATTTCTCCGCGAAAACCGTGCTGTTCTCCGCCGCGCCGCCGACGGAGGCGGAGTGGGCACGCTTCACGGAACTGCTGAAATCCGGAAGAATCGCCGACGGCATCGTCATGGCGGGCGCGTTGCGGCAAAAGATCGACAGAACCATGCGCCCCGCTCCGTTCCAGGAGTTCAAACCGGCGGGAACCGTTTCGGGCGACCTCACCGACGCCTCGGGCCAAGTGCTGGCGGAGAATCTACGGATCACAACGCTCAGCGAACCGCCCGCCGGATACCGGACGGAACTTCTCGTCGGCGGCCGCCCGGCGGTGGTGAGCCGGAAAGTCGGAAAAGGGACATTGCATCTCCTGCTGTTCACTCCGGTACGGGAAACGTTGAAAGGGGAGAGCCCCGACGCGGCGGCGGGAGACGCGGTCTGGAGCGCGCTGCTGGCGAAGCAGGGCATTTCGCCGCACTGGCAGAGCGCCGACCCGATCGAGGCCCGGCTTTACCGGGAGACCGACGATGTCCTGTTGGTTTCCGCCATGCGGCACGACCGGCTGGAGAAGGCGGAAAACGGAATTTACCCGACGGAAGCGCCGAACGACGCTTCGCTGCGAATCCGATTGGAGCCGAACCGCCGCTATGGCACGGTCACCTTCCCCGAACTGCGCCGTGCGGCAATGGAGTCCGACGCGGACGGGATGGCGGAGTTGAAACTCGGCCGTTCGGCCTACGAGCTCTTCTTCGTCGTGCCGGAGGAGAAAGCGGATGGGATGGCGAAGAAACTCGCTGACCGCGCGGCTGAATTCCGCCGCGCGATGACGCTGGACGGCCGAACGGAAATCCCGGCCCGGTGACAAACCCTACCCGGCACCGGCACCCTGCCGGTCTGGGGTCCGGGGGCGAAGCGCCCCGGCCG
>CAYSZM010000131.1:0-10218 GCA_964435365.1 uncultured Victivallis sp. | reverse complement strand
GGCTGCAACCGGTTCTGCAGTTACTGCATCGTCCCCTACGTGCGCGGCCGCGAAATCAGCCGTTCCCGCGAAGACGTGGTGGCCGAGGCGCGCGAGCTGGTCGCCGACGGAGCGAAGGAGCTCCTGCTGCTCGGCCAGAACGTCGCCGCCTACGGCTGGGGCGGGAACGTCAATCCGCCGCCCTCCGGCGTCTCGCCGTTCGCGGAACTGCTCGAGGAGCTGGACCGGATTCCGGAGCTGCTGCGCATCCGCTTCACCTCGCCTTACCCGACCTATTTCAACGACCGGCTGATCGCGGCGATCGCGGCGAGCCGGACCGTCTGCCACAACATCCACCTGCCGCTTCAGTCGGGTTCGGACCGCGTGCTTGCCGCGATGAACCGGCAGTACACGGCGGCAGGCTATCGCGCGGTGGTCGCGGCGCTCCGGGCGGCGATGCCGGACGTCACCTTTTCGACCGACGTCATCGTCGGCTTCCCCGGCGAAATGGACGAGGACTTCCGCCTGACCCGGGAACTGATGAACGAGGTCGGTTACGACAACAGTTTCATTTTCAAGTACTCCCCGCGCCCCGGAGCGAAATCCGCCGCGGACGAGGATTCCGTCCCGCAGGAGGTCAAGGAAGAGCGCAACGCCCTGCTGCTTGAAGACCTGAAAACCCGGGTCGCCGCCGCCCTCCGCGGGCAGGTCGGCACCGTTCAGGAGGTGTTGGTCGAGGGAACCAGCCCGCGCAATCCCGAACGCTGGAGCGGCCGCACCGGGACCAACCGCCTCGTCCATTTCCTCCCGGTTCCGGACCTCAAACCCGGAACGCTCCGCCAGGTGAAAATCACCCGCGCGGGCGGCGTCTCCCTGTTCGGCGAACTCCTTTAGCTCCGGCGGCCTTCCTTCAAGCCTCTTCCTTTCCGCGCAGACTTCGCCGCAGGTCGCCCGGACTCCGCCGGTTGGTCCGCGCATATTGCCGGGAGAAGGCCGAGGCGGAGCCGTACCCCAGCCGGGCGGCGATCTCCTTGACCGACAGTTCGGTATGCATCAGATAGACATCGGCCTTGCGCATCTTGCACTGCAACCGGCAGGCCTGGGGCGAGAGCCCGTAACGGGCGCGGAAGAGCTTCCGGAAATTCTCGTACCCCATGCCGACTTCGGCGGCGATCTCCTCCATTTCGACCTCCCGGTCCAGCCTGTCGGCGAGCAGGAGCGCGGCGCGGCGCAGGGCCGCCCCGTTTTCGTCCTGCGGCGTCGAATGCCGCTTTTCGTCGTAAATCAGGAAGGCGGAGAACAGCTCGAGGAACTTGCCGAAGGCGTGAAAACAGGACGCCCGGCTGCGGACCTCCTGCGCCGCGGCGAGATATTCTTCACAGAGATGGACGAGCGGCAGCGAAAGCCCCGGCTCCAGCCGCGTCACGTCGGGCGGAATCAGGTCCAGCGCCCGGAGCGCCTGCGCGAAGCAGGCGGGCAAGGCGCTGGCGAACTCCAGAATCCGCCCTCCCTGCGTCGGATTCCGCACGATCCGGAAGGTGGTGCCGGGGTGGCGGACGAGACACATCCCCGGCCGGTATCGGATGCTCCGGCCGAGGTAATCGGTGTAGGTTCCCTCGCCGTCGAGGACGTAGATGAAAGCGAAATATGCGTCGTACTTGCGGTCCGTCCGGAGCAGGGAGTCTCCGGTGTAGAACCCGCAGGAAAATTGATTCTCCGGCTTGTCGTCGATCAGTGTGCAGAAAAAATCCGGCCGGAGCCGGGCCAGATATGCTTCGATTTCGGTCATTCGTCCGCCCTCCGTTTTCAAGATAACCGGATTTCCCGATTATATCAAGTTTTTCCGGATTGAAAATTGATTTATGTCGATCAAATTACCAATCCAGTATCATATTTATCCATCCGCCACTTCCCTTTTTCCATCGTCTCCGCCATAATAAGAGGGAAACAGACAGGAGGAGAGCAGATGAAACACTATGATGTGATCGTGGTCGGGGGCGGCTCCGCCGGATGCGGGGCCGCCGTCACCGCGGCGCGCCGGGGACTCCGGACGCTGCTGCTCGAAGAGGAAACCATGCTGGGCGGGAACAGCACCGTCTCAATGGTCAGCTGCTACGAGCCGGATATCGGCGGGAACTCTCCGGTCGCACGGGAAATCTGCGAACGGTTGAGTAAAATCCCCGGCGCGTCGGGGATCTACTCGCTCGGGCGGCATTGCTGCTTCCCGGACCGCAATTCGCCGCCGTTCCCCGGCGGCGAGAGCCTGATCCGCCCCGACCGTGACTACGGGGATACGCTGAAGCGCTGCGGCACGAAAGGCTTCGGCGCCCCTGACAGTCGCGAGGCCATTCTGCGCCGGTGGAACGGCGTGGTGTTCGAGCCCGAGGCCTGGCACCGGGTCGTCTCCGCCATGCTGGAGGAGAGCGGCTGCGAGGTCCGCCTCGGCACCGCGGTGACGGGGTGCCGCCGCGAGGGGCAATTGATCCGCACGGTGACGCTGAAGAGCGGCGAAGAACTCTCCGCCGATTTCTTCATCGACTGCTGCGGAGTGCTGGTCCGGAGCGCCGGGCTGCCGTTTCTCTCCGGGGCGGACCCGCGCAGCCGTTTCGGGGAGCCGAGTGCGCCGGAGAATCCGGGCAAGGAACTGAACGGGGTGACGCTCATCTTCCGGATCGCGCGCAAACCTGTTCCCGGGATCGACCCGCTGCCGGAAGGGATGACGGCGGGGTGCGACTGGGCGGAGCGCTTCCCCGCCGTATCGATGGTGCAGTATCCCGACGGCGACTTCAACTGCAATATGCTGCCGACGATGAACGGGGCCGAATACGCCGCGATGGACGAAGACGCGGCATACCGCGAATGCAGGCGGCGGGTGCTGCTGTTCTTCCACCATCTCCAGAGCGATTACCCGGAGTTCCGGGAGTTCCGGATCAGCCGGATCGCCGCGAAACCCGGCGTCCGCGAATCGATGCGCACCGTCTGCGAAGCCATGCTGACCGAACACGATGTGCGGGCGGGGCTGAGCAGGCAAAGCCAGCCGGGCATCGCCGCTTTCGCCGACCATGCGCTCGATGTGCACGGTGAACATGCGAAGGGAGGGTGCGCCGAGCTGGCCGAACCTTACGGGATTCCGTTACGCTGCCTGATTCCGAAGGGGATGAAAAATCTTTACGTGGCCGGACGCATCGCGGGGTTCTCCAGCCTGGCCGCGTCGAGCTGCCGCCTTTCCCGGACCATGATCAGCCTCGGCGAAGCGGCGGCACGGAGCATCTGACCGGAATCCCCCGCCGGATTTTATTCCGTCCCGGCGGCGGCGGACGCTTTTGTCCGGCCGAAAATCAGCCCGCCCGCAAAGGCGGTGAAGGGGGCGACCAGCACCAAGGCGAAGCTGCCGACCAGCGTTTTCACCATCTCGCTGGCGACATAGGGGTTGTTGATGAAGTCGACCGGCGAAGTCCCCTGCGCCGCGAAGGCCATCATCAGCGTCAGGTAGCCCCCCGCGTAGGCCAGCAGCAGCGTGGTGGTCATGGTGCCGACCACGCTGCGGCCGATGCGCAGACCCGAGGCGATCAGCTCCCGCGAAGAGAGGTCCGGGTTGTGGTGCGAGAGCTCCTCGATTCCGGCGGCAACGTCCATGCCGAGGTCCATCACCGCGCCCGAACTGGCGAGGATGATCCCCCCAATGTAGATATCCGAAAGATTGAGATATTCGTAGCCGGAGTAGAGCAGCGCCTGCGAATACGGCATCACCGCGCCGTTGATCTTGAACAGCGAAGTGAACAGCGCCGCCAGGAAACAGCCGGAGAGCACCCCCAGCATCGACCCGGCGAACGCCGCCAGGAATTTGCGCGTCCAGCCCGCCACCAGGAAGACGATCACCGCGGTCAGCACGGTCACGCAGCCGATGGTGAGCCACATCGCCGGGAACCCGTCCATGCAGAGCGGCACCAGAACCTTCCACACCACCATGCAGCTGAATACGAAGCTGAGCAGCGCCTTGAAGCCGGTGAGCCGCCCGAAGAGCAGCAGGAGCACGCCGAACAGGCCGAAGAGCACGGCGCTCCAGCCCAGCCGGTAATGGTCCTGGGCGTTGATCATGGTCTTGCCCGGAATCGCGTGATTGAGAATCCCCACCAGCGCGATGTCGCCGGGTTTGAAGAGTTTGTCCAGCTCGATCTGGGCGCGCAGCTCGTTGGCGGCGGGGAAGGTCTCCCCGGCGAAACGCCCCGAGAGCACCTCGACCGTGAGAAGCTGGGTTCCGGTGTGCAGCAAACCGAGCTGAACCAGCTGGCTGTTGTCCACCGTGAGCACCCGGGCGCGCTCCTTGGTCCCCTCCGGCGGCGGATGCGGCGGCGTCAGGTCGAGAAACCACAGCCCGACGCAGAGCAGGGAAAACACCGCGATCGAAATCAGGTCGCCGCGCAGGTGGTGGACGTTACGGCGCATGGCGAACTACAGTACGGTTTCGAGCTTCTTGGGAATGTCGGTGTTGTCGATCATCCCCTGGAAGAGATCGGCCTTCTTCCCCGTCGCCGAAGTGACCACCGGCAACGCGGTGTGGGCCGTGCTGGTCCAGCCGAGGCTCGCCTTGTTGTCGAACAGCTGCACCACCGCCATCGGAAGCGCCTTGCGGTCGAAGGCGGCGCGCAGAGCGGCCTCCTCCTCCGGCTTCACATAGAGGTCGTCTTTTTTCGCCGCATCGAAGTGCAGGGCGAAACATTCGGTGATCAGCGGCTTCAGCTCGTCGAACGAGGAGGCTTTGGCCTTGGAGACCCGCGATTTGAACTCGTCGAGCGAACACTTCTGGTTGGCGAGGAGATCGACCTTCGACGTGTAGCCGGTGCCGACGAAGCCGAGGGTGAGGCCGCCGGTTTCGTGGTCTCCGGTCACCACGATCAGGGTGTCGTCCGGATGTTTCGCGGCGAAGTCGCAGGCGACTTTGACCGCTTCGTTGAAGTCGAACGTCTCGCGCAGCACGGTTCCCGCGTCGTTGGCGTGGCACATCCAGTCGATCTTGCCACCCTCGACCATCATGAAAAACCCGTTCGGATTGTCCAGAAGCTCGATGCCCTTGCGGGTGAAGTCGGCGAGCGTCACTTCTCCGCCGGTGCGGTCGATCGCATAGGGGAGCGCGTCGTCCGCGCCGCGCGCCCACACCTTGCCGCCGCCGGGAGCGAGCGCTTCGAATCCGGCGCGGTCGGCGACCACTTTGTACCCCTGTTTCGCCGCGAGGTCATAAAGGTTGCCCTTGTACTCCTTGCTCTTCTTGTTGTCAGGCGAAGCGGCTCCGCCGCCGCCGAAGTAGTCGAATCCGGAATCGATCAGGTCGAGCCCGATCTCATAGTAATTCCCCCGGCTCGGACGGTGCCCGTAGAAACTCGCCGGGGTCGCATGATTGATGGTCACGCTGCTCACGATGCCGACTTTGCGGCCGCGGTCGCGGGCGATTTCGGCAATCGACGTGAATTTCTGAGCGGCCTTGGAATCCATGCCGATCCGGCCGTTGTCGGTTTTTTCGCCGCAGGCGATCGCGGTTCCGCTGGCGGCGGAGTCGGTGATCAGCGAGTTGGCCGAACGCGTCGTAGTGGGAGCCTGGAAGGGAAAATGGTTGATCAGCAACTGGCCCTGTCCGGCTTTGAACAGATAATCTTCGGCCAGCATTCGCTGCGGCATCGACATGCCGTCGCCGATGAAGAGAAACACGTATTTGACTTTTTCGGCGGCGCCGAGGGCAAACGCCAGCGCCAACAGGAGAACCAGCCCCGCTCTTTTCATGAACTGCATCGGAGATATCCTTCCTTTCTGATCTTCTTCGAAGTCAAATTACAGTATACCATCGACGACGCCGCTTTTCAAGACCGGATCTGCTACAAATCGGTTAGATCGGAAATGGGATCGTGTTTGGCAATCACCCCTACCCGGCACCGGCACCCTGCCGGTCGGGGTGCAGGGGCGAAGCGCCCTGCCCGTCGGAGACATGGACTGTCGCTCGCTAAACAGCTCAATTGCCGAACAAGTTCGGCAGTGAGCGGCAGCGGTGGAGTTGACCGCCAGGTCAACTCACCCGCTCGCGCCGAAGGCGGAGCCTCTCCAACTCCGGAAAACGATTGAAACTCCCTTCCTCCTTTCTATCTGGCGGATTTTTGCCCTATTCCGCTTTTTTTCACCCGATTCCTGATTTTCTGACTTGATTTCCGGCGGCGTTGCATTATCTTGAATAAAAACAACTGGTTGGTTTTATTTGACAACCCCGGAAAGGAAGAAATCATGATGAAGCACCCGGAACGAATCGTATCGGACGCGGAACTGGAAGACCTGCTCTCGGTCCCGTCGGCGGAACTGGTCGACCTGATGAAACGGCTCGACGGCGACCTGATGATCCTCGGCATCGCCGGGAAGATGGGCGTCACCATGGGGCGGCGCGCCAAACGCGCCATGGAACTGGCGGGCGTCGACCGCAAGGTGATCGGCGTCTCGCGCTTCAGCCGTCCAGAGGAACGCGAAAAACTCGAGGCCTGGGGCATCGAAACCATCCCCTGCGACCTGCTCGACCGCGACCGGGTGCGCGAACTCCCGCAAGTCCCCAATGTCGTCTTCATGGCCGGGCGCAAGTTCGGCACCGGCGGCACCGAGGAGCTGACCTGGGCGATGAATACGCTGGCGCCGGGCAATGTGGCGGAACATTTCCGCAACTCCCGGATCGTCGCTTTTTCCACCGGCTGCGTCTATCCGCTGGTCGGCGCGGAAACCGGCGGCTGCACCGAGGCGGTTCCGCCCGCGCCGGTCGGCGAATACTCCCAGTCCTGTCTCGGACGCGAACGGGTGTTCCAGTACGGTTCGAAGGCGTTCGGCACCCGCGTGCTGCTCTTCCGCCTCAACTATGCGATCGACCTGCGCTACGGCGTGCTGCATGACATCGCCTCCCAGATCTGGAACGGCGAAGCGGTCTCCGACAGCGTCGGACACTTCAACGTGATCTGGCAGGGCGACGCCAACGATATCGCGCTGCGCTCCCTCGAACTCGCCGACTCCCCGGCGGCGGTGCTCAACGTCACCGGCCCCGAAACCGCCTCGCTCCGCTCGATCGCCGAAAAACTCGGCGAATATATGGGCAGAGAGGTCCGCTACGCCGGGTCCGGCTCCGCTTTGGGCAGCTGCTATCTCAACAACGCGGCGAAGATGGCCGGAACCTTCGGCTACCCCTCCGTCCCGCTCGAGCAGATGATCCGCTGGCAGGCCGAATGGTTCAAGGCGGGCGGTTCCTCGCTCGGCAAACCGACCCATTTCGAAGTCAACAACGGCAAATTTTAAGAGGTGACGACTATGACGAAACGCATTGCCGATATCGACCCCGCCGTGCTCGCCGAGGTGCGGCGCGGCACGGTCATCCCCGCCCAGCCGCTGGCGCTTGACGCGGAGCGCCGTTTTTCGCCGCGCCACCAGCGCGCCCTCTGCCGCTATTATATCGACGCGGGCGCGGGCGGCATCGCGGTCGGTGTCCACTCCACCCAGTTCGAAATCCGCGACCCGGAGATCGGGCTCTTCGAACCGGTGCTCCGCGAAACCGCCGGATTCATCGACGAATGGTGCCTCCGCACCGGGCGCAGAATCCTCAAAGTCGCCGGAATCTGCGGCAAAACCGAACAGGCGCTCTATGAAGCGAAGTTCGCGGTGGAATGCGGTTACGACGCCGGACTGGTCAGCCTGAGCGCCTATCGCAGCGGCACCGTCGAAGAGATGCTCGAGCACTGCCGCGCCGTCGCGGAAGTCATGCCGATCATCGGGTTCTACCTTCAGCCCAGCGTCGGCGGCCGCACGCTGCCTTACGAATTCTGGAAGGAGTTCGCCAAAATCGACAATGCCCTGGCGATCAAGATGGCGCCCTTCAACCGCTACCAGACTTTCGACGTGGTGCGCGCCGTCGCCGAATCCGGGCGCGACGTCACCCTCTATACCGGCAATGATGACAATATTGTAATCGATCTCCTGACCGAGTACCGGATCGTCACCGCGTCCGGCGAAAAGAGGATGCGGATTCGCGGCGGGCTGCTCGGCCACTGGTGCTGCTGGACGCGCAAAGCGGTCGAACTGCTCGAAGAGATCCACGCCGTGATCGAGACCGGCCACGGCGCGGTTCCCGCCGGGCTTCTCAGCCGGAACGTGGCGGTCACCGACAGCAACGCCGCCTTTTTCGACCCGGCGCACGGATTCGCCGGGTGCATCCCCGGCATTCACGAAGTGCTGCACCGGCAGGGGCTGCTGCCCGGAATTCTCTGTCTCAACCCGGCGGAAACCCTCTCGCCGGGACAGGCGGAGGAGATCACCCGGGTCCACGACTCCTATCCGGCTCTGCACGACGACGCCTTTGTCGCCGAACATCTTGAAAAGTGGCTGGCCGACTGATATATTACCGGCCGGCCCGATTCAACCTACACTCAAGGAAACGCCATGCAGGAACGAGCGATCAGAACCCGGCGGCAGATTCTGGAAAACGCCGTCGCCGTCTTCGCCGAGAAGGGATTCTCGGGGGCGACGGTGGACGCCATCGCCGAAGCCGCCGCTGTCAACAAACAGCGGATTTACGCCTATTTCGGCTCCAAGCAGGGGCTGTTCGAAGCGGCGTTGCTCCACTGTTTCTGCGAGGTCGAACTGTTTTCGCACGGGACGCTGCGACAGATTGCCGCCGAACCGGAGCGGATCACCGAACTGCTGCTCGGCGGATTCCTCGCCGCCCACAAACGCAACCCCCGCTTCTGGCGGCTGCTGTCGTGGGCCAACCTCGAACCCGGCGGCGATCTCGCGCTGCTCGACCGGGCGCGCAGCGGGGAGAACGCCGAAATCCGGCGGCTCTTCGACGCGGCGGTCGCGACGGGTAAGCTCCGCCCGGTGGAATTCCACACCTATTTATTTACCCTGCTCGCGGTTTCCTATTTCTACTTTTCAAACCGCAGGACACTGATTCACACCATCGGCGGCGAGTTGTTCGCCGACGGCGAGGGCGGGTTGCTCTGCGCACAACTCGGAGAGGTTTTCCGGCCATGAACTGCATCAGCACCGGCGTTTTCGATATTTTCAAGGTCGGTCCCGGACCGTCCAGCTCGCATACCATCGGGCCGATGCGGGCGGCCAACGATTTCGTATCGCGCATCTCCGCGCTGCCCCTGCCGGAGGGAACCGGCCGGATCGAAGTGGAACTCTTCGGCTCGCTGGCCCAGACCGGGCGCGGCCACGGCACCGACCGCGCCGCCGCCGCCGGGCTCCTCGGCGAGCGCCCGGAGAGTTGCGATGTCGAACGCTTCTCCGCCCTGCTCCGGGACCCGAAAGAAGTTTATCGCGTGGCGTTGGACAACGGCGAGGCGTGCTTCTCGGCTTCCTCGATCCGCTTCCGCTCCGACCGCTCCGGGTTCCCGTTCAGCAACACGCTGCGCTTCCGGCTGCTGGCGGAGGACGGGAGCGAGCTGCACAGCGAGGTCTACTATTCGGTTGGCGGCGGCTTTATCCGACGCGAGGGCGAGGAAGAACCGGTTCCGCCGGATCTGCCGTACCGTTACCGGGACATTCAGTCGTTCCGGCGGCTGCTGGCGAAGTACAATCTCTCTCCCGTCGAACTTCTGCTCGCCAACGAATCCGCCCTGACCGGACGGACGGCGGAGGAAGTCCGGGAGGAGCTGCGCAACATTCTCAATCACATGCACGATGCGGTGCAGCGGGGGCTCGACGCCTCGGGCCTGCTGCCCGGCCCGATCCGGCTCGAACGGCGGGCCCGGGCGGTCTACGAGGCCGCCCTGCTCCGGGAAGACCCCGGGGCGCGGCAGATTCTGCTGCTCGACGCCTTCAGCCTTGCCGCCGCCGAGGAGAACGCCGCCGGGCACCTGGTGGTCACCGCCCCGACGTCCGGCTCCGCCGGGCTGATTCCCGGCGTGATCGAATATCTGCGGACCTGCTGCGGGATCGAGGAATCCGTACTCTGCGACGGGCTGATGATCGCCGGGCTGATCGCTTTCGTCGCCCGCCACAACGCCAGCATCTCCGGCGCCGAAGTCGGCTGCCAGGGCGAAATCGGCGTGGCGTCGGCAATGGCCGCCGCCCTGCTCGCCTTCGTCCGCGGCGACGGCTTCGACCGCGTCGAGTGCGCCGCAGAAATCGCGCTGGAACACCATCTCGGGCTCAGTTGCGACCCGGTGGACGGCTACGTGCAGATCCCCTGCATCGAGCGCAACGCCGTGGGCGCGGTCACCG
>CAYSZM010000130.1:0-10364 GCA_964435365.1 uncultured Victivallis sp. | reverse complement strand
CAGCAGCGCCGCCATTCTGGCGTGCTTCGGGTTGCTGTCGTCCCAGCGGGTGGAGAACGCGAAAATCTTTCCTTCCGGGAGCGGAAGCAGTTCGAGCGTCGCCGCTTTGGCCGCCGCCTCGTCCGGGAACAGGATCTTGACTTCACGCTCATATTCGGGCAGTTGACGCGGGTTGGCGAAAAGCGCGAACGTCACGCCCAGCAAAATCAGTGTGAAAAACGGTTTTGTCATCACAATTCTCCTTCTTGGTTCAGGAATTCCCGCAAGGCGTCGCGCCACTCCGGCATCGGCGGCAATCCGCAGAGGCGGAGCATCTGCTTCTCCAGCCGGGAGTTTGCCGGGCGGGGCGCCGGGCGGGGGAAATCCGCCGTCGTACACGGCGTCACTTTTTGAACAATGCCGCGCTGCCGGAAAATCTCGCAGGCGAATTCATGCCAGCTCGCCTCTCCTTCACAGGTCAGGTGGAAGGTGCCGACCAGGAGTGGCCGGTCGAGAATCCGGACCAGGGCGTCGGCCACCGCGAGCGTGCTGGTGGGGTTGCCGCGCTGGTCGTCGACCACTTTCAGTTCGGGGCGGCTGCCGTCGGCCAGCTTGAGCATGGTGTGGACGAAGCTCGGTCCGCCGGGGCCGTAAAGCCAGCTGATCCGGCAGATCACGTGATTTGGGCAATGGCGGCGGATCATCTCTTCCCCGGCGAACTTGCTCTGCCCGTAGACCGTCGCGCCCCCGGTGGCGCGGTCGAATTCCGTGCAGGGGCGCTGACTTGTTCCGTCGAACACATAGTCGGTCGAAATGGCGATCAGCCTGACGCCGTGGCGGTTGCAGGTTGCCGCCACATTGGCGGAGCCGAGGGCGTTGATCTTGAACGCCAGGTCGCGTTTGCTTTCGCAATCGTCCACGGCGGTCATTGCGGCGCAGTGAATTACGGCGTCCGGCCGCTCGCGCGTGACGAGTGCGTCGAATTTCGCCTCATCGGTGATATCGCCATCCGGCAGGTCGGCCGGAATCAGCGCGTGGCCGGACAGTTTCCGCTGCAGCGTTCGGCCGAGCATCCCGTTGGCGCCGGTGATCAGAATCCGCATTTGATGCCCTCTTTGGTTACAGGTACTCGGCTGCTTCGAACGGCACGCCTTTGCGGTCCTTTTCCGAAAGCAGGTAATTTTCCGGCGGAACCTGCCAGTCGATGGCCAGCGCCGGATCGTCGAAGCGGATCGTCCGTTCGTGGGACGGAGCGTAGATGTTGTCGCATTTATAGGCGAAGGTCACCTTGGCGGAGAGCACGGCGAATCCGTGCGCGATGCCGCGCGGCATGAACAGTTGCCGCTTGTTTTCGCCGGAAAGTTCGACGGAGAAACTGGTTCCGAATGTGGGAGACCCCTTGCGGATGTCCACCACCACGTCGAGGACGGTTCCGGCAATGACCCGCACCAGCTTCGCCTGGGTATAGGGCGGCGCCTGATAGTGAAGGCCGCGCAGCACGCCGTAGGTGGAAAACGATTCGTTGTCCTGAACGAATTCGACGTCGATTCCGGCCTCGGCAAATTTCGCTTTGCTCCAGGCCTCGAAAAAGTATCCGCGCTCGTCGCCGAACACTTTCGGCTCGATGATTTTCACCCCTTCGATAGTGGTATCGATCACTTTCATCATGAACTTATCCTTTGATAACCCGGGCCAGATAGCGGCCGTAATCTGTTTTCATCAAGTCTTTGGCCCGTTCGAGCACATCGTCGGAGCTGAGCCAGCGGTTCTGCCAGGCGATCTCTTCGAGGCAGGCGATCTGGAGCCCCTGCCGCAATTCGATGGTCCGGATGAAATTGCCGGCGTCGAGCAGGCTTTCGTGGGTTCCGGTATCGAGCCAGGCGTAACCGCGCCCCAGCCGTTCGACCCGGAGCGTTCCCCGTTCGAGGTAGGTCTGGTTGACGCTGGTGATTTCCAGCTCGCCCCGAGCCGAGGGGCGGATATTCTCCGCGATCGACACCACGTCGTTGTCGTAAAAATAGAGCCCGGTGACCGCATAGTTCGATTTCGGAATCGCCGGCTTCTCTTCGATGGAGACGGCGTTGCCGCCCGCATCGAACTCCACCACCCCGAACCGCTCCGGGTCCGAAACGTAGTAGCCGAATACGGTCGCTCCGCAGTCGCGCTTGACCGCCCGGCCGAGGATCGTTTCCAGATTCGCGCCGTAGAAGATATTGTCGCCGAGCACCAGCGCCACGGAGTCGTTGCCGATGAAGTGCTTGCCGATCAGGAACGCCTGCGCCAGCCCGTCGGGAGACGGCTGGACGGCATAGGAGAGATTGACGCCGAACCGCGAGCCGTCGCCCAGCAGCCGGAGGAAGGCCCCCTGGTCTTCCGGCGTGGTGATGATGAGAATGTCGCGGATTTTCGCCAGCATCAGCACCGACAGCGGATAGTAGATCATCGGCTTGTCGTAGACCGGCAGCAGTTGCTTGGAGACTCCGAGTGTAACCGGGTGGAGGCGCGACCCGGCCCCTCCGGCGAGAACGATGCCCTTCATTTCCATACTCCTCTACCGGGTCCGGTTTCGCCGGTGACCAGGATTGATCTCTTCATGACAGATGAATTCTCCTCGGCTTATCTTTCGATCATGTTGGGAAATAAGATAGCACGGGTTGTCGGTTCCGGCAAGAAAAGATTCGGGTTTCTGCGTGTTTTCCCGGGTGGAAACGAAATTTCGCAATCCCTTGTCCGGCACCGGCAGAGTGTGCCGGTGCCGAAAAGTTTCAATGCAGAATGCAGTCTGCACCGGTATTCTGGCAGGACTCCGGCGTGTATTCGTGCAGCTCGATCTTCACCCCGTCGGGATCGTTCACCCACGCCTGCCAGGAGTGATCGGCCCCCAGCATCTTGTCGGTCACCGCGAATCCGGCCTTCTTCAGCCGGGCCGACGTGTCGTCGATGGAATCGACTTCGAGGCAGAAGTGGTGGACCGGGCTGCCGGAAATCGCCTCATCCGGATTCCGCTTGAAGAATTCGAGGAAGTTGCGGTTCCCCGCTTCAAAGTAATAGCCGCACGTTTCGCCGTTGCGGACAAATGCGAACGCCTGCTTCAACCCCAGCGCGTCGATGTAAAAGCGGCGTGTCGTTTCGAGGTCGGCGACCCGGATGCAGATGTGAGCGATTCCTTTGACCATATTCCCTCCTTGAGCGGTTAGTACTTTGATAAGATAACCGTGCCGCGGCGAAAAAACAAGGCCCGGCCGCCGTTCAAAAGGAAGTTTGACGGCGACCCGGTCTCCCGTGCCGCCGGCTGCAATGCGATTGAGTTGAACGATAAGTGGCGATTCCGGCAAGGGGGGCGCCGTTTTTTTCGGCCGGAATTCAGCGGTTCAGGTCGGCCACGGTATCGCCGGAAATCGGCTCCACCGGCAGACGCACCGGGGATTCTTCCGGCGCTTCGCCGTGAAGCATTCCGGTCAGCAATTTCGCCCCGGTCCGCCCCATTTCGAAGGAGGGCGATCGAAACGAGGTCATTTGCTGGATCTGGCCGTGAACGAAAATGCCGTCCGCCCCGGTGACGGAAAGATCTTCCGGAATCCGCAGCCCGCGCTCGCGGACTGCTTTGGCGACGCCGAAGGCCGCGTAATCGTTGCCGGTGACGATGCAGCTGATTCCGTCGCCGCAGCGGTCCAGAATCTCCTTCCCGGCGGCGATCCCCGCCTCGTAGTTCAACCCGGCGATTTTACTGCGGTAGACCGGGACGACTCCGGCTTGCTGCAGGGCGTCGTCGATTCCCCGCTGGCGTTCCCGTCCGGCGTAACAGGTCGCGCCCGGTGTGGCGATGGCGATTTTCCGGTGGCCGCGGCTCAGCACATATTCGACGATCGTTTTCATCCCTTCGTAATTCTGGCATTCGATCCGCGGGGGCGAATGCGGAGGAATATCGCCGGAGATCATGACGACCGGCAGCTTTTCCTCCAGGAGTTCGTGGAGAAACTCCTGTTCGCGGTACCAGCCCCAGACGAGAATCCCGTCCACCATCTTTCCTCGGCTCAATTTGATATACTCTTTGTTCTCGACGAACTTATCGGTGACGGCGACGAGGGTCAGGTAGAGCGATTCGTCGGCCAGCTCCATTTCCGCCCCGCAGATGACGCCGGAAAGATTGTAGTCGAGTCCGCCGGAGTGGATGAACTGATACATGCAGTCGGCGGGCGCCAGCAGCGCCACCGTACTGGCGTTGCGGGAGAACATCCGCACCGTGTGCATGTTGGGGTAGTAGTGGCATTCATCGCAAAGCCGCATGATCCGGTCGTGAAGTTCCGGGGTCACCCGTCGGCCGGGCGGCGGATTCAAGACCCGCGAAACCGTGGCCACCGAGACTCCGGCCAGTTTTGCGATTTTGCGGATGTTGAAACTGTTGCTGACCATCGTTTTCCCTTCTTATTCCGGCGAACATTCCCAGACTGCGCCGGGGATCAGATGATAGTTGCCGTCTCCGGCGGCAAAAGAAAATGTAAGCGGTGAACGGCAAAAAAGCAAGCGGACCCGGATCGAATACCGCCGATCTTTCTCCAATTTGAGGAACACCGTACCCCCGCCCTCGGTCCGGTGAAACGCGGGCAGCGGTTTCTGCCGTCCGTGATAGTTGAGGGCCATGCGGTCGTCGATCCAGACGGTGATTCCGGTCCCGGCGCAGAACATCAGCTGCGCATCGTCCACGTCCGCCGGCACGGAGAGGGTGGTGGAGAGATAGAGCGGCGCGAATTCATGACAGTACGCCGAGAGGTCGGCGTGGAATCCCGGAAGTTCGACGACGCGGGGAGACGCCCCTTCTTCTTCGATCCGCCAGCTGCTGTGCGACATTGCCGCGATTGCGGCGTCCGGAACATACGGGACATAAGCGGGAAAACGCAGCTCCGGATTCTCCGCCGATTCCCGCGCCAGCCGTTGCGTCAGTTTGACCGTCCGGTCGGCGAGCCCGGTGATGTCGTCGGGCAGGGCCTTCCGGTCGAGGAAGGGGGAAACCGCGATCCGCTCGTCGGGGAGGGTTATTCCGAACGCCTCCGGCCCGTAGACCAGGCCGAACAGCGCCGCGGAAGTGGCTCCGGTGCAGTCGGTATCCATGCCGAAGTTCACCGCCGTGAGGACGGTGCGGCGGAAATCATTGCCGCCCAACAGCAGCGCCGCGGTGATGAACGCGAGGTTCATCACGCAGTCGGTGAAGTTATGGGAGCCGAACCGGCTCATGATCTCCTGCCGGACCTGTGTCGAGTCACCGTTTTTTTTCGTCAGTTCCCGGGCGAATCGCACCGCCTGCGCGACCCGGGTTTCCGCCGGGATGTGGCGCAAGCCGCACTCCAGCGCTTCGGCGGGGGAGGCGCAGAAGAACGCCTCGCTGACGGTTGCGGCCAGAAAGATTTCGGCCCACACTCCTTCGCCGTGGTGATCCAGGATGGCGTCCTGTTCGGCGTAGAATGCGGCGGCGGCGGGGTTTCCGGGAAAGAGACATCCCCAGATTTCGGCCCGGATGGCGGCGCCCATGCCGTCGGTGAACCAGTTGTCCGCATAGCCGGTCGCCGGAGGCGTCAGGCCGCGACGGAGGTTGAAGACGGCCATCCCATATTCGTCGCAGCCGTAGCCGCGCCCCATCTGTTCCAGCCAGACCGGGGTGAAATGGCGGGCGCGGAGTTCGAGCCCGTATCGTTCGGCGAGACAGAGCCAGAGCAGTTGCAGCTCGAGGTCGTCGTTCGGACCGGGGTCGATGTAGAGGTCGGCGGCGGTCAGTTGAAGCGGATAGGGAACGCCCTCGTAAGGCGCGCCGATCCCTCCGCCCATCGCTTTCCCCAGCCAGCAGCCGCGGACTTTCCGCCGGTATTCTTCGGTTTCCGAATAGCGGAGCCGGGAAGAACCCCGGTCCGCCGCTGCCGTTGAATGATCCATCAATGTTTGCATGTGAAGAAAAATACTCCAGTTCCCCACGCCCCCGAACCGTAGGGGGCGATGATTTGTGCCGGACCGGCTGTCTTGCCGGATTCCACGTATTCCCAGGAGGCGTCGCTGACCAGCGATACCGTCTTGCCGCTTTGGGTTTTTTCCGTCAGGTCGAACAGGAACCCGCAGGGGCCGGTTCCATTCCTGCATGCCGCTTCGACGGTGTTCTCTCCCTTTTTGAGTAATGGGGTCAGGTCGATTTTATTGCCGGTTCCCCAACCCTGGTTTTCCATCGGCACTTCCCGGTCATTGATTTTCAGTATGAATTGATCGTCACAGACCGCGTAAGCGGTTCCCGACACCGGTGCGGAATCGAGTTCGAACCGACGGCGAAGCGTACAGACAGAACCGTCTTTCAAATCGGGACCCCAGATCCAGATGGCTTTGCCGGTATATTTTTCGCCGCTGTAGCGCCGGTTGCCTTTTTCGGCCCGGATTTTTCCGGGGAACGGTTTTGCTTCCATCGCCGGATCGACCGGCGGCAGTTGCCGGGAGGGCGGCGGCAGGGGGCCGGAGACGTAGAGCCTGACGCCGTACCCTTCGATCCGGTCCCGGAAGCCGTGGTCGCTGCCGGGAATTTTCCGTCCGTCGAATTCCGAAACGAACGGCTGAGAAACCGGCTTGGTGAGGGTGAATGCCGCATCCGTCGCCTGTTTGTCGCGGTTGACCGCCAGAAGGAACGTCCCCTTCTCATTCTGCCGGACGAGGAAGGCGATATTCGGATTGTCGCATCTTGCAGCGTTCCGGACTTCCGGAACGCCCTGGATTCCGGAGATGCGGTGCAGTTCGGTGGTGAGCTCGAAGAACCGGTCCCAGAATTCCGGCAGGTCGATGGAGTCCAGCCCCCAGAACGTAGCCGCGCCGCCGCCGGCGACCAGCGAATCGTAGGTCATGAAGCGCATTTCCGCCAAAGAGGGGAATCTCCGCTCCTTGCCGAACAGCGATCCCCAGGCGAACGCCTGCAACACCATCCAGACCGGTTTGCGGTCGTTGATTACCGTGCGCATCCGGCGGGTATAGTCGCCTACACAGGTAAGGTCTTGATTGGTTAAGGCGGAATGCCCGCAGCCGTGCGGCACCGGGTAGATGTCGCACCCGTAGATGTCGCACCCGTCGGCATAGGGGGCGAGGCTGGCGATTTCGTTGCGCGGAGCCTCGTTGATCCAGACCGGACGGTAAGGGTCGAGCGCTTTCAGCTCCTCGTAGATTTTTAGGGTGGAAGCGGCGGATTTTCCGCCCCAGCAGGGTTCGTCGACCGACAGATAGCCCAGCAGGGCCTTTTTTGAGAGCAGTTCCGGGGTGAGAATCCGGGCGACATCCCGGCGCCATTTCCGCATTTCTTCCCCATCCTGGTCTTTCGGCATGTTCATTTCGATTACCGCCTTCATCCCGTACCGCTCCGCCTCATCCAGAATCTCCGGCAGCTTCGGGTCGTCCATGAAGACGGTCAGGCTGTTGATGCCATGCCGGGCGCAATGATAGAGCATCGGCCCGATCCAATCGGAGGGTTCGCCTTTCCTGAGCAGGGTCCAGGTCATGATCGGAAAGAAAAAGGTTCCGTTGATCTCAGTCGTTTGATTCGGAGTGATGACGGTTTCATATTCCCGGTGCGGCAGAATCCGGATGGTTGTTTTCTGCTCGGAGACTGTCTTTCCGTCGGCGGATGTCGCGGAGGCCTTCAGCGTATAATTTCCCTGCGGCAGCTGATTGGCCGGAAGTGAAAACGAAAGCGTCCCGCCTCTTCCGTTCGCGGATTGGATCGGCTTCCCGGAAGGATCGTCCAATTCAACCGCAATCGCGTTCGCCGGAATCCGGCAAATTGCCTGTCCGGAGATTCGCTCCGCCGGCATCGAAGCGAAAATATCGTTGCGGTACGAGGGTTCGGTCAGGATCACGGACAACTCCTCTTTGCGGGTTTTCGCCTCCGTAATGGTGATCTTGTCGAAAACCGCGCCGCCGTTCCCCCGGATTTCACAGCACAGCGTGATCGGCGCATTGCCGGCCGGAGCGACGAATTCCGTTTCCTTGTATTGAATGTTGTCCGACCAGGTGTCGGTCCAGCCCAGTTCCGGGGAGAGCGGCGTGACCCGGACTGGCTGGGTGCCGATGTCGTTGCCTCTCCCGATCGCCCGGACCAGATACCCCAGACGGTAGGTTTTCCCCGGCTGTAGGACGATCTCCGCGCATTCGGCCCGGGCTCCCTGTCCTTCCAGAATCAGAGCCGGACCGGCGAATGCATCGGAACGGGCGATCTTCGCATTGCCGCTGAATTTCCAGCTCTTGCGCGGATTGGCGAAGTTGGAGGCGAACGGAGTGGGGGAGGCGACTTCCCTGAGAGTCAGGTCGGTGATTGTCACCGAGCCGTTCCGGACGGTCAACGCGAGATATCCGGGATTGGCTCCCGCGGGATAATCAAACTCGAAGTCGCGAGTTTTCTCCGTGGTTTCCGCCTGCATTTTCTGGGAGTTCGCTCCCTGGAAGACGGTGGCTTTGCCGGAGCCGGTCGTCCATTCGACGTACAGCTGATATTGATTGTGCTCGTCGCCGCGCTCTTTCCAGGACGCCCGGTAACGGCCGTTGGCATGCAACGGAAGCATCTGGAGCAGGTACGTCGGTTTCCCGTCGGCATTGGCCGTGATTGCGACTCCGCCGGGGACCGGCTTGACGGCGGCGGAGTTTCCGCGCAGTTGCCACGACGGCAGTGCTCCGGCGGCGTCTGGCGTAAACAGATTGTTCTTGAGAAGCTCGTCAGACGCGCCGTAAAGCGATGCCGAACCGATACCGCACAGCAGGGCGAGCAGGAAAATTTTCCGTTTCATAACTTTTTCTTCTTTGAGTCAATTAAAATGTCGAGATGATGGTCGAGTTTCCCCTGTAGACCTGGTCGAGCCCGGCCTCGAGAAATTCCCTCGGACCGATGGCGGTCACGTGTCCGTCAAGATAAAGCGCGTTGGCGCGGTCGGAATGGGCGAGGAAAGGATGACAACCGCCGGAGAATGCCCCGCTGGAAGGCTGGAGGAGATAACACTGGCTCTCCTTGCTCAACGCATAACTGTCGGCCAGGAACAGCAGTCCGGAGGGAGGAATATCCTTCAACACGCCGTTGACGGTGTACTTTTTCGGTAGAATGGTCATGGATACCATGCCGCCGCCGGCCCCGGAGTATTTTGCGGTGACTCCGCTGTAATTGGCTCCGTAGATTCGATAGTTTCTCCAGGAATCGGTAATGTCGGTCACAAAATGAAACGGGGCGATTGCCGGACAGACCAGCAGATTTTTATTGCTGACGATTCCAGCCGAATAGGTTTCCAGATACATGGCCCAGGTGTTTGAATTGCCCAGACAGTAGCTTGGGATAACGTATTTATTCGCATCGAGGTAAAGGGCGGCGGCCAGGCCGATTTGTTTCTGGTTATTCATACAGGCAGTCGCTTTGGCGCGTGATCTTGCCTGATTCAGCGCGGGAAGAAGCATCGCGGCCAGAATCGCGATGATTGCGATTACCACCAGCAATTCAATCAGTGTAAAAATTCTTCTTTCAGCCGATCTGTTCATGGTCATTTCCCTTTTTGTGTTGCGTATTTTGATGATCCCGCTCAAGTTTCAGGAGCCCCAGTGGAAGCATGTTACCAATTGATTTTAGATGTCATGTGTTTCTCATTTTGAACCGATTCCAATGTTATGGCATGATAATCTGGTAACATGTTACCGATAATTATACCGGAAAAAGAGGAAAAAGTCAATAGCCGTTTTGAAAATAACGGAAAATTTCTCGAAGTTACTCGCTTTTCCGTTCGGGCGGTGTTGGCTGATCTGGCAACGGAAACGAAAACGCAGAAGAAAAATTGTTATGAGTTGAGAAATCCGCCTCCTGATGGTATATTGACTGGACGCATTGAGGACGGCCTCAACATTCAGACGCTCGGAGACGGCTCCATAAAATGGAATGGTGATCTATGAGTTGGCTCTGGTTATTGGTCGCAGGCGTATTTGAAATCAGTTGGGCCGTCGGGATGAAATATTCCTGCGGATTTACGAAACTCTATCCGTCCGTTTTCACCGTGGTTACGATGATCGCGAGTTTTATTTTTCTGGCGCTCGCCATGCGTACGCAGTCGCTGGGCACCGTTTATGCGATCTGGACCGGCATCGGGACAGTCGGAACTGTTTTCGCCGGAATTTTCCTTTTCGGCGAATCCGCGGATGTCTGGCGAATCCTGTGCCTCTTCCTGATCGTCAGCGGAATTGTCGGGCTCAAACTTCTGACGGGAGAAGTGTAAAATAATCGCCGCAGCAGCGATGGAGCACGCGCTCTCTCCGCATTCCGCACGGTTCCCGGCTTTTCTGCCGCTATTTGAGCAGCATGCAGTCGCCGTAGCTGAAGAAACGCATCCGCTCGCGGATGGCGA
>CAYSZM010000129.1:0-10373 GCA_964435365.1 uncultured Victivallis sp. | reverse complement strand
CCGGGGCGCTTCGCCCCCGGACCCCAGACCGGCAGGGTGCCGGTGCCGGGTAAGGATAAAATCCGGTCGCGCCGAAATTCTCTTTTTTTCGACTTTTTCCGCGTTCGGGTCTTGACTTTTGATGCGATTTCCGGTATAATTTAAACTAACCGGTTAGTTAACGAAGACTGGAAACAGCGATCATGGAAAAAATACGATTGGTGGACATTGCGGCGGCGGCCGGGGTGTCGAAGGTGACGGCGTCGAAGGTGCTGAACCCGAGTCCGGGAAACAACACCACGGTGAGCGCCTCCACCCGCGAACGCATCCTCGCAGTGGCGGCGCGCCTGGGCTACCGGGTGAACATCGCCGCGAGCCAGCTCGCCGGAGGCCGCAGCCGGATGCTCGGCGTCCTGATCGACGCCCGCACTTCGCCGATGGAATTCCAGCGCGTCGCCTACGCGGAAGAAGCCGCCTCCCGGCTGGGCTACCGCTTCATGATCGGCCAGTGCAAGGCCGATTTGAACAATATCAAGGCGTATATCGACGATTTCGCCGACCGCGGCATCGAGGGGGTCATCCTGCACTCCAACTCGTTCCCGAACCTGAACCGCCAGATCGTGGAATATGCCCGGCGCATCCGCCACGTGCTCTACTACGACCGCCCGATCAGCGACGACGGGAGCTGCGACTATGTCGATGTCGACCTGGCGGCGGGAATGCGCCAGCTGGTCGACCACCTAGCACAGGAGGGGAGAACGCGCATCGCCTATTTCCTGCCTTACGAGACGTTCCACTGCGGCAAATATCCGTCCACTCTGGCACGCGAAAAGGGATTCATCGAAGGAATGCAGGCGCACAACCTTCCCTTCGATCCCGGATTTGCAAACCGCTTCGTCTTTGAGCGGTTCCCCTCCGTGGAAGAACTGATGGCCATCGTCGAACGGTTCATCCGCGAAGAGAAACCGGATGCGATCATCGCCCGGAACGACAGCATCGCGGCGATCGTGTTGCGCACCATGCACGAGATGGGCGTCAAATGTCCCGACGACATCGCGCTGGCCGGATACGACAACACCGAATTCAGCCAGTACCTCTACCCGCCGCTGACCACAGTGGACAACCTGCTGGCGCAGATTTCCGGGCAGGCGGTCCGGATTCTGGTCGACCGCATCGAAGGAAGAAGCGAATCCGAATCCCCGCTGACCAGAACATTCACGCCCCAATTAATTATACGCGGCTCGACACGAACCATGGGAAAGGACAGGGAACGATGAGCAGAATTCTACGGCAATCGGAACCGGTGAAAGGACCGAACATGAAAAAGAGATTCACATTAATCGAACTTCTCGTCGTGATTGCGATCATCGCAATCCTGGCCGCGATGCTGCTCCCGGCGCTGCAGAAAGCGCGTGCCGCCAGCTTAAACACGAGCTGCATCAACAATATGAAGCAGCTCGGCCAGGGAGTGGTGCTCTATGCCGACAGCAACAGGGGATATGCCCCGAAAAACGACAAATCCAGCGGCGGCAATCCCTGGTACGGGATGAATTATCTGAATAAGATGGAAAAAGCAGGCGCCATCCAGCTCGGCATCGATTACGACAAAAGCAAATGGCAGGCCGCGAACTTCTTCAACAACAAGACGACGCTCTGCCCGGCCAACACCAAATTCACGGTGGAAACGGCATTGGAGGTGGATGGGAAACTGTATCACGCAAGCGCCTATTCGATCAACGACGTGATCAGCGGCGGGCTTTACAGCAGCCAGTGGTCCGGATTCTGGTCCCGCAACAACCGTTTCGGCAAGCTCTCCAACGTTCCGAATCCGTCCCGCTGGCTGATGTTGGCGGAACGCTCCCGCAACGACCACATGTATTTCTTCAGCACCACGTCCGGAAGCTGGGACTTCCCCGGATTCGTCCATATGGGCAAAGGCAACTTCACTTACATCGACGGCCACGTCGGCAACATGCTGCAGGCGTTCTACCAGAATGAAAACCGTTACAAATACTGGATCAGCCTGCCCTGACATCCCGAACACGAGGACATTACATGATTTGGAAACGATTGCTTGTGCCGTGCTTCACGGCAATGTGCCTGGCCGCGGGAGCCGCGGACTCCGCGGTCCGGAAAAACGACGCGGGGAAATGGGAGCTTACGGTCGACGGTTCGCCCTTCGCGGTTCACGGCGTGAACCGGATGGGGTACCCGGAAACGGCGAAGGAGATCGGCGTCAACACCATCCGCACCTACTCCTCCGCGTCGGACAAGGCGAAACAGGAAGTGGCGGCGGCGGAGAAGCACGGCTTCAAAGTGATCGCGGGGCTGTGGGTGACGCATGACGGAGAAAACACCTCTTTCTACAACGATCCCGAAAGCATGGCAGCCCAGCGGGAATCGATCCGCAGCCAGGTCCGGGCGCTGAAAGATTCGCCGGGACTCATCATCTGGGGTCTGGGCAACGAAGCCGAGCACCCCAAAGCGGGCGGCGTCAACGAAGCCTACTGGCGGGAGCTCGGCGAACTGGCGAAGATCGTCAAAGAGGAGGACCCGCGCCACCCGGTCATGAACGTCATCGCCGGGAATGCGCCGTGGAAGCTCGAAGCGCTGAAACAATACGCCCCCGCAATCGACATCGTCGGCATCAACGCCTACGCGGGGGCCGTCGCAACCGAAGAGCGGCTGAAGGCTGCGGGCTGGGAGAAACCTTACATCCTGACCGAATTCGGTCCGCGCGGCCCCTGGGAGAGCCCGAAGACCGAGTGGCAGGCCCCCGTGGAGCCCTCTGCCGAAGAGAAAGCCGCACATTACCTGAAGAGTTTCCACAGCGTGACGGACGGTTCGCGGCAATGCCTCGGCACCGCCGCCTTCGTCTGGGGCAACAAGCAGGAGGCCACCGCCACCTGGTTCGGCATGTTCCTGGAGTCCGGCGAGAAGACGCCCGCCGTGGACGCGATGGGGCTGGCTTACACCGGGAGCTATCCTGAAAACCGCTGCCCGCGGATCGTGAAACTTACCTGCGAAGCGGGCCGGAAGAAAGTTGCGCCCGGAACGGAATTCCGCGCCAAAGCGATTGTCGACGACCCGGAAAGCGACCCGCTCATCTGCGAGTGGAAGGTGATCGCCGAAAGCGCCGACCGGAAAGCGGGCGGCGCCGCCGAAAAAGTTCCGCCGACCATCGACGGCTGCTTCCCTGCGGGCGCGAACTCGGCCGAAGCGACGGTGAAGGCCCCGGCCAAACCCGGCGCCTACCGCCTCTTCCTCTTCGTCCGCGACGGCAAGGGCGGCGCGGCGACCCAGAACATCCCGTTCCTGGTCGAGTGACCCGGTTCCTGCTATTTCCCGTTACGGCGAAATCCGCCGGATGGCGCGGACATCATCGCTTTCGAACCGGATGTTGAGCCCGTTGTCGTCTTTGCCGTTCTGCCCGACGCTCCACACCTGAACGGCGGAGACGGGGATCGTGTGCGGCCGATGTTTCCAGTCATCGGGAGCAGGAGGTTTTTCCGCCACTACCATGCGGAACTCCCCCTTCCCGTAAAGCAGCGGTTTGCCGCTGAACGGATCGAGGGGGAGATCGGCCATCTTCTCCGGGTATTCTCCGTGTTCGCGTTGATACAACTCGGCCGCGATCAGCCCCCGCATCGCCCGCACCCGCGCAGTCAATTCCGTAAAACGGCGGAGAATGCCCCCCATCGGCGCGCAGAATGAACTCAGCAGGCGCGGGGCATGTGACCCCGGCTTCGAATCCATTTGCGGCGGCGTCGCATATTGCCCGAAGGCTTCCGCCGTGTCGAGGCCGTTCCACCACCGGAGCTGGGGGAAGAACAGGAAGAACGATTTGCGGGAAACCAGCCGGCAGGCCTCTTTCGAGAAAGGGAAAACAACCAGCATCTGTGAGTGCCCGGAATTCCACAGATCAATCGCGTCCAGCAGCCCGACCGCTTCGCCGTACATGGCGCGCTCCTGAACCTGCGGGATGCGTTCTTCCGTTTCGGAGAGTTCCTGAGAGAACCGCCGCAGTTGCTCGCCCGAAAGCCGGTTCGACTCCAACAGCAGCTCCAATGCGTCAAGCCGCAGATCCTCGCAACTCACCCAGACCAATCCGCCGATCAGAAAAAGCTCCCTGCCCAAAGCGCGATTGGCGGCGCCGATCCGCTCATATGCGGCCAGCGCCGTTCCGAAATCGCCGTCGGCCAGGGCGAACCGGATGCGCCACATTTCGAGCCGGTCGAATTTCCGGATCATCCATAAATTCGGAAATTCCAGGAAAAACAATTGACCGCGCCGGAAGTTGAGGTCCAGATGCGGAATCGGGCCGGAGAACGCCTTCTCCCATTCCTCCTGCCGGTTCCGGCTCTTCTCGAATTTCCCGCGAATTTGGGCGAGCTGCCCGGAAGAGAACACGGCCTGTTTCGGCGGAATTTCCGATTCCGGGATCGCTTCTTTCAGATTGCGCTGTTCCATCTCCGCCCAGAACGCCGCATCGCCCCGCCCGTCCCGGTAATAGAATTTCTCCAGCGCCTCCGGAGTCAACGGGCGACCGAACTGCTTTTCCAATGCCTGAAGCCGCCGGTCCGCCTTCCAGTCGGCAGAAAACGCCATCACGGTGAAAGTCAGATACACGATCGCGGCCACCCCCCAGCAGACCAGCACCGGTTTGCCGAACAGGGAACGGAACCGGACCTCGCCCGACACCGCGATCAACTTCGCGGAGAAGAGATATCCCGCGAGCAGCAGCAGCAAGGCGGCGCCGCCCCAGACCGCCCAGCCGGCCACTCCGAGAAAGCGGGTCTGCTCCGCCAGCCACTGCTGACTCGGGTCGAGCGCGCCCCAGGTCATCATTCCGTTCGACGCGACGATGCACATCAGCAGGCCGAGGCCCCAGGAGACCAGCGCCGCCGCCGCCCATTTCCAGTTGCTGCCGCAGAAAAGAAGAAGAAGCGGAAGCAGCAGAAAAAAGAGTCCCGAATTCCACCCGTTCCGCAGCGCCGGAAAGGGACCGCCGAGCACATTGACGACCGGCAGCAGCAGCACCCACATCGGAGGCGCGACGAGAATCAGGCCGAACATCAGACCAAGTCTGCGGCTCCGGCAGAAACGGACCGTCATCCACAGAAAATAGAGGGGAAGAACCAGCGACGCGGCAAGAGGAATCCACAGATTCCGAAGATCGCAGCCCCTCTGGATCGGCGGCCACTCATTGCCGCCCCCGACCCAGCCGCAAACCCAGCCGGCAAACAGCAGCGACCCCAGCAGATAAAGGCCGGCGCCCCACAGCGTCAGCGCGAAAAAGACTCCCCGCGCCGGAGTTTCACGGAAAATGAGTTTCGACCAGAAACGCTTCATCGCCTGTCCTCCCGATTCGGTTGTATCCGCAGGACGGCGCGGATGTCGTCGCCGTTGCCCTCATTGTCATGCCTGTCCCTGCCGGAGCCCCATACCTGAACGCCGGGCACCGTGATTTTGGTCGTCTCTCCCCCTGCCCGGGAGAACGGCGAAGAATCTTCCGCCGCGTCTTCCTCATGGGAAGCGGGAACTTGCCAGGGGCAGTCTCCCTTCCGGTACCGCAGCGGCTTGCCGGTAAATGGGTCGAGGGGGAGATCGGCCATCGTCTCCGGATAGTCGCCGTGTTCACGCTTGTACAGTTCCGCCGCGATCAGCACCCGTTCCGCCCGCAGGCGGGCGATCAGGTTCCGTACTGTTTTTCTGGTGCCGTCGATTTCGTTAACCCACCAGGAATAGTATGGCCGCACCTCATGCCAGCAACGCTCATCCTCTTTGCCGGGGAAGTCGATGATCTTTCCGTACAGTTCCGCCTTGTCCAAAGCCAGCCACCAGCGAAACTGGGGAAGAAACGGAGAAAGGGCCTTCCGGGAAGGCCGGTGTATTCCCTGATTCGTGCCTTCGGCCCAGGATTTGTTCCATTCATCCTCATCCTGCAGGAGAAATATATCCAGCAGGCCGACGACTTCGCTGTATCGCATCCGTTCCAGCATCCGGGGCAGCGTCTCCGTTTCGGTCTGCAGGAGCGCGTCGGAGGTGCGGCGCAACTCATCATCCGCAAGGAGGCCGGATTCCAGCAGCATTTCCAGAGCATCAAGCCGCCGCATTTCGCCCTGCACCCAAACCTGGGTCCCGAGCATGAAAATTTCCCGGCTCAGCGCTTGATTGACATTTCCCAGCCGCTCATAGGCAGCCAGCGCCCCGATGAAATCGCCGTCTTCCAACGCGAACCGGAGCCGCCATAGCTCGATATAGCCGAATCTGTTCATCGGGTAGAAATTAATGTACCGCAAGTCGAGCATCCCCTTGAATTGGAAGACGCGCGGCGGCGGCGGAATCGGCCCGGAGAACGCCTTTTCCAACTCCGCAAATGTCGCTTCGTTGCGCTTCAATTCCTGCCGAAGCCGGGCGTTTTCGGCGGAGCTCAACTCGTAACGGTCCGATGGATTCTTCGGCAGCGTTGTCCAGTCCTTTCTGTGGAGCTCCGTGACCCGCGTCCAGTAGTCCGAGTCCGGCGGACTGTCGCGAAAGTAAAGCCGCCCCAACGCTTCCGGCGTCAGCGGTCCGGAGCGCTCTCTCACCGCATCCAGCCGCCGCGCGGTTTCCCGCTCGACCGGAATCGCCAAGAACGTGAAAGCCAGATAAATCGCCGCGACCATCGCCCAGAGAAACCACACCGCTTTCCCGAACAGGGAACGGAACCGGACCTCGCCATATACGGCGAGGAGCTTGGCGCTCAACAGATATCCGACCGTCAAGAGGAGCAGGGCGACGCCGATCCAGACCCTCCAGCCGGCAATCCCCGGATTGGCGAAGGTGACGCCGTTCAGGGCAGCCAGGAGCAGGAAAAGCCCGCCGCCCCAAGTGACGAATGCTCCCGCGGCCCAGATCCGCCCTTTTCCGCAAAAACAGAGCGGAAACAGCAGAAGAGTGAAAAAAATACGTTCGGCCAAGTCGTTCTGCCATGCGGGAAACAGGCAGATCAACAGATTGACGAGAGGCAGGAGCAACACCAGCGCCGGAGGCCCGGCAAAAACCACGAAGCACTTCCAGCCGAGCTTCCGGACTTGAAAAAAACACCGCGTCAGACAGAAAAAATAAATCGGGACAAACAGAAACACCAATGTGGGAATCAGCATCCGAACGAGTTCCCATCGCAGCGTATTCACGCCATAAAAATAGTAGTTGAGAACGCCTTCGCACCAGAAATAGAAAAAGACGGAACTCAACAGATAGAACCCGGTAATCCAGAGCGTCAGCGCGAAAAAGACACCCCGCGCCGGGGCGTCGCGAAACAGGAGCCTGTTCCAGAATGACTTCATTTGCCCTCTCCCTGTATCCGCATGACGGCGCGGATGTCGTCGCCGTTGCCGTCGTCGTTTTTGCCGTTCGGCCCGACGCTCCACACCTGCACGGCGGGAACGGTTATGGTCTTCGCCCTCTCCTTCTCCTCCCATCCATTGCGATATGAGTTCCAGAAGGGAACCTCTATTTGCAGCCGGCAATCCCCCTTGCGGTAAAGCAGGGGGGCTCCGCCGAACGGATCGAGGGGGAGATCGGCCATCGTCTCCGGATAATCGCCGTGTTCGCGTCTGTAAAGCTCCGCCGCGACCAGCGCCCGCGTAGCCCGCAGCCGTGCGGTCAGCCCGTCAAATTTATCGGCCGCCTGATTCAGCCCCGGCAATAGCATCGCAACCAAAAAGTATGGCTTTGGGCCATATAGGCTTTCATCAGCGTGGCGCATGTCGGGAATGTTATACCGGGAAGCCAATTCCAATTTGTCCCCGATGCAAAACCAACGCAATTGCGGAAGCAGAAAATACATGGAATTCATAGGCACCCCGCCTGCAAGCTCCCGCGCTTCCGGCCCTCCGTCCTCAAACATCGTCGCGGCATCCATTCCGAATACGGCCTCGCCGTACAATGCCCGTTCCGCCACGATCGGGATGGCTCTCTCTTCCTGAAGCAAGTCATCGGCATAGTTCTGCAGTTGCACGGTTGTCAACCGTCCGGATTCCAGCAACGACTCCAACCCGTCGAGCCGGATCTGCTGGCAGGCGGACCAGACCAGTGCGGCGATCAGGGACGGGTCGTTCCGCAAGGAACGATTCGCGTTCCCCATCCGTTCATAAGCGACGGCGGCGGTGGCGGCATCCCCCTCTTTCAGCGCCATTTGAATGCGCCAGCGTTCAAGCCGGTTGAAGCTGCGCTGCACGTTGAGACTGGTCTGAACCAAAGCAGCAAATCCTCCGGTGCGATACTCTCGTTTCTCCGGAGGAATCGGACCGGAAAAATCGCGTTCCCACTCCGTCAGCGAGTTCGCGTAACGCTCGAACTGTCCGTAGAATTCCTTCGCTTCGGCGGGAGAAATTTCGGACCGGAATGAATATCCGATCATCGGCGGAACATTCTCTCCATATCTCTCAATGCGGGCCCAGAATTCCGCATCCGGTTTTTCGCCGCCGAGATAGAGTTCCCCCAGGGCTTCCGGTGTCACGGGATGCCCGAAACGCTGCTCCAGCGCCGACATCTGCCGTTTGAATCTGGAAGACTCCGCCACCGACATAACGGCAAACCAGAGATAGATGCAGACCGCCATTCCCCAAAGGATGAAAACCGGAAGTCCGAACATGGCGCGGAACCGGATTCTTCCCAAAAGCGAAAAAAGCTTTGCGATCAACAGATACCAGGCCAGAAACAGAAGAAATGCGAAGCCGATCCAGGCCGTCCACCCGTACCCGGAAACACCAAGTTTCTCCGGAATCGAAGTCGGAACATCAAACGCGGATGCAAGAGGCAACGCCAGCAGCAGAAATGTTCCGGCCATCCAGGCCAGAGCGCCGGCCACCGCCCATTTCCAATGTTCTCCGGCGAACCAGAGCGGCAGGAAGACGGCGAAGTACATGACAGGGAGAGAGAAGTTGACCCCGAAGGAAAGCCAGCCGAACAGGAGATTGGCGACTGCCACGAAGATCATCCATTCCACAAAACCGCCCCAGACAATAAAAACCCGGCCCGGTCCGCTCCTCAATCCGTGGTAAAAATACGACGTATACCCCCAGAAATAAAGGAACAGCAGGGAAAAAAGGACAAGAAAAACCTGAAGCAGAAAAGTCGTTCCGGTCATGAGTTCCCAAAACGAACACAGCAATCCTTCCAAACAAAGAAAAAAGAGGAACGAGGCCAATACATACCAGCCGACGACGCAGAGCGTCAGTGCGAAAAACGCCCCCTGCGCCGGGGCGTCGCGAAACAGGAGCTTCGACCAGAAACGCTTCATCTTCTCTCCCCCTTTATTCGCATGACGGCGCGAATGTCGTCGCCGTTGCCATCCTCGTCTTTGCCCGGATCATGAACCGGCAAGGGCGGTTGCGGACCTATTCCCCGGTTAAAAAAAAGCCAATGCGATACACAGCTTTGCGGAAGAATGCAACGCCTTCCGGTTTTCTGAGCAGTGCGGCTTCCCCTTCCATACTGTGATTGCAATCTGCAAATGGAATGATATAGTAATTTAAGGTTTGTTGCACCGGATTTCCAATCAAAATCGGAAAGAATATATGATTACAATCATCATTTTATTAATTGTCTGCTTGGGGTGCTATGTCGTTCCATTTCTCTGCCTGCGTCACAAGTGGAATATCATGCTGCATGCCATCTCGGCAGGATTGGCGGCGGTCTCTTTTGCTTGTCTATTCTCTATCAATTCGACGGGATACAGCAAATACAACGAGATGCTTTCAATGCTATGCGGATACGGAATCCTTCTTTCCTCCGTCGGAATTCATTGGAATTATCTCCTGGCGACAAAGCTGAAAACAGCAAAACGGAGTTTGCTGGTTGCTTCCATATTGTTTGACTTGCCGTTTTTATTTCTGTTTTTTATCATGTACCACAATCCGGAAGGACCACCGAAAGAGGATATGGGGTTGATGACGGCTTGCTGGATTTATCTGTTTCTGGGTGCGATCGTTCCTTTGGCGACAGCGTTTGCATTGTCCACATTCAACAGGAACGCGAAATAGATATGGCAGGGAGCCATTGGCGGGTTCCCGCAATTCAAGCCCAATACAGCAATCTGCACGCAAGACAGTGCAGATTTCACAACCCGTGAGATAGAGGGCGCCGCGCTTTTTTACCGGTCGGCAATGTGCTCTGCCGCCTTCAAACGACCAGATAACGCCGTCGCCCGAATACGCCCGCTTACAACCGCTTTTTTTGAAAAGGATGGGGGTGAGGGTTCGGGGGCGGGGAAGGGAAGCTTTTTTTCACGCGAAAAAAAGCTTCCCTTCCCCGCCCCCGAGTTCCCAGGGTCCCTGACCTATTCTATTCTTTGCCGCAGCACTTTTTGTATTTTTTGCCGCTGCCGCAGGGGCAGTCGTCGTTGC
>CAYSZM010000128.1:0-10405 GCA_964435365.1 uncultured Victivallis sp. | reverse complement strand
CGGATCAGCGCCGGAGTCATGACTCCTTCCATCGGCCCCGGCCAGAATTCCACGCTTCTCTCCGTCTTCGTCTACAGTTTTGCGCCGAATTCCGCCGCTTTCTCCGCGACGGCCGGGTCGGACCGGAATTTCTTCGGGTCTTCGCAGCAGCCGAAATGGAGGAAGCACGGTTTGGGCGATCCGGTGAAGCTCGCGCAGTCCCGGATGATTTTGTAGATGTTTTTGACGCCGCTGCTGCTTTCGTCCTCGCCGGAAGTCGCGATGAAAGCGAACTGAATCCGGGTCAACGGAGTCTGCAGTTTGCCGTCGATGAACTTGAGCAGGCTGTAGCAGCGGTCGAGGAACGCCTTCGCCTGGCTGGTCATCGAAAAGAAATAGACCGGGCTGGCGAGCACGACGGTGTCGTATTTGGCGACGGAGGCGACCAGTTCGGTCATTCCGTCATTGATGACGCACCGATATTCCCTGCCGTGCTGGCAGCAGCCGCAGCCCAGGCAGCCGGTGATGCCGCCCTTGAGCTTGGGCAGTTCGGCGATGGTCACTTCGTTTCCCGCTTCCCGCGCCGCTTCCGCCGCGACCTGGGCGGCAAAGGCGGTTGATCCCGCCAGACGGGGTCCGGCGATGACGAACAGAATTTTCTTCCCCATGATCCTCTCCTCCTCCCTTGGTGTTCTTATCTTCCGCTTCTGCCGGAGTTCGGCAACAGAATTCGCCGCGACTCCTCCGGCAGCAGGTTCAATAACTCGACGGGGCGATAGACGACGTGAAGATTGTTCCCATCGTCGATCCGGATCGATTTCACACAGCGGTCGAACTGCTGATATTCCTTCTGGCTCCGCAGATTTTCCAGCGACTGCTTCCGCATCCGCTCCACGATGAAATCGGGGAGGGTGATCGAGCCCGCTTTGACCCGCGAGATGCCGAGGGTGAAACTTTCGTCCTCCTTCTCCGGGCGGACGCTGGTGTCCACCACGATGACGCCGCCCCACAGCCACTCCTGCCCGGTCTGGACCGGGGCGACGATTTCGAACCGGCCGTTTTCATACCGGAGGTTCTGCTGTTTCGTTTTGCCGGGCGCGGCGCCCTTCGGCATGGCGCCGAGGCTGACGCCGTTGTCGGCGAGGCGGAGCAGCGAATCGACCTCTTTCGGAGTCAGCACCAGCTCGGACTCGACCGGCCTGCCGGTGCGCAGTTCCGTGAGCAGCCGCCCGGTCAGCTTGCCGACCAGTGCGTAATCCTCCGGCCGGAGCGGGTCGACCGGGAACTCCCGGCCGCCGCCGAAGAGGAGCGAAGAGACGATCAATGCCGCGACGAGGCCGAGCAGGATGAGCCCGCCGAATATGCCGCCGAGGACCCACGGCCATTTCCGTCTTTTTTTACTGTTTTCTGTATTTTTCATCCCATTTTCCCTGAGGGCGGGTGAAGCCCGGAATAAAAATACACGATACTTTTCCTTCTTGCAACCGCATCCGGCAAAAGTTCGCAAATAATCCCGAAAACAACTGGCGCGGAGCCGGGAAGGGAGCTATATTGTACTCTGCGGCTTACAGCCGCCGGAGATCCATATTTTTCATTCGAAGGAGCTTTTTGAACATGGACGCCTATCAGGAACTCTTAAATATGACCGCCCCTGCCGGACAGGAACAGCTGCTGCGCTTCTGGAACGGACTTTCCGCGGCGGAAAAGGAAGAACTTGCCGGACAGATCCGGGCGATCGATTTCCCGGAAATGGCCAGACTGATCCGCGATTACGTGTTGAACAAGCCGAAGACCGAAATTCCCGACGACCTCGGCCCCGCTCCCTATTTCCCGCTCGTGCCGCGCGACGCCGGACAGGCCGCGCTCTATGAGAAAGCCGCGGCGCGCGGCGTCGAGCTGCTCCGCGCCGGAAAGGTGAGCTGCCTCACCGTGGCGGGAGGGCAGGGGACCCGCCTCGGGTTCGACGGCCCCAAAGGCACCTATCCGATCGGCCCGGTGAGCGGCCGCCCGCTCTTCGCCTACTTCGCCGAGTCGATCAAGCGCACCGGTCTCAAGTACGGCAAACCGCTCACCTGGTATGTGATGACCAGTCTGCTCAACCGCGAAGCGACCGAGGCGTTCTTCCAGGAAAACAATTTCTTCGGGCTGGCGCCGGAGCAGGTCTTCTTCTTCACCCAGGGCACCATGCCCGCCTGCGCCTACGACGGCAAGCTGCTGCTGGCGACGAAATCGTCGCTCTCGCTTTCCCCCGACGGCCACGGCGGCACGCTCTTGGCGCTGCGCAAATCCGGCGCGCTCGACCGCATGGCGAAGGAAGGGGTCGATTACCTCTCCTACTTCCAGGTGGACAATCCGCTGATTCCGGTGGTCTCTCCGCTCTTCCTCGGGCTGCATGCGCTTGAGAATTCCGAGATGTCGGCGATCATGCTGGCCAAGACCGGCCCGTTTGAGAAACTCGGCAACTTCTGCGTTTCCAAGGGGCGGCTGGAGATCATCGAGTACAGCGACCTGCCCGCCGAACTGGCCGAGAGCCGGAACCCGGACGGTACGCTCCGCTTCATCGCGGGCAGCCCGGCGATCCATATGATTTCCCGCGCCTTCGTCGAACAGCTGACCGCTGGCGGCAGTCTCAAACTGCCGTGGCACCGCGCCGACAAGAAGGTCCCCTATGTGGACGAGGCCGGGAACGCGGTCAAGCCGGAATCGGCCAACGCGGTCAAGCTCGAGTCGTTCATTTTCGACGCGATGCCGCTGGCGAAGCGGACCATGGTGCTCGAAGGCGAGCGCGAGAGCGTCTTCGCCCCCACCAAAAACCCGACCGGCGTCGATTCGGTCGAGAGCTGCCGCGAGATGCTGATCGAGCGCGACGCGAAGCGGCTGGCGAAGGCCGGGGTCGAAATCCCCCGCACCGCCGACGGCAAAGTCGATGCGAAAATCGAGATTTCGCCGCTCGCGGTGATCGATGACGAGGACGCCGCGGCTTATGTCAAGGCGCATGGGATTACCGAAATCATCCGCGGCGCGGAACTGCGCCTTGAGTAGCGGGAGACGGCCGTGAGGAGCTTTTTCCTGAACGAGGAGCCCTCCGCTCCGGTGGAGCTCGATACGCGGGAGAGCGCCGCGTCGATGAACGCGATGCTCGGTCTCCTGACCGTGGTGACGCTGATCGTCGTCTTCGGGCTCACCATGCTTTACTCGGCCAGTTACGGGACCGACGGTTACAAGTATTTCCGCAACCAGCTCTTCTGGGCGGCCCTGGGGACCGTCGGCGGAGTCGCCGGTTTCGTCGTCGGCTACCGCAAGCTGGCGTCGTGGAGCCTGCCGCTGATGGGGATCATCTTCCTGCTGTTGATGATCGCCTTCTTCTCCCCCGCGATCAAGGGGGCGAACCGGTGGATCAAGATTCCGCTGCCGGGGATGGAGATGACGCTCCAGCCCTCGGAGTTCGCCAAAATCGCGGTCGCGCTGTTCATGGCGAAGTATTGTTCGGAAAACATCCGCACGTTCAACAACATCCGCGGCCGCCGCGGCATTATCCCCATGGTCGGCATCGCCGGCCTGGTCATCTGCAGCATTCTCGCCGGACGCGACTTCGGCACCACCGCGCTGGTCTTGACCGTCGCGGTGACGATCGCGGTGGTGGCCGGGCTGCGCTGGTATTATCTGGCGATTCCGGGTGCGCTGGTCACGCTGGCCGGGCTGTACGTCTTCTTCTTCGACTCGGTGCGGCTCGGGCGGGTGACCACCTTCCTGCGGCCCGAGGAGACCAGCCAGACCGGCGGCTACCAGCTCTGGACTTCGCTGCTCGCCTTCGGCTCCGGCGGCTGGACCGGCGTCGGTTTCATGGAGAGCCGCCTCAAACAGGATTACCTGCCCGAGCAGCACACCGACTTCATCCTGTCGATCGTCGGCGAGGAGCTCGGGCTGGCCGGGATGCTCTGCGTGCTGGCGCTTTACGCCTTCTTCACCTGGTACGGGTTCCGGATCAGCATGAATTCGCGCTCGCGGCTCGGGATGCTGCTCGGCTGCGGGCTCACGCTCGGCATCACGCTTCAGGCGGCGATCAACATCGCGGTGGTGACCGGTTCGGTGCCGACCAAGGGAATGCCCGCCGCCTTCATCAGCTACGGCGGCAGCAATATCATGGCCAGTCTGACCGCGGTGGGGATTCTCGCCTCCGTCGCCTTCGACAACGTTTGTCCCAATTACAATGTGCATTACTGGAACGTGATCCGCGCGAAGCTCTCCTTCCTGCCGTGGTTCCGCCGGTACCGCAAAACCGGAGAGCAATCATGAGACTGCGGAAACTGGTCATCTCCTGCGGCGGAACCGGCGGGCATTTCTACCCCGGGCTGTCGGTGGCGCGCACGCTCCGCGACCAGGGCGGAGAGGTACTGCTGCTGCTTTCCGGCGTCAATGCGGAGAAGCAGAAGGCGATCGCCGGATCGTACGGCGTTCCCGCCGTCGCGCTGCCGCGGATGCCGTCCCCTTCCGGAATCGGTACGGCGGTCAAATTTCTGCGCGGTGCGCTGAGCGGTTATTTCGCTTCGCGTCGGGAACTTCGCAATTTCCGGCCGGATGCGCTGCTCGGGATGGGGTCGTTCACTTCGCTGCCGCCGGTTCTGGCGGCGCACCGGAGCGGAATTCCGGTGTTCCTGCATGACGGCAACGCGCGCATCGGCCGGGCAAACCGGTTTTTCAGCCGGTGGGCGCGGCTGCTGGCCACGGCGTTTCCGCCCTGCAACGCGGAAAGCTGCGACTGCGAGCATCTGACGACCGGAATGCCGCTGCGGCCGGAGCTGGTGCGGGCCTCCGGAATCAGCCGCGACGCGGCGATCGCCGGGCTGAGCCGGGAGTTCGGCGTTTCGCTGGACACGGCGCTGCCGACCGTTCTGGTCTTCGGCGGCAGTCAGGGGGCTTCGATTTTCAACGGCGTGCTGCCGGAAGCGCTGCGCCGTCTCCGCAACCGGTTCGAATTCCAGGTGCTGCACCTGGCCGGGCCGAAGAAGCTGGAAGAGGCGAAAGCCGCCTACGGCGATGCGGATTTTCCGCTCCTGCTGCTGGAAAGCAGCGAAAAGATGGAGCTTTTTCTGGGCGGCGCCGACCTTGCCGTCTCCCGCTCCGGCGGCAGCACGGTGGCGGAGCTGGCGCTGTTCGGACGGGCGGCGGTGCTGATTCCCTATCCCTATGCGGCGGAGAATCATCAGTTCGACAACGCCTGCTATCTTTCGGAAGCCGGAGCCGCCGAACTGGTTCCGAACGCCGAATGCACCCCGGAACGGATGGAGACGCTGTTGGCCGGACTCCTGGCGGATTCCGGCCGGTTGAAGCAGCGCGGGCTTCTGGCGGCGGCGCTGGCCGCGCCCGCCGCCGCGGAGCGGCTGCTTTCGGAAATCTCGGACCGGCTCCCGCTGCCGCAGGAACCGTAAAAACGACAGGAATGCCAATATCAGGAAGATCATGAGAAGAATCATTACAATCACTCTGCTGGTCGCCTTTTTTACGACGCTGTTTCCAGCGCCGGAAGCCCAGGCGTTCGACCCGGTCACGCTGGCCATTCTCGCCCCCATCGCCATCAAGGTGGCGGAAAAAACCGCGCCGTACGCCTACCGCGCCGTCTCCAACGCCGGGAAGTGCATGCTCAAAATGGGCAAGGACATCTACGACTTCTTCTATTTCCCGCTGGGACTCGGTTACATGTGTTTCGGCAACCTGAAGCGGGGGCTGGTCTACGTGATCAAGGGCGGCATCGCTCCGGGCAAGCTGGTGTATCATACGCTGCTGCTGCCGATCTCGTTGTTCGGATTGAACCTGAATCTTTAGCGGAGGCGGCCGGATGGGCGAATCCCGCCGGGAACAGTATTGGAAGCGGCGCAACTTGATGCCGCTCCTGCGCAGCTGGTATGGCGACAAACGCGCCGCCGTGGAGATGACTGCGTACACCGCGCAGGTGGTCAACGCCGCCGACGTGATGCGCGAGCTGTGCGACAAGCTGATCGACGAAGACGTCGCGCTTTTCATCACGCTCAATACGAAGTGGAAGGAAATCATTCCGGGCAAACTGGCCGCCTACGCCAGTCCGGCCCGGGTCGCCGACGGGGTGCTCTACCTCGAAGTGCGCCACAGCGCGCTGGTTCGGGAGCTGACTCCGTCGCTGGATCTCTTTCTCGCCCGCATCGCCAAAGCGGTCGGCGAGGGAAAAGTGCGGGAGATCAGGCTGGTTCCCGCCGGCAGTCTCCCCGGAAGAAAGCAAGAGGATCGGTCAAAAGGATGAATAAAGCGTTTTTTCTCGACCGCGACGGAGTCGTCAACGAAGAGGTGGATTATCTGTACCAGCCCGAAAAGGTGGTGATTCTGCCCGGCGTGGCCGGAGCGTTGCGGCTGCTGCGCGAACACGGGTTCCTGACGGTGGTGGTGACCAACCAGTCCGGCGTCGCCCGCGGCATGTACGGCGTTCCGGATGTGCACGCCGTGCATGACCGGATTCGCGAGCTGCTGGCCGCGGAAGGGGTGACCGTCGACGGGTTCTATCACTGCCCGCACCACCCGAAATACGGTACGCCGTGCGATTGCCGCAAACCGCAGCCGGGCATGCTGCTGGCCGCCTGCCGCGATTTCGACATCGACCCGGCGCGCTCCGCGATGGTCGGCGACCGGCTGAGCGACATCGAAGCGGGACGCGCCGCCGGATGCCGCGCCTGCTACCTCTTGAAAACCGGCTACGGGATGGAAACCATCCGCCGCGAGAACATCACCGGAATCGACATCGCCGAGGATCTTTCCGACGCGGTGGCCCGGTTCCTGAAACTGGAGCAGGCGTTGTCATGATGCGGCATTTGCGGACCGCCGGCATGCTGGCGGCTTTCGTTCTCGGTTTCCTCTGCCCGTGGGCTTCGGCCTGGAGCGGGCTGATCCGCTGGCTGATCGTGGCGATGATGTTTTTCGTCTTCCTTCAAGTGAAATTTTCCTGGCATACGCTGCGGCTTTCGCACGGCAAAATCCTGCTCGCCAACGTGCTGATCGGCATGGGGGGCTGGATGATCCTGAAACTGTTCGCCGGGGACGAGCTGGCACAGGCGGCGTTTTTCACCGGAATCACGCCGACGGCGACGGCGGCGGCGGTGATCGTCGGGCTGCTCGGCGGACGGGTCGATTATGCGATCAGCGCGTTTCTCGCCACGAATTTCGGGATGGCGCTCCTGTTCCCGTTCCTGATCCCGATTGCGATCGGCGACCCGGCGCCGGGCGTTTTCCTGCATGTGGTGAAGAGCCTGCTGGTGGTGATCGGGATTCCGCTCGCCGCGGCGATTCCGGTGCGGATTTTTTACGACAAGGCGACGGAGCTGCCGAAGAAATGCAAGGACGTCACCTTCTTCCTCTGGGTCGGCGCGATTTTTCTCATCATCGCCAACGCTTCGGCGTTCCTTCACACCCAGAAGCAGCTGGCCGGGCGGACTCTGCTCGATATCGCGGCGATTTCGCTCGGACTTTGCATATTCAACTTCTGGTTCGGCCGTTTTTTGGGCGGGAAGAAGTTCCGCCGCGAAGCGAGCCAGGTGCTCGGGCAGAAGAATACAACGCTCACCATCTATCTCGCGCTGACCTACGCCAATCCGCTGGTCGCGCTCGGTCCGACGTTCTATGTGTTGTGGCACAACGCCTGGAATACTTACCAACTGCATATGTACGGGAGGCGTCGACACCTCCGGGAATTGAAGCTGAAAACGGCAAACGAGCGCAAATCCCACCCATAAGGAGCTGAAATGGAACACATCCACGCGCTGCTGCTGACTTTTCTCGAGATGACCTTCATCTTCGTGACGCTGGGCATGCTTTACAGCCAGCGCCGCGCGATCGGGCGGGCTCCCTTCTATATGGCGGTCGGCCTTCTGCTGCTGTTTTCCCATCTGGTGAGCGCGGCGGAAATCCGCACCGTGCTGGCCGGAACGCTCGATTTCGAAGTCGGGCGGGTGGTGATTTTCCTGCCGGTTCTCACCGCCTTTCTGATGGTCTACATCACGGAGGGAACGCTCGCCGCACAGCGGATGATCATCGGCGGCGCGGTCCTCTTCGGCCTTTACCTCTATCTCGGCGAACTGACCCGGCTGCAATGCAACTGGTACGGATTTTCGCTCACCAGCGGCACCGAGGCGGTGACGCTGGACAGTCTGATCGGCGGCAGCCGGGCATCGATGAACCTGACCTCGCTTGCGCATCTCTTCGACCTTCTGGTTTTGCCGATCGCCTACACCCGGTTCAAGAATTTCGGGGCGGGGCGATTCCTCAGCATCGCCTGCGCCATGCTCACCGCGCTGCTGCTCGGAACTTTGCTCGGGCAGTTGATCGCGCTCATCTACGGGTTGCCCGCGACCTTTTTCAACGGCAATTTCCTGGCACGGCTGATCGCGGGGTTCTGGCTTTCCTGCCTGCTTTCCATCTATCTCGCCAAGATCGAGGTCGATATCCGCTCCGGCAACAAGAGCCCGCTGGACATTCTGTTCGCCTTCGTCGGCAGTTACGGCCGCTCGAAGGAACTCGAAGCCAACCTGCGCGAGTGGACCGACCGCTACCGGCTGGTGCTGGAGAACGCCGGCGAAATGATCGTGGTGATGACCCGGGACGGCCGGATCATCGACGCGAACTTCTCCGCCGCCCGGCTGCTCGGCAGCGAGAGTCCCGGGGAGCTGAACAACCGGATGCTTTTCCCGCGGCTGCGGATTCTCGACCGTCCGGAATACCGGTTCGGCGAAGACCTCGCCGCCCCGATCCGCTTCCAGTGCCGCCTCGACGAATCGGCGCAGGAGAGCAAGCTGTTGAGCTGTTCGCTCTCTCCGATGCTGATTCGCGAGCAGCCGCTGCTGGTCCTGATCGGCCGCGACATCACCGAGGAAACCAGGCTGGCCGAAGAGAAGGCGCGCCTTGCCGAACAGCTGGTGCACTCGCAGCGGATCGAAGCCCTCGGCATGTTGGCCGGAGGCATCGCGCACGACTTCAACAACTATATCCACGCGATTCTCGGGCACATCGACGTGATCAACTTCCTCCATCAGCCGGAGGACCCCGAAGTGCTCAATCACCTGGAGAAGATTTCGGTCATCGCCGAGCAGGCGGGCCACCTGACCAGCCAGCTTCTCGGTTTCGCCCGCCGGGGAAAATACCAGGTCGCCGACATCGACCTCGGGCAGGCGATCGACGACAGCATCGGGCTCCTGGGGCCGCGCCGCCAGCGCGACCTGCTCGTTTCGATCAAACTGGCGGACAATCTGCGTCCGGTTCACGCCGACCCGCTCCAGTTCCGGCAGGTCCTGCTCAATTTGATGATCAACGCCGCCGACGCGATGGAAGAAAATGAGGGCGACCGGTGCCTCTCAATCACGGCGGGCCCCGCCGTAGATTCGCCGGTTCCGCTCGAGCCGCCGCCGGACCGCAAGGGAATCAAAGCGGCGGATTATCTCTATATCCGGGTCTCCGACAACGGCTGCGGCATGACGCCCGAGACGCAGCGCAAGCTCTTCGAGCCGTTCTTCACCACCAAACCGGTGGGCAAAGGCACCGGCATGGGGCTGGCCATGGTCTACGGCACCATCACCAACCACCAGGGCTGGATTCAGCTGGAGAGCGCTCCCGGCAAAGGGACCACTTTCTATCTGTTCCTCCCCGCCGGACCGGAAAAGAGCGCGGAGACGGAGACGGAACCGCAGGCGCAGGCGTGATCCGGGTTGTCGAAGAGCACCACCACGCCCTCGCCGAGTGGGCGCGGTATCGCCGGAACTGCGCGGAGGCTCCGGCGCTGCTCACCTTCGACCACCACACCGACACGCTCCCCGCCTTTGGACGTTTCGCAGCGGAGGATGCGGACCGCCGCCGCCTCATCGCCGATTTCGATTACCGGGACGACGCCTCGGTGGACGCCGCGTTGGCGCATCTCCGCCACGACGAGCACATCGACCTCGCGCTGCGCGGCGGAGTGGTCGGCCGCGCAGTGATCGTCGCCCACGCCGACCACCCCGGCTGCGCCAATGAGAAAATTCAAGTGGTCTGCGACCGGAGCTGGCCGGAGATGCAGGAGCTGCTGAACGACCCGGGCCGCTTTGAGCCGCTGGCCCGCCGCGTGTTCGAACACGATTTCCTCGAAGCCCGGCTCGCCGAAGCCGGCTTCACCCCGGAACCCGGTTTCATCTTCGACCTCGACCTCGATTACCTGCTCACTCCCGAAGCGCTGAAACCGAAAGACGACCGCCTTCTCCGACACCTGCTGAACATCGCCGGACTGGTCACCGTCTCGATGGAACGCGACTGGGTCCGCCTCCTCCGCCTCTCCCCCACGCTCACCCCCTCTCTTCTCCTCTCTTTGTTTCAAGAGGTTTGGGGGAGGGAACTCGGGGGCGGGAAAGGGGGACTTTTTTTCGCGTGAAAAAAAGTCCCC
>CAYSZM010000127.1:0-10819 GCA_964435365.1 uncultured Victivallis sp. | reverse complement strand
ACGCCCCGCGAAAACAGCTTTCGGTTTGAGATTTCCATGCTTGTTGTCTACCTTGATTTATTTGATCAATCTGTCTTTTCTAATTGCGGTTTCCGCTCAAACAATCATCACCGGCCATGCATCATCTGCGGGACGGACGAACCGGCTCCGGCATTCCCGGATAATACGGCCCTTCCGGGCCAAAACCTTCCTGAACCTTCGGAACCCTTACCTTCAGCTGAGGCGGAACCTGGCCGAACGTGGTGACCAGCATCACGGCTCCGGTCTTATCCTTGGTCGTGTCGCCTTCAAACACTGCCGGATTCTCCAGAAGAACCGTCTTCTCCTTCGGATCGAAAGACTTGACGCGATAGCTCTCCGTTCCGGTCAGATGATTGCCGAGACTGAACGAATCGCCGACGCTGACCGTCATACGCTTTCCCGGATTGGCGGAGTCTTCGAGGATCGCCTTGTCGGCAAAGGACCGCACCGGCTCTCCAATCGTCATCGTCAACTCGCGGTCGCCATCGACTTCCTTCAGGTAGATCACCGAAACATCCTTCTGGGTGCCCTTGTCATCGGCAACCTTATGCTCCGCATTGACAATTCGGAAGAATTTGTGCTCGATCTCAAGCTCGCGGCCGATCATATACAGATCGCTGAACTTGCCGTTGTTGATCTGAAGCTCCCACATTTTCGGATCTTTGTTGTCGAGCGTGTTGAGCGCCATGAAGCGGACCGGCAGAATCACCTTGCCCACGTCGATCACCCGCAGACGCTGCCAGAGCGGCGGATGGTTGCGCGGATCTGCGAGATCCGTCTTCTTCAGATATTCATAGATGTTCGAGAACCCATCATTGTCAAGGTCGTAATAGATGGCATCGGGATCGTTGGCGTTGATGCTGTACTTCGTCATCACTTCATCCGGCAAAGTCGCTGTTGAAATCGAAATTACCGGCGGCTTTGCGAAAGGGGCTCCGCCGATCTGCTTGTTTTTGCAGAAGGGACAAACCTCCATTTTCTCCATATAGGAGCGAGGAATCAGCTTCGCGCAGAAAGGACAGCGCGAAATCGGGAAGACATAAGCCAAATCCGAATAATGATCGGCGTTGGCGGGATTGCGCGGGCCGGGATTGATCCAGTTGAGGCTGGTGCTCTTCAGAAGTTCCGTCACATCGAAAATCGGATCGTCGGGAGAGTGAATTTTATAATCGGGGTCCCGGGTCGGAATCTGGAGATGGTGCTCCTGAATCTCGCCGGTCTGCTTGACGATATTCAGCACGTGAAACATCGACGCGATGAAAATCACCAGGAGCAAAAGCAGAATCAGCTTTTCGTAATGTTTTTTTATGAAATCCAAAATGAACCTCCGCCTTCACTGAACCCCGTTGCCGGATTCCATGATATATTCCACATCGATGATCGCCCGGCACAAATCGCTCTTGCCGATCAGCTTCTCCCCGTAACCGTTACGAAGGTTGTACGGAAGACTCTTCTGTTCTTCCTCCCTCGCCTTTCGGGCGGCCTCTTCACGCGCCGCCTGTTCCGCGGCATTCATGTCTCCTTCGGGCCGGAACGACCGATCCGGCCGCCGACGACGGCGACCCGGGCCCGGCTCTGCAAAATCACGCGAATCCAGCCCCGGCATCAGAACCGGCACAATCGCATCCGGCGTCAGCAGCTTTTTTGCGCCGTCGCCATCCTGATAGAGGAAAATGCTGCGCACCACATAGACCCGGTTCTCCAGAAACGCCTGATCCAGCAGATTGACGAATTTGCGAAAGCTCGCCATCGTGCCGGTGATTTCGATCGAATAGTGGAACACATCGAAACCGCCGACCTTCTCCGGCTGAATCCCGCGCTTGCGGAACGAAACGAAGCTGTAGATTCCGGACTCGGACGCGCGCTTCACGATATCCCCGAGAATCTCCCACTGCTGGGCGATCATCGGGAAATTTTCCGGCAGGTAAGCCGTCTGCCCGACATTGGCGGCGGTTCCGGTCGTGCCGGCAATCGTGAACGAGAAATTCGCCGCCTCCGGGGTCTCGAACAAAACCTTATCCTTGGTGATCTCAAGCAGACGACGGCGATATTCGGCCATGAAACGCTGCAGATTTTCCGGACGGCTGTCAAACTGCCGCGGAACCCCCAGCGCACTCAAAAACACTTCGTCGATGCTGTTGTCGGTAATCGGCTCGGTCGTCACCTTCTCGGCCTCGGCCCGGAAGGCCTGCATCGCCTCGGGCCAATTGCGGAAGCGACGCTGGAACGATTTATAGTCCGAATACTTCTGAGCGGTGCGATCCCCTTTGTTCCATTCCACCAGGAAATCTTCCTTGAATTTCGCCAGCGAGATCCGCTCGCCGTCATTCTGGCGCAGAACCGAAATGAACTGCTCCATCGCCGGCAGGAACGGATGGCCGAACCGTCGGCGCAGCTTATCCGCCGCTCCGGCATAGAGCGTGGTGTCAGTTTTAATCAGCGGGATATTACCCTCCACCGGCGCCGGCGTCTTTTTGATCAGCGTGGCGATGTCGGAACGCAACTGCCCGGTCTGGGCGATATAGTTCGACATCTGGATGTATTCCATCGCCGTCCAGACCAGAAGTCCGATCGTGACGACCAGGCAAATCCCCAGAACGACGATCAGGACGAGATTATTCTTTATGATTCGTTTCACCGTATCTTCTCCGTACTATTTCTTGATCGGTTCCTTAAGCTTGATCAGCATCTCGAAAGAGCTCAAGTTGAGCGTATCGGTTTCCGGCGTGTATTTAACCAGAACGGAACCGTCGTCGGCATCCGAGAAAAACGTCGAATCCTTCAGCCGCTTCTGGAACTCTTTCTCCAGAAGGTTCGCTCCCATGATCAGCGTGTAGCCGACCAGCCTGATCTGCTTGACTTCAGTGAGGTCGGCCGGTGAAGGCGCAAGCTTGGAATCGGGACCGGCCACCGGCCCCTCGCCGCCCGGCCCGAACGGATTGCCGCCGAACGGAACATCCCCGCCGAACGGAACATCTCCGGCCGCCGGCGTAGCAGCGGTATTTTCGACGGGAACTTCATCGCCGATCCCCTCCAGCTTCCGAACCCACATCATATCGGGCATACGCTGCTCGAGCTCGGTCAGCATATTGGTCCACTTCGAGCGGTCCCGCAGGAACTGCATCGGTTCTTCATAAGAGTTCTTGGACGAATTCAACTTGCCGACCAGCCCGTCCACCTGCTTGACCATCTTGTTGGTGGCCTCCACTTTCGCCTGCACACGATCGACACGCTGCCGGTCGAAATTCAGACGCTTGTCGACGCCGAACGAGAAGATCAAGAGACAGATAATCAGGGAAAACGCGGAAATATAGAAATACGGTTTCTTCCGATTCAGCTCCACCTGCTTGCGGATGGAGTCGGGAATCAGAGAAATATTGATCGGGCACTGCGTCACGCTGCGCAGGCTCATGCCGATCATCTCCTGGAACATCGGAGCGATGCCCTGGAGCTCCTCCTTGTCGACCGATTCATCGATGGTGATCGCCCCGAACGTGTTCAGGTATTCCACCGGAAGACGCAGCTTTTCATTGAAGAAGTCGGTGATGTAGAGCAGCGTCGAACCGCCGCCGGCCAGAAGAATCCGGCTCGGCTGATGGCCGCCGTGCTGGGAACGCCAGACGTTGATCGAACGGCTCACTTCGCCGTGCAGGCGGGTCATCACGTTACGGGCGATTTTCGAAATCGTCGCCGCCACCTCGGATTCCGGTTCCTCGTAGGCGCCGCCGAGCGCGACGAATCCGTGACGGTGCTTGAGGTCTTCCGCTTCGGGGAATCCGATTCCGAATTCCTTGGCGACCTGCTGGGTAATCGTATCTCCGCCGATCGGAATCGGGCGAATGAACACCCGGTTCCCATCCGAAATCATCAAATTGGAGCCGCGTCCGCCGATGTTGAGGATCAGCGCGCATTCATCGTCGCGCAGCTGCGTTCCCTTGGCCGCGTTGAAAAGAGCGACCGGGGCAATCTCCACCGAGAGAATCTTCTTGCCGGAGTCTTCGATCACATCGGTATAGCGGACGATCTGGTCGGTCTTCACCGCCACGAACAGCGCTTCGTACTCTTCGTGTTCTTCGGAAATTTCGATCGTGCTGCCGTCTTCCTGCATCTCGCTGCGATGGTCTTCCCAGGCGTGACGGATCAGCTGATAGTCCCAGACCACCTCGCTCATCGCGTAAGGAACGGTCTGGCGCGCTTCGTATTCGACGATTCGCGCAATCGCGCTTTTGTTGCCGAGAAGCGACGGGAGCCGGCTCAGGCGGGAGAACGAAGATTGCCCGGAAAGGGACAAACGCACCGCTTTCGCAGTGAAATTGTGCTCCGCGATCATCTCCTGGTAGGCCTGGGTAAAAGCGAAATTGTCGCCTTCCTGTTCTTCAAACTTCCGGAAGGCGAACTTCCGAAGCATGATCCCTCCGCCGGGCGGAAAAACGAATTCGGCCATCTTCAGGCTGTCGCCGCCGACGTCAATCGTTAAAACCGTGTTCTCTTTTGGCATTTCAATGATTGTTCCACATGTTCTGCGCCAGGCGGGAATTTCCCGGCGCCGTTGTTATGAATAATGGCCTCTTACATCCGTGCATTCACTTCATTTGGCAGGGATTCCGCCATTGTCCGTATCCGGCTTGAGAAGATCGAAATTATCAACCTCGTGGAGCGCCCACGGGGTCCGGTTGCGCGGGAGAATGGCGCCGGATACAGTCAGCACGGTCCCCGCATTCAATTTGGAAAAATAGGCCGCATACTTCTCATCCGGCCATCCGCGCTGACCGTAGTACCCGATGCCGAGCACCGTTCCGGCCCGGTCACGGAATGCCGCTTCAATCGTAAACGTGTTCGTGCTGACCGTACTGGCTGTTCCGGTCGAAGGAAGGTAGCGATCCAGAAGCTGCGGCGGAATCATCATCGTGGCGATATGCTTGCGGCTGTCGAGGGGAACGGTCCAGAACGGGCTTCTGCCGGTAAACAGGACCGCCTGCGCCCGACCGTCCGACTGTCCGTTGAAAATGACGCGGAGATCGAGGGAGGCGTCGTCGATCCAGGAGTGACGCTGTTTCTCCTGCGGCACCGGAGTGTACTCGACGGAAATAATCAGCCATTTGTTACGCCACGAGCTGGAGGTCGACGGAGTCGAATTCGAAGTACTCTGATTGGGAGTGTTGCTCGTGCTGAGATTTACTTTGATCTTGGTAAACAGTTCCTCGGCCGGAGCCGCCTGTACATTGGAAACCCCGTACAGGAGAATCGCGGTCAAACTCGCCAGAAGCAGCCGTTTTTTCATAGGAAGTGTTCCTGCGGAATTCAATTAGTTCGTTTGAGCGGCCGGAGCTTCCGGCGCCGACTGACCGTTCGCGGACGGCTTGACCGCTCCGGCCGCCGGAGCTTCCGGCGCCGGCTGGGCGCTTTCGAGCTGAGTGCTCACGCCGGACACAGAATAATCGTCACGATACCCGTGGCCGATCAGAGAGGCGAGAATCAGAGCGAGAAGAAAAAACACGCCGGTCATAATCACCGTCGCCTTGGTCAGATGGCTGCCCGCCTGGGCGCCGAATACCGATTCACCGATTCCGCCGAACGCCGCACCCATCCCGCCGGACTTCGACGGCTGGATCAGGATGATCCCGATTACCAGCAGCGAAATAATCGCCACCAACACATAAAGAAATATGATCATAACAAACTCGCGCCTCTTTTTTCGTTAGTTTCGGGATACGAAAGCACAAGAACCCTATGCTCCGTATCCCGGGCCCCGGATAATATTAGCGCTTATCGAATCAAAAGTCAACCCCTTTTTGCCGCAAGCCGACTAATATTTCCAATTATTTTCCAAAAACGCCTGCCGATTACTCGGCAATCGCATTGTGAACCAGAGCGGAGAAGCTGTCGGCCTTGAGAGCGGCGCCGCCGATCAGACCGCCGTCGATGTTCCGCTGGGCGACCAATTCCTTCGCGTTGTCGGCCTTCATGCTGCCGCCGTACTGAATGCGGACGCCCTCGCCGATTTCCTTGCCGAACATGTCATTGAGCGTCTGGCGAATGTAGTTGTGGGTCTCTTCGGCCAGTTCCGGAGTCGCGGTTTTGCCGGTGCCGATCGCCCAGACCGGTTCGTAGGCGACGACGACCTTGCCCATATCGTCCTTAGTGAGTCCGGCCAGTCCGCCTTCGAGCTGGGTGAAGAGGACCTTCTCGGTCCGGCCGCCCTCGCGCTCTTCGAGCATCTCGCCGACGCAGACGATCGGGGTGAATCCGGCCGCAAGAGCCGCCTTCACGCGCTGGTTGACCGTCGCATCGGTTTCGCCGAAATACTGGCGGCGTTCGCTGTGGCCGATAATCACATATTCGACGCCGAGCTCCTTGAGCATGTCGGCGGAGATTTCGCCGGTGAACGCGCCGTTGGCGGCCCAGTGGATGTTCTGCGCGCCGAGGCGGATGTTGCTCCCCTTGATCGCTTCGGCGACCGCGGCGATCGTGGTGAACGGCGGGCAGACGACGATGTCGGCCTTGGCGACGGGAACGTCGGCGACCAGTTTCTTCAGCTCTTCGACCAGCGCCTTGCCTTCGGCGGCGGTCTTGTTCATTTTCCAGTTACCGGCGATGATGACTTTGCGGCTCATGCGAATCCCTCATTGATTTATATTGATGAATGAATACGTCTCGACATGGAATGTCAAGTAGAAAGATATCACGCCCTGTCGGATTTTGCAACCCTTGCGGATTTGTTCCTTTCGAATTCCTTCCGTTTTTCAATCGCCGGGGTCACTTTTTCTCCACGGCGACCGCCGTTGCGCTGATTTCGCGCCGCCAGAGAATCCAGAGCGAGAAAAAGCCGGTTGAAGATTCCCGGGTCTTCAGCTCTTCGATGCCGTCCGCCTTCATCTCCTTCGCCCATTTCCGGAGCATCATATCCATATGCTTCTCCTTGACCCGGTTGCCGAAGACGACGTAGTCCCGCCGGTTCGGCCGGCCCGGGTTGCCGCTCCACAGCGGAATTCCGTAAAACAGGAAGATCCCCCAGTTTTCCGCCTCCAGGTTCGCTGCGACTTTCGCCCCGGACGGAGCGGTCTGCCCCTCCACCGGCGGAAGCATCGTCACGGTCGACGTGTTACACCCGGCCAGGCCAAGTATCATAATTGCAGCCAGCACGGCCGTTGCCATTCTTCTTTTCATGCTTTTTCCTCTTATATGATAAATCGGAGATCGGATTGTTTTAATTTAAACGGAAGGAGGCGAATTTGCAAGTATTCTTTCCGGAAACCGCCCCGGAAGGGCAAAATCCGGCCGACCGTAACAGAAATTTAATTTTTCCCTCACGGAAACACAATATGATCTTGATATAGTATGTGTATGACATTTCCCCCAGGTATAAAGAAAAGGAAAAACAGTATGAAGCGATCCACTACGATCCTGACTGTCGCCGCAGGACTGCTCCTGCCGGCGGCACTCTCCGCTGCGCCGCCGGAAAATGCGAGAACCATCCACCTGGTCCAGGACGACGCCCAGCAGTTCATGGTCTCCAAAGTCTACAAGCTCAAGTATCTCCAGGCGAACGACGTCACCCCCTTTGTCCTCGGCGTGGTCAAACGCAACAACACCCAATCGACGGTCAACCGCATCAACTACAAGGCGGGGGGCGAACAGCTCCTCACGGTGAGCTGCCCGACCATGATGATGCCTTATGTCGATGACCTGATTGCCAAACTCGACCGGCCCGCCAAGGTGGAAAGCCAGAATCCGGGCGATCCGATCAGCGGAACCGGCATCACGCGCAATCTCTATCCGACCCGCTACCGCGCCGCCCAGGTCATGGCGGACATCATGGTCAGCACCGGCGTCGCCAACGGCTCCCAGGACGCTTTCGTCGGTTACGACGCGACGACCAACATCATCTACTGGAAGGACAGCGCCAATCACGACAAGGACTTCCTCAAATATCTCGCCTGGCTGGACCGGCCGGCGCCGATGGTCAACCTCGCGTTCACCGTCTACGAAGTCCGCGAAAGCACGCTGCGCGACCTCGGCATCGATTATCTCGCCTGGCGCAACGGACCGGGCCTCAACCTGCTTCAGGTCGGGTTCGACGCGATGAGCCTGAGCTCCGGCGGTTCCGCCGCGCTCAACGCCGCCTCGGGCGGATTCGGCGGATTCTTCTTCGCTCCGCAGTTCGACGCCAGCTTCATCCGGGTTCTCGAGCAGAACGGAAAAGCGAGCGTGGCGAATACGGCCAGCCTCACCGTGAAAAACAGCGAAATCGCCAGCTTCTCGCTGGGATTCTCCCCGCAGTCGCAGGCGATCTTCAAGAAAGACAACGACCAGCTTCAGGTCGGCATCTCCGGAGTCGGCATGAAGGGCGGCATCAATCAGCCCGCGTCCTCCACCGGGGCGAAAGACCCGCTGCTCTCCTCCGCGCCGCCGCCGCTCGGGCTGACCATCACCGCGCCGCGCATCAATTTCCGCGGACCGGCCGACGTCAAGACCGGAGTGCTGCCGTATGCGCCGGCTGATTACAACCACTCCGTCCAGGCGGTGGTGACCTTCAAATACCTCGTCCAGACCGCCGATGTCGTGGAGCGCAACAACTACGGCGCGGAACTGGCGGAAGTCAGCTCGGTTTCCGGCGACTGCAATCTGCTCACCGGCGATGAGAAGCTGATCGGTTCGTGGAGCAAGGACAGCGACGTCGAGCAGAAGATCGGCATCCCGTTCCTCTCGGACATTCCGGTGCTCGGATACCTGTTCAGCACGACCACCACCAACCGTGAGAAGACCTACTTCTTCGTCACGGCGAAAACCGTCCTCGCCCACCCGGAGAGCTCGCCGGCCGAATACGGCGGCCAGCTCAAGGCCTTCAGCGAACTCGTTCCGCAGACCGCCGGACGTTAACTTAGATGGAGAAGATACAAATGATTCGCAAATACGCATTATCCACCCTTTTCGGGCTCGCCGCACTGCCGCTCCTCGCGGCGACCGACGTCAACGTCAGCGGCTCCCTCTCGACCACGGCGCAGCTCGTGCCGGGCGCGGGCGGGTCGGTCGGCGAAAACAACGCCAACACCTCTCCCTACATGGACACCCAGGTCCAGGCGAACCTCCAGATCAGCGTCGGAGACAAAATTGAGAAGGTTCACTTCATCCGGGACAACAACGACCCGTTCGTCGTGACCAAGACCTACGTGCTCCAGCACGCCGATCCCTACGCCATCCGTTCCTACCTGCGTGAAATGGTTCAGACCAAGCGGGTTACCGGCAGCAACACCGCGGTCGAATGCCTGAAATTCGAAGACGGGGTCGGCTTGCTGTTCGTCTCCGCCGAAGATTACCGCTTCGACAGCAACGAGAACGGCATGGGCATCGACGACATCGTCAAGGCGCTCGACAAGCCCGGCCTGGTCAACAGCTCCGGTTCGCCGAAATACGTCTACTTCCCGGCCAACGTTCCCGCCAGCGTCCTGGAAGGAATGGTCAAGAAGGTCGGCATGAACGTGTCGAACGACCCCACCGAACTGATCGGCGGCAAGGACAAGGTCGCTCTCGACCCGGATCTCAACTGCCTCTACTTCAACACCGCCAACTATTCCCGCAAGAACATCGAAGAGATGCTCCATCGCTACGACGTTCCGCTTCCGGAAATCCGCATCAAATTCAGCGTCTACGAGCTCTACGATGAGAACGACGAGAAGCTGGGCGTGGATTTCCAGTCCTGGAAGAACAATGAGGGCATGGATTTCTTCAGCACCGGCGGACGGTTCCGCGACAACTGGGCCGCGACTTACGGCGGCACCATGTCGAGGGCCCAGGGTTCGGAGCGCACGAGCTTCTACAACTTCAACCCGAAGTGGAATTCGCGTTACCTCGATTTCCTCGCCAGCAAGGGCAAGGCGCGGATCGCGCACACCGGAGAGGTGACGGTCCGTCAGAACACCAGCAGCACGCTGAAGCGTCAGACCGAGCTCTTCTACGTGGACAACACGGTTCCGGCCGACGACACGACCGATCAGGGCGGCTGGTTCGCCAAGGCGTTCGACTCGATCCTCGATGCGTTCGACAAGCCCGCCCAGAACACCCAGCTTGAGATCGGGAAGGACAACCAGCAGATTGTCACCCGCAACCCGACCGCGTTCGGATTCACGATGACGGTCAAGGCCAGTTCCATCGCGCCGGAAGCGGCGATGCTGACGGTCACGCTCAACAACTCCTCGCTGATCGGTTATCAGTCGAGCGGCGCCCCGCGTATCCAGGAAGGCAATGCGGTGAACACCGACGTCATGGTGTCGACCAAAAAGAACCAGTTCGTGATCGGCGGGCTTGAAAAGCGTGAAGTGGTGCGCGGTTCGTCCGGCATCCCCTACCTCAAGGATCTCCCGGGTCTCGGATATCTCTTCGGAACGGAATCCGAATCCACCCGCAAGTCCCAGATGGTGGTGGTTGCCGAATGCGAATACGTGGAGCCGGAATCGGTCATGCCGACCGACACCCGGACGAAAATCGACGGAATCAGCAACGCGGTTGCCGATGCCGGAGACAAAAACCACTATTTCTTCAAGCAGTATGGCCTTGACCAGAACTGAGTTAAGAAATATCACGGTTAAATAGCGAAGAAACGCCGGGCCTGGTTGACGGGTCCGGCGTTTTTTCGTCATTTTTCCGTTCTTTGACAAAACCGGGCGCGGTCGACGCACCTTACCCGGCACCGGCACCCTGCCGGTCTGGGGTCCGGGGGCGAAGCGCCCCGGCCGCCGGAGGCATGGGCTGCCGCTCACTAAACAGCTCAATTGCCGGACGAGTCCGGCAGTGAGCGGCA
>CAYSZM010000126.1:0-10863 GCA_964435365.1 uncultured Victivallis sp. | reverse complement strand
TCTTCGAACAACCGGATTTTGATGTCGCCCTTGTTGGTTTTCAGCGTAATCATAAGATATCATGTCTCCCTTGGTTTTTTATAAAATACCGCGCATTCGATGAATGTCAACAACGTCTTTCCGGTTATTTCGCCCGATCTCCGCCGCCGCGCTTCCGGAACGAAAAGAAGCGATGCCCCAGATAGCTGCATACCACCGTGAGCGCAGTCATCAGAAGATTGGCGAACACCGGATTCAGTCCGCCGAAATCGACCAGCAGCCAAAGCCCGCCGGCGCCGAGCAGCATCGCCGCGCCGTAGACCAGATAGCAGCGGAAATATTCCCGCCAGCCGTCTCCGCGCGTCCGGAACACCAGATACTTGTAGCAGAGGAACGCCCCGGTGATCGCCAGGATGTTGGCCGGAATCAGCAGAATCAGATAATGGACATGGTCGCCCAGCAGCGCGAACAGCAGCGCATAGACGCCCACGCCGAAGACTGTGTTCCAGCCGCCGACCAGAAGATAGCGCACCACCTGATAAAATTCAGCGCGGTTCCGGTGATAAAGATCCCACAGTTTCATCGGTCGAAATTGATTTTCTCTTCTTCGATGGCCAGCGGCTTGTTTTTCACCTGGGTCCAGATGGCGCCGATGTATTCGCCGATAATACCGATGAAGATCAGCTGCACCGACGAGAAGAAGAACAGCCCGATCACCAGCGGCGCCAGCCCGAGCTGGAACGTATCCCAGTACAACAGCTTGTAAACCAGGTACGACAGCGCCACCAGCAGACTGAATCCGGCGATGAAGAACCCAACGAACACCGCCAGCCGCAGCGGCAGCTTGGTGTGGTTGACGAACCCGGTCATCGCCATGTCGTACAGCGTGAAGAAGTTGTTCTTGGTCTTGCCGTGCTTGCGGACATCCTGCACGAACGGAATCTCGATCCGCCGGAACCCGATTTCCCCGATCATGCCGCGAAAGTAGGGATAGGGATCATGGAACCGCTTGAACGCTTCGACGAACTGGCGGTCGTAAAGCCCGTAACCGGTAAAATTCCGCACCTGCTCGGTTTCGGAAAACCGCGCCAGCAGCCAGTAATAGAACCGCCGGACCTGGAACATCAGGATGTTCTCCCGACTCTGCGGCTTCACGGCGCAGACCACCTTGTACCCGTTCTCCCAATGGCGGATGAAGTCCTCGATCAGCTCCGGCGGGTCCTGCAAATCGGAACACATGATGACCACCGCGTCGCCGGTGGTCTGGTAGAACACATTGATCGGAGAGCGGATGTGGCCGAAGTTATTGGAGTTCAAGATCACCTTGAACCGCTTGTCTTCGGCCGCGATCTCCCGCAGCAGCTCCCGGCTGCCGTCGGTCGAACAGTTGTCGCCGATCACCATCTCCCAGTCGTATTCGGGATGCTTGTCCCATACCGCCCGAATCCGCTCATAGAGTTCGCGCAGGTTTCCTTCTTCGTTGAAACAATTGGTGCTGATGCTGATTTTTTTTCTGTTTTCCGTCACGCTCATTTTTCAATCTCCAGCCGTATCCGGGTCTCGTTGAGCAGGCTGTCAAGGGAGGAGAAACGGGGGCGATACCCCAACGTCTCCGCCCGGAACATCCCGGAACAATAAATATTTTTCTCTCCGTTCGGCCCGGAATCCCCGGACCCTCCGGTCAACCGCCAACGCAGGCCGAACTCCTTTTCGAACGCGGCCAGAAGCTCGAACTTCCCGACCGGAGCCGCACTGTAAGCATCGAACGCGGCATTGAGGTTCTGCTGCCGCAGGCAGAGGCCGACCAGGGCAAAGAGGTCTTCCGGGTCGACGTAGTCCCGGACCATGTCCCCGGGACGGGTCTCCAACACGCTCTTCTCCAGCAACGCCTTGAGCACATCGGTCATGAAGTAGCCCAGCGTCGGTTCGGCGAACCGGCTGAAATAGGAGAAAATCCGCAGATCGGCGATCCGCAGTCCGGTCATGGAACGGTGCTTCGCTTCGGAGTGAATCCGGGCGACCGTGTAATAGTCCGAAGACGGCAAATCGTTGACCCGGAGACGGACTTCGTCCTCCTCCCGGAACGGCGCGTTCCCGCCGCGGCCGTACACGGCCCCGCTGCTGAAATTGAGATAGAGCGCGGCGGGATTCCGCGTCTTCAGATAATTCAGCACCAGGTTGTCGAACTCCTCGGTCAAGGTGAACCAGACGCTGCGGTCGTCGCCGAGTTTCGCCGGGGCTCCGGCTCCGACGCAGTTGATCACCGCATCGTAACGGTCGGAATCGAACGAGTCGTATCCCGCCACGATCTCGGCTTTCCCGCGCTTGCCGATTGAATCGAGAAATGCCTCAATCCGCCCCCGCGACCGGCCGAAAAGGACCAGTTGCGCCGATTCCGTCCGCAGAAATCGGTCGATCAACCCGCGCGCGATATGCGAGGTTGCGCCGAGAATCGCGATGACCGGTTTCGGATTCATTCACTGTCCTTTCAGCCCAAAGGCTCCAGTTGAAGCTCTTCCGCCCACTCCTTCCAGAAGGGATAGGTTTCGATCAGCTCCTGGTAGCGGTCCCGATACTGCGCATACTGTGCGGAATCGCCCAGCTTGTCGCAGCACTTCGCGGCGAAATAGCAGGCGAAGGCGTGGGTGCTGATCACGGTGTTGAGAATCCGTTCGAACAGATGCAGCGCCGCACGGTAGTTCCCCGTCCGGTAATCGTAGTTGTTGAGAAAATTGAGCCGCAGGTTCATCTCGTACGCCTTGTGCTCGATGAATTCCGGTTCGAAATCCGGCGTGCGGATCACGCATTTCTTGAAGTCCATCGCAAACGGATCGTCGGTGGCCAGATAACCGTTCTCCCGGCAGATGTCGTAGAGCTCGCTGCCCGGAAGCGGCGCGGTCACAAAACACTGGAACCAGTTGATGTCGGTCCCCATCAGGTAGCGGACGCCCGCCTCAATCGACTCCGGCGTCTCTCCGGGCAGCCCGATCAGAATGTTGCTGATCGCCAGGATATCCTGCCGATGCAGCGCCGCCACCGCCGCCTCGGCGCGGTCGAGGTTGGCGGGTTTGTGCATGATGTTGCGGAGAGTTTCCGGGTTGCCGCTCTCAATGGTGATATTCACCTCGCGGATTCCGGCCCGGTGCATGGCCGCCGCCACCTCATCATCGATGGCGAAGAAGGCGGGGGTCGGAATTTCCGCCCGCAACCCGAGCCCGGCCACGAAATCGAGAATCTCGATCGCCCGTTTCTTGCGGACCAGAAAATGATCGTCGTAAAACACGAAACGGTTCACCCCGAACGTGCGGTGATAGTGAAGGATATCGCTTTTGATCCGTTCGGTGCTGTAATAACGCACCTTGTGGCCGTGCACATTCTGCGAAGCGCAGAACACGCAGTGATGCGGACACCCCCGCGTGGAAAACAGGAACATCTCCCGGCAGTCCTCCGCCGTTTCGATGACGAAGAAATAGCGGCTGGAATTGAAGTAGACGTCGGGAAACACCATCATGCTGAAGTCGAAAGGAGGTATCTCATCGAGGTCTTCGAGCAATTCCCGTTCGGGCCGGAACTGCGGATCGGCTTTCAGCTTGTCCGCGGTGATCCACGCATTGCTGGCGGCCAGATATTCCCGGCCCTCGCCGCGGCGCATGGCTTCGCACAACCGGAGGAGCGGCAGCTCGCCTTCCCCGAACGAAATCGCATCGATGGCGGTCCCTTTTTCGAACAGCAGCCCGTAGATGGCGGCGGTGAGATGCCCGCCGCCGATCAGCAATGCGCCGGGAACCTTGCGTTTCCAGAAATGCGCGAACGCTTCCAGGTCCTGATAGTTGCTGCAGAAGAGCGCGGAGATGCCGATGAGGTCCGGCACGAACCCCTCCACTGCCGCGGCGCACTCCTCGAAAAAGAGTTCGCGGTCGATCTCCGAAATCCGTTTCCCGTACGATGCGGCGAGACGGTTCATCACCACATTGCAGTCCAGAATGCGAATCTCCGCATCCGGCAGATGCTTTTTCAGATACGAGCCGATCGAAAGCAGACCGGAAGGATAGACGCAGTCGATCTTTTTGATCGTCTTCTCCGCGTTCAGCTTCGACTTCCAGGGAGTCTTGCCGGCGTTGACCACCGTATCGAACGGCTCGTTGAGCGGGAACAGAAAGAGCAGCTTCATGTTATTTCTTGATTTTATCCTCTTCCGAAAACACTTCGTCACAGGGAACCGGCAGCGGCTTGCCGTACATCGAAACGATGTACTTGCGGATGAACGGCATACTTTCGGCGGCCAGGCAGGTATCCACATGCTTGCCGAAATAACGGATATTGAGCCCGCGCTCGATGATGTCCTTCAACGGCTCTTCGAAGAAATTCCCGAGGCTGGTGTGGATGTAGGGACACGGCATGATGTCGCCGTACTTGGTGATCGACACCATCCGCTTGACGGCGATGCAGCCGAGATCCATCCCGTAGGAGGGAGTCAGGTGGGTGAACACCTGGTAACGCTTTTCCAGCTCCCGCATGTAATCCATATCATCGCGGTTGACCAGGGCGTCGAAATTTCCCTCCCACGAACCGACCGGCTTGGCGTAGGTGACGAAGGTGCCGATCCCCTTGGTTTTGGCGAATTCCAGATATTCCAGAAACTCGTCCGAACGGACCCGCTGGTGGGTCACCACCGTGGAGAGGATGATGTTGAGCCCGGCGTCGAGCGCCGCGTCGATGGCGCGCATCGCCCGGTCGTGCGAACCGGGGTGATGCCGGAACGCGTCGTGCTCCGCCGCATCGAGGCTGTCCAGACTGAGCTGAATCTTGTCCACGCCGATCTTTTTCAGGTGCCGGGCGCGTTCGGCGTCGAGGAACCAGCCGTTGGTGTCGCTGGTGATATAGAACTTCTGCGGGTCGATCGCTTCGACCAGCTGGTCGAAATCGGGAAACACCAGCGGTTCGCCGCCGGTGATCACCAGATGCGCCAACCCCATCTCATCCGCCTGCCGGGAGAGTTCGCGAACATCGGGAATCGTGAAGAAACGCCCCTCCTTCTTCCCCTGAAACCGTTTGACCGAACAGTGTTCGCAACGGAAGTTGCAGGTGTAATCGTACTGGAACTGGAGGATCGCAATGCTTTCGCCGCGCTCCACCTTTTCCGCGTATTTCATGATTTTCTCGTAAACGTGCGGCTTATTCGCCTTCAACGCATTCCGCTTGGAATTCTCTTCCGGTTTCAATTCCTGTTGATCCATACGGTTCTCCTTTTCGTTACAGGAATTAAGATATACCCTGTTCCGTCACGGGGCAAATGAAATCCCGGTAAGCCTCGTGAACTTTCAGCAAGTTTTCCGGACAGCGCTCGAACCAGGCCCATTGTCCGTGGCGCGGCCCGCCGCTTTCGCAGCGCAGATCCGCCGCCGGTTCGCCCCGCAGCGAACAGCGGAACAGCAGCGAGATGAAGTGCCCGCGCGTCCGCCGCTCCGGCTGGTGAAACTCTTTGACCGTGAGCAATCCGTGCGTCTCGGCCTCCGCACCCAGCTCCAGCCGGGCCACCTCGGAAATCCGGTGCGCAATCTGCTCCCGGAAGCGGATGATGCCGCCGGGAATGTGCCAACCGGCCGGGTAAAACGGGTCCTCCCGCCAGGTAAGCAACACCCGGCCGGCGTTGTCCCGAACCAGCAAATCGACGTTGATCATCGGCGTCATCCGGCTCAGCGCCAGAAAAACCTCTTCCGGCAACCCGTTCTCCGGCTCCGGCGCCAGCGCTTCAAACGCGCGAATCCGTTCACCTTCATTCATCGCACCACCTCCAGCTCTTCCCCCCGCAGCAGCGCCAGCTCGAACCGGCCGCCGAATTCGGCGCGAATCTGCGCGGCGACTTCATCGCAATAACTCGCCGCCATCACCAGGATCGCCTGCGGCGGGTCCTCGTGCAGCCGAGCTTTCGAAACGATCGGCAGGTGGGTCGCCGGGGTGTAGCAGCCCTGCTTGAAAGGGGCGGAATCCACCACGTAGCAGATCCGCTTCTCCAGCCCGGCGGCGGCCAGCACCATCAGCGCCTGGTGGCCGGCGCCCCAGACGGCGACTTTGCGCCCCGAGGTGAAACAGTCCAACGCAGTCTCCAGCTTCCGGCGGGACGCCAGAAACCCGCTCAGGTCGAGCGGCGGACGCTTCCGGACTTCCGCCGAAATGATGTAATCGTGCCAGACTTCGCGGCAGGAGAGCACCTCGAATCCGTGCAGTTCCAGCGCGGTGGTCAGCGTGCGCGTCGTAAAATAATAGAGATGGTCGCGGGTGAATTCGGTGAACATGCCGCTGCGCAGCGCGAAGTCGAAATTCGGCACCTCCACCAGACCGGCTCCGCCGGAGGTGAGCGAATCGGCGATCCGGGCGAGCACCGCCCCGATATCCGGCAGATGCTCCAACCAGTTCAGGATCAGGAATCCGTCGAAGGGAGCTTCGGCCAGCGGCCCGGAACCGTCCCCCGGATACCCCTCGATCACCCGAAGCCCGCGCTCCCGGCAGGAGGAGACCGCTTCCGCGTTATACTCCATCCCCCACGCTTCGACCCCGTTCAGCAATTCCAGATATTCGCCGCGCCCGCAGCCGACTTCCAGCACCCGTTTGCCTTTCAGGTTCCGGCGTTCCACCCAATCGGCGAACTGCCGCAGCCGGAACTCCCGCATTTCGGGAGAAAACGCGGCGGCGCGGATCACCTCGCGGTAGTAGGGAACCGGTTCATTGTCGAGCTGCACCAGACCGCACCCGCGGCAGCGGCACACCGTCAGCGTAACGCCGGAATCGGAAGCCAGATCGGCCTCGCGGGGAAGCCGCTGCGCCACCGACGGCATATTCTCATACCGCAGCAGCCCCTCTTCCAATGCGTTTCCGCAAACTTTGCAGCGATGGTTCACTTGAGGTTCGCCTCCAGCTCCTCGCGGCTCAGGAAGGGGAAGAGGTCTTCCATCGGCTTGGAGACCATCCGGCCGTCCGGCAGCGCCTCCGAAGCGAGACGGGGCGCGCTCGGCACATTCGGGTCGGTCATCACTTCGCAGATCACCGTACCGGGACGTTCCAGCACTTCACGGACCTGCTCCGTCAATCCGCGCGGCGAGGCGATGCGGACGTAATCCAGCCGGTAGGCGGAAGCGACCCGCTCCAGATCCGGCAGCGTCAGGCCGCTCTCCGGATTGCACGCCACCAGATGACCGTCGAACCGCCCCTTCTGCATATGGTAAATCGAGCCGTAGCCGTTGTTGTTCAGCACGAAGAATTTGATCGGCAGATTCAGCCGGTGCAGCGTCTCCAGTTCCTGGATGTTGTGCTGAAGCCCGCCGTCGCCGACAATGCCGACCGTCCGCTTGCCGCCGGAGGCCAGACAGCCGCCGATCACCGCCGGAAGGCCGAAGCCCATCGAGCCGAGCCCCGGCGTATTGTGGATGCGCAGGCCGTCCTTCACCTTGACCGCCTGCATCGTCACTTCGGCGCACGCCCCGGAACTGCCCGGAATCAGCACATCACCCGCCCCCAGCAGATCGGAGAACACGTCGATCAGGTGGTAAAGATTGACCAGCGGCTTCGTTTCATCGCAATATTCCGGCAGGATCACCGGGTAACGCGCCTGCCACTCCTTGCCCCGCGCCAAAAATCCGGCGCAGTCGAGCGCGTCGGGGCGCTCCGCCAGCATCGCCCGGATCACCCCGCCGGCGTCCATCGCGAAGGTTCCGGCGAACGGCATATCCAGCTTGCCGATTTCGTTCGCGTCGATATCCACGATCAGTTTGCGGGCCGCGGGAGCGAAATGGGGGTGGTTGAACCCGGTCTGGCAGAGGTCGAGCCGGGTGCCGAGAATCAGCAGGCAATCCGCCGTCTGCTGGACGAAATTGGCGCCGCGCTGGGCGACGATGCCGGGACGCCCGACGAACAGCGGGTGATCCTCGGACAGGAAATCGGCGGCCTTCCAGCTGGTCAGCACCGGAATCTGCAGCCGTTCGGCAAGTTCCATGAATTCCGCGGCGGCCCCGGCCAGCCGGATGCCGTTCCCGGCGTAGACGGCGGGGCGCTTCGCCCGCCGCAGCTCTGCGAGAATCTGCTTCGCCGCCGCCTGATAATCCGGTTCCTCCGGAGTTTCCGGCCGGTATCCTTCCAGCGTCGCCGAGTCGATCATCGCGCCCTGCACATCGAGCGGAATATCCAGCCAGACCGGACCTTTGCGGCCGTGAAGGGCGAGATAGAGCGCTTTTTCGAGCTCCATCCGGATCGATTCCGGCTCGGTCACGCATTTCGCATACTTGGTGATCGGAGCGACGATGGCGGTGATGTCCACCTCCTGAATCCCCATCTGGCGCACGCCGCGCCCGACCATCCGGTCCTCGCGCTTGGCCTGACCGGAGAGAATCAGCACCGGCGTGGAGTCGATCCACGCTCCGGCCACCCCGGTGATCGCGTTGGTCGAACCCGGCCCGGTGGTCACCAGCGCAATGCCGAGATCGTTGCGGTCCTGGGCATACGCCTCCGCCGCGATGGTGCAGGCCTGTTCATGCAGGTTGCAGACGAATTCGAACTCGGGCTGTCGCCCCAGCGAATCGACCAGATGCATGCAGCCGCCGCCCGGCAGCATGAAGACATGGCGGACCGAGGTGTGCTCCGCCAGATATCTGAAAATATAATCCGAAACCTTTTCCATACGACTCACTCCGCAGATTTCCATTTTAAAAGTTCATCCAGCGCCCAACCGATTTCCCGGTCACGCATCTCGTTCCACGGCGCCGGAAACGGCAGGGCGTCACACCCGGCCGCCAGCGCGGATTCCAGATTCCGGGGCGAATCGTCCACCAGAATCACCCGCCCCGGCAGTCCGTCCAGAAAATACCCCTTCCCCTCCCCGTAGGCGGGAACCGGGCGGTCGGCGCGAGCCGACGGAACAAAGCAGAAACTCCTGATCCAGTCGCCGAAATGGTTCATCACCCACGCGGCGGAGCGGTCGGCGAACCGGCGCGGCACCGCGGTGACGGCCATGTGCCGGAACTCCCCGCCGTGACGCTCCAGAAACGCCAGCACTTCCGGCCGCGGCCGCAACGCGGCGTAACGCTCCTCCCGGTACCGGTCGAGACCGGCTAAAAACACGTCGCGCCCGATGCCGAGAATCCGGTCGGGCGGATTCTCCCGCAATTCATCGAACGTCCGGCCGGGAAACATCGCCGCGTCCCGCTCGAACCAGCAATGCGTCAGGTCGTTGAGCACATCGTCCACATCCCAGGCGATCAGCGGGCGAAGATCCCTCATCGAATCTCGCCTTCCAGCCAGTCGGCGTAGAACGTCAGGTAGGTCTTGCGCCCGGCGGTCAGGCCGATCTCGGGATCGTCGTAGAAGGAGTCGTCCTTGTAATGCGTGGTCGAAATCTCCTCAAGCACCGCGCCGGTCCGGCTGCCGAACTTGTGGGGAACGCCGCGCTCCACCACGATGATGTCTCCCGCAGTATAACTCTTCTCCTCGCCGCCGAGCGAAATCGTCAGGTCGCCGTAGAGGATATGGAACGTCTCTTCCTTCTTGTGATGCGTATGCACCGGGTTCTCCTGTCCGGGCAGGAGCAGGATGATCTTCTTGCAGTATTCCCGGTTCACGCAGGTGATGATCGAACAGCCGTATTCGTAGAAACGGTCGATTCCGTAATGATGGGAGAGCTCGAGTTCGAGCTTGTTCTGAAGCCGCAACCCGCTTTTCCGGATCAGGCCGCACAGCTGGCGGACCGCGTCTAGCACTTTGGCGCGGATATTCTCCTTACACACCGAATCCTCCATCACCGCCCCGCCGGCGGGAATTTCGCACTGCGCGGTCAGCCGCAGATATTTGGAGAGATCGTTGGCCCGCAGCTGCCCCAGCCGGTTCGGGATCGCGTAAAACAGCAGCTCCGGCGAAAGAACCTCCCCGGCGGCAACCGCCCGTTTCACAAACACGCCGCGCTGGAGCCCGACAAGATCGTTCCGCTCCTTGTCGGAAATCGCCCGGCGCACGCCGGAGACGCCGCACATTTCGCGGGCTTTCCGCGCCGCCGTCAGCCACTCCCGCACCTGCGCCGGAGTCGACGAATAGGCGTTGAGCGGATATTTCCCGGTCGGAACTCCGACATGGCGCTCAAGCACCGCCGCGCCCTTGGCCACGGCGATTTTGACCGGGTCGAAGTCGCCCGGCTCCTCGTGGGTGGAGAATCCAACCGGAATCCCGGGGTAACGGTCGCGGAAAAAGTCGATCTGATTCATCTCCAGCTCCGCCGCCGGCGTCGGGTAGGAACCGACGCAGTGCATCAGGCAGAACCGTTTCTCGCGGTGCTGCAGGAAATTGACCACATTGTCGATCTCCTCCAGCGCGGCTCCGGCGGTGGAAATCACGATCGGCTTGTCGGCCTGAACCGCGCGTTCCAGCAGCGGCCAGTCGTTGAACGAACAGCTGGCGATCTTGAGGTACTCGAAATTCTGCGCGACGATGCGCTCGACCGAACGTTCGTCGAACGGAGTGCACATCGAATGGAAGCCCAGGTTCTCCATCTCCTGCTTCATGCGGAGAAAGTCGCCCTCCTCCAGCCGGGTTTCCGAGAAACGCTTGACGTACTTGACGTCCATCCGGCCCCGGTAATCCGGGTGGATGAAACTATCCAGGTCACGGTATTGAAATTTGAACGCAAAGCGGAACTCGGGAAACTCGCGGATCAATCCTCCGAAGCTCCGGATCACATGCAGTCCGTGCTCCACGTCCCCCATATGATTGTTGGCCAGTTCCAGAATCACCAGACGGTCGAAAGTTGCGTCGTTCATATTCAGACTCCACGGTTGTCGTTGCAGCAATATCGGATGCATTCGATCATGTAGTCGAGCTTCTCGTCGGTCATGCCGGGGTAGAGCC
>CAYSZM010000125.1:0-10911 GCA_964435365.1 uncultured Victivallis sp. | reverse complement strand
ACCAAGTTCGGCATCCTGCTCGACGCGGTCGAAGAGGTGAAGGAGATCGTGCGCGAGGGCAAACTCAAAGTGATCGGACTCCACGAGCACACCGGCAGCGGACTCCAGAAAACCGAATCGGTCTACCGTTCGATGGAGAACTTAATGGCGATCGCCACGCCGGAAAACTTCCCCGACCTCGAGTTTCTCGACTTCGGCGGCGGCTTCAAGGTCCCCTACAAGCCGGGCGAGGAGCGGGTCGACTACGTGGCGATGGGCGCCGAAATCGCCCGCCGCTTCGAAGCCTTCATCGGGCGCTACGGCCGTCGGCTCGCCATGTACTTCGAGCCGGGCAAATACATCTTCGCCGAGGCGGGCACCCTGCTCACCGAAGTGAACACGATCAAGCACAACCGGACGCGGGTGATCGCCGGGTGCGACTCCGGGTTCCCGCAGCTGATCCGGCCGATGCTCTACGACGCCTACCACCAGATCTGGAACCTCAGCAATCCGGACGGGAAACCGCAGGTCTACGACGTCTGCGGCAACATCTGCGAAACCGGAGACCGCTTCGCCGAACAGCGCGAGCTGCCGGAGATCCGCGAATACGACATCCTCGCCATCGGCAACGCCGGGGCGTACTGCTACTCGATGGGCGGAGTCTACAACCTCCGCGCCATGCCGGCCGAAGTGGTCGTTTCGGGCGGGAAAGTCAATTATGTCCGCAACCGGCTGAGTTCCGAGCAGCTCTGCGACCAGATCCTCGGAGAAGGCAAGGCATTATGAACCGGAACTATTCGGCGGCGCTCGACCTTTCGGGGCGCGAGGCCGCGTTCGCGCTCCTCGACGGAGAAACCGTGATCGCCTCGGAAGTGCGGCCGATGCGCGGCCGCGAGTCGGCGCAGCTCGCCGGCTGGGTCGCCGCGGAACTGGAGAAGACCGGAGCCGCGCTCGGTGACGTGAAGCGCTGGACGGTCGGCTCCGGCCCCGGCAGCTTCACCGGGATGCGTCTCGCGGCGGCGCTGGTCAACGGCTGGACCTACGGCAAAACGGGCATCGAAACCCGTTGCGTCCCCACCGCCGCCGCGCTGGCCGCCAACCTCGGCGAAGCGGCGAACGAGGGCGACCGCATCGCCGCCTTATTCGACGGACGCAACAAAGAACTGATCTTTTTCGAGCTCAAAATTTCCGGCGGCGAAGCGGTGCCGACCGGGAAGGAAGAGGTGCTCAACGCCGAACAGGCGGCGGCGTTCTTCGCCGACTACGAGTGCGAACACCTGATCGCGCTCGAAGCCGAACAGTCCGCGCTCGCCCTGCTGCTGCCGGAGAGAATTCTGGCGCAGCTCGAACCCTTCAGCTCGATCAAGCCGGAAGCGCTGGCGCTGGCGAAAGCAAAACCGTTCGACGGAAATCTGGCCGACCTGGTATACATCCGCCCGGCGGTGTTCACCAAGCCGGAGTAAAGGAAGAAGGGCGGAATTCCGCCCTTCGCATCCTGTTTCAAACACGGGATCGCCGATATGAGTCTGTTTCAATTACACGCGCCGTACCAACCGGCGGGAGACCAGCCGCAGGCGATCGCGCAGATGTTGAAGAACCTGCGCGACCACCGGCGCTACCAGACGCTGCTCGGCGTGACCGGGTCCGGGAAGACCTTCACGCTGGCCAACGCGATCGCGCAGCTCGACCGGCCGGTGCTGGTGCTGTCGCACAACAAGACGCTGGCGGCGCAGCTCTACAGCGAATTCAAGGCGTTCTTCCCCCAAAACGCGGTCGAATACTTCATCAGCTACTACGACTACTACCTGCCGGAATCGTACATTCCGCAGACCGACACCTACATCGCCAAAGACGCCTCGATCAACGAGAACATCGAAAAACTGCGGCTGGCGGCGACGTCGAGCCTGGTCGAACGGCGCGACGTGATCGTGGTGGCCAGCGTCTCGTGCATCTACGGCTTGGGCTCGCCGGACGACTACGCCGACATGTGCGTGCGGATCGAAATCGGCGACACCACCGGGCGCGACGAGCTGCTGCGGCGGCTGGTGGACATCCAGTACTCCCGCAACGACAGCTCCCCCGAGAAGGGCGAATTCCGGGTGCGCGGCGACGTGATCGACATCTACGAGCCGCAGCGCGACGAATTCATCCGGGTCGCGTTCTTCGGCGACGAGGTCGAATCGATCGAGCGGCGCGAAGTGGTCACCGGGAAGGTGAAGACCCGCCCGAAATTCGTCACCATGTTCCCCTGCAAACACTTCGTGCTGCCGCCGGAGCGGATTCAAAGCGCTTCCGACGCGATCCTTTCCGAAATGGCCGAGCGGGTCGCCTGGTTCGAGAAGAACAACCTGCTGGTCGAAGCGCAGCGGCTCTACCAGCGGGTGAGCTACGACCTCGAAATGATGAAGGAGATCGGCTATTGCAGCGGAATCGAGAATTACTCGATGCACCTGGCCAACCGCCGTCCGGGGACGCGGCCGTACTGCCTGCTAGACTTCTTCCCGCGCGACTTCCTCACCGTCATCGACGAATCGCACGTGACGCTGCCGCAGCTCCAGGCGATGTACCGGGCCGACCGCAACCGCAAGCAGGTGCTGGTGGACCACGGGTTCCGGCTGCCGTCGGCGCTGGAGAACCGGCCGCTCCAGTTCGAGGAGTTCGAACAGTTGAGCGGAGACACGATTTTCGTCTCGGCGACGCCCTCCGAATACGAGCTCGCCCGTTCCGGCGCGCCGGTCGAGCTGATCGTCCGCCCCACCGGGCTGCTCGACCCGGTGATCGAAATCCGCCCGCTCGAAGGCCAGGTGGACGACGTGATCGCCGAAATCCGCAAGGCGACCGCGGCGGGCGAACGGGTTTTGGTCACCACGCTGACCAAGAAATCCTCGGAGCGACTGGCCGATTACCTCGCCGAACTCGGCATCCGCGCCGCCTATTTGCACAGCGAACTCGACGCGCTGGAACGGGTCCGGGTGCTGAACAAGCTGCGCGAAGGCGGCTACGACTGCGTCATCGGCATCAACCTGCTGCGCGAAGGCATCGACCTGCCGGAAGTGGCGGTGGTGGCGATCCTCGACGCCGACAAGGAGGGCTTCCTCCGTTCGGAACGCTCGCTGGTGCAGACCGCCGGACGCGCGGCGCGGAACAAGGCCGGGCGCGCCATCCTCTACGCCGACAACGTGACGCCGAGCATGCAGCGGCTGCTCGACCAGACCAACGCGAGAAGAACCCGTCAGGCGGCTTACAACGAGGAACACGGCATCATCCCCGAGACGATCAAAAAAGGGCGCAACTTCACTATCGGCGAAATCGTCGCGCCCAATGCGGACGAGAAGAAGAAGAGCAGGATGCCGAAGCTGGCCGGGACCATGTTCACCGACGCCACCGACATCGGCGAACTCGGCCTCTCCGAAACCGATCTCGAGGCGCTGATCCAGGAGCTGACCGGCGACATGCGCGCGGCGGCGGAAGCGCTCGAATTCGAACGCGCCGCCGACCTTCGCGACCAGATCAACAAACTCCGCCCGAAGCAGAAGCAGTAATCCGGCGCCGGCAGTCCGCCCCGCGGGTTCGCTTCCCGGGGATTCCTTGCATTCTTCCGCATCCAATGCTATTATAAAGCTGCGGCGGCAAGATATTCTCCGCCCGAAAGCAAAAGGAGGACGACCGATGAAGAAGCTGTACTTGATGTCGGCATTGATGCTCTGCTGCACCGCGCTTTGGGCGGAAACCCTCGAAGAGAAAGTCGACCGGCTGGAAAAGCGGCTGGACACCCTCGAACAAAAGCTCAAACCCTTAATCGATCAGGAAATGCAGCGCCAGCAGGTGCTGAAACTGCGGAACCAGGCCCGGCTCCGGGGACGGGAGGATCTGAAGAATTACAAGCCCGAAGAACTCGAACAGATCGAAAAACTCTACCAGAGCTGGGGCGCCAAAAACGGCGACGATCAGAAAGCCGTTGCGCTGACGTTAGAGCAGAAGTTCCCCAAAGCGAACCGGACCGGCTGCGCCATGCTTTATCTGGCCCAGATCAGTTCCGGCGAACCGCAGATCGAACTCTTGAAGCAGGTCATCCGGGACTATTCCGACTGCTGGTATTTCGACGGCGTGCAGGTCGGCGCCTACGCCCGCTTCATTCTCGGCAGCCTGTTGGAGAAGAACGACCGTCATGCGGAAGCCGTAGCCTGTTTCGACGAACTCATAAGACTTTATCCGGATGCGATCGGCCACAACGGAAAACCGCTGTCGGCCGATCTACCCAGATAAGCCCTCCCGGGAACGCCGCTTACTGTTTGCCGAACCGGGCGGAGCCTTCGACCATGCGGATCAGGCCCGCGCTGAGGTATTTGTTCGGCAGTTCTTGGAATCCCAGTTTCTTGTAGAACTCCTCTCCGCCCGGCGTGGAGAGGAGTTCCAGACCGGCATACCACCCCTTGGGCAGGCTGCTGCCGATGTAGTCCAAAACCGCGTGGAGCAGAAACGTCCCCGCTCCGCGCCGCTGACACTCCGGCAGAATCGCGATGTCTTTCAGGAAAAACGACATTCCGGAATCGCCGAGCAGGCGCCCCATGCCGATCAGGTGCCCGTGTTCATAGATCGAAAACAGCGCGAGCGAGTGCTTCAGCGCCGCCTCCACCTGATCGCGCCCCGGCGGAGTCCAGCCGACGCTTTCAAACAGCTGGATGAAGTCGTCCGCATCGAGCGAATTGAGCCTGACGGTAAACTGCGGAACCGGAGACTTTTTTTTCACCGGAATCCAGAGAAACGCCTCGTAGCTCAGGCTGGAGAGATCCCCCTCCGTGTATTGCTCGATGTCGAAATTGGTGAGCTTCTCGTAACCGCTGTTGAAAATCCACTGGCCGTAGATGCGCTTCCACATTTTCTGGATCGACGTCACCGCCGGGCCGACACAGCGGAACACCGCCCAGGTCTGCTCCGGAATCGTCAGCACTTTGAAGTCAGCCGGAACCGAACCTTTTCCATCGTAGGGAGCGCCGATCGCATACTCAAAAGTCTCCTTGCCCGGCTGAAACGAATGGCAGACGCCGAATGTCCCCGGCACGATCTTCCCGTACCCGCTCTCCCGGTACCAAGTCCAGAACTTCGGGATCTCCGCCATACAGCTTTCCAGATGAAACTCGCGACTCATCGCCAATACCTGGAATTCCGCCTTCTCTTCGATGATCGGTTCTGTCATTCTGGGTTCCTCCCCTCTTCTTACGGTTGCGGCACCTCCACTCTCCAAGGTTATTATACATGAAAATCCGAAACATTCAACAGCAAAAATGCAGGATTTCCGCATCGGCACAAAAAAAACGCCGCTCTCCCGAGGGAGAACGGCGACGGAATCGTGTGGAAAATATGTCAGTCGGCGGCGAAACCGGCTTCGTCCACCAGAAGCTGCTTGAGCTTCGAAAGCGCCTGGTTCTGAATCTGGCGGACGCGCTCGCGGGTACGCCCAATCTCCTGGCTGACCTCTTCGAGCGTCAGCGGGCGGTTGCCGCGCAGGCCGAAGCGCATCTCGAGAATGCGGCGTTCGCGCTCTTCGAGCTTCTCCAGGAGGTCCATCAGCCGGAAGACCGACTCGACGTCGCCGAGAATCTGGTCCGGCGTCATCGCGTGGCGGTCCGGAATGATGTCCTGGAACTCGCCCTCTTCGCCCTGCTGGATCGGGTCGTGCAGCGAAAACGTGCGCAGGTCGGCCAGCCGCAGCCCGGCCACCGTGCGTTCGCTGAAATCGAGATGCTCGGCGATCTCCGCGTCGGAAGGTTCGCGCCCGAGTTCCTCGGTCAGTTTCATGCGGACCGACTTGATCTTGTTGATCTTGCCCGCCGACTGCACCGGGATGCGGATCGTCCGGCTCTGGTTGGCCAGCGCGCGGCGCATCGACTGCTTGATCCACCACGCGGCGTAGCTGGAGAATTTCGCGCCCTTGGCCGGGTCGAACTTCTCCACCGCGCGCATCAGCCCGATGTTGCCTTCGCTGATCAGGTCGAGCAGCGGCAGCCCGAGCCCCTTGAAGTCGTGGGCGATCTTGACCACCAGACGCAAATTCGCCTTGATCAGCGTCGAACGCGCATCGTCGTGGCGGTCCTCGTCGAACCCGTGAATGGCGTCGGCCAGCTCGGCCTCTTCCTTCTTGTTGACCAGCGGAATCCGGGCGATCTCGCCCATGTAGACCTTCATCGTGTCGTTCTTGGCGCCGGCGACGACCTTGGAATCGAGCGCGATCTTGCGGGCCGATTCCTTCTCCTGCTTGGTCCGGGGCCGCGCGGCCGAAGCCGCCGGGTCGACCGCCTTGCGGCGGACCCGCACCTGGTCGGGAACCGAATCCTCTAACGACTCTTCCTCTTCCGCATCGGATTCGACCGGATTACGGGGCACGGCGACAGCACCTTTGGGCAGAAACTTGGTGGGAGGCGCTTCGACCTTGCGAATCAGCAGTTTGCCCTTCGGACGGGGGTCGGCGGAAAGCGCTTCGCTTTCGCCCTCCTCTTCCTCATCCTCGGCGAACTCGTCCGGTACTCCGGCCATCCGTCCTCTTATGGCGGAAAGTTGAAAGTTGGTTTCTTCTTCCTCGAGGTCGACGGATTGCTCCTCCTCCGTCCGGCCTTTCCCGAGGCCCGACACACTCTTTTTGACTGGCATAATGGGGTCCCCAATTCCTCCGCCCGGGAAAACGATTCGACAGATTCGCCTTTCCACAATGCGGGACTGATGAAAATATTTTAGAAAAATACGGAAAAATCATGCCTTTGCCGCTGTAAAAAACGACTTTCCGGCCTATAATAATAACATACGGATCACGATCCACCGGAAAGGCACAATTCATGAAACGCTCAATAAAAGGCGTTTCCATAAACTTACCAAGATATAATTTCGCCAATGAAAATCAAGTCTTTGAAATGAAAATTTGGCAAAAAAAGCTAAAAAAAAGCCTGAAAAACGATACAATCCGCGAAATCAACCGCGGCGGCGTCGATCCGGGCAGCATCGCCTTTCTGCTGATCCGGGCGGCTCAGATCGGCGAAAAACCGCTGGTGGCGACGTTCCCCGACGTCCGCCTCGCCGACCGCGCGGCGGCCGAATGCGACACGCTGGCGGCACTGACCGGAATCGGGCTTCGCATCCTCTCCATCCCCGAATGCGGGCGCGGCAAGCTGCTGTTCCCGGGAGGCGAAACCCGCCGGGCCCGGGCGCTCAACGCTGCCCTCACCGAACCCTTCGACCTCATCATCGGCAGCGTCCACGCGCTGACCGCACCGGCCCCGAAACCGGCGGAAACCCGCGAATCCGCGCTGATCCTGCGCCCCGGGCTGGCCATCTCCCCGGCGGAACTGCTGGAAAAATTGGTCAAGCTCGACTATGACGACGAGTACGAGGCGACCGTCTCCGGCGAATTCGCCCGCCGCGGCGGCATCGTCGACCTCTTCAGCCCGGCGCACGACTTCCCCTGCCGGGTGGAGTTCTTCGGCGACGAGATCGATTCGCTGCGGAAATTCACCCCTGAAACCCAGCGCTCGACCGGCACCCTCGACGAATACCGGGTGATCGGACGCGCCGGAATCACCGCCGGAGGCGCGGCCGAGGCCGACTTCTTCGATTATCTCGCCGGAACCGACTACCGGCTGCTCTCGGTCTATCCCGCCGCCGGACGGGAACGGCTGGAGAAGTATTCCGGTGAAACCGCCGCCGCACGGCTCGCCGCCATCACCGCCGCCCGCGCCGCCGAAGGCAGAGCGTTCGCTTTTTACGACAGCGCCGAAAGCGCCTTCCACCCCGATGCGCCGCTCTCCGAATTCGAGCCGCCGCTGCCGTCGCCGGGAACCGAGGAGGAGAACGGCCTCGCTCCGGAAGCCCGCGACACCGCCGGGCGCGTCACCCGCGAAATCCTCGGTGAATATCTGCGCCATATGTTAGCTTCGGAATACGAAGTCGTCCTCGTCGCCCCCCACGAGGAAAACCTGCCGCCGCTCAAAGCGTACTGCCGCCGTCTCGGCATCGAAGAAGACCCGAACCTGTCCTTCGAGGTCGCCCGGCTGGGCTGCGGCGTCCTGCTTCCCGATGAAAAACTGCTGGTCGTCACCGAACGCGAACTGGTCGGCTGCGGCTATCGGCGCGATCCCCACGAACTCGAATACGAAGAGGCCGCCGGGGCGAAGGAAGAGACCGCGCCGGAACCGATCCGGGTGCCGGAATTTTCGCTCGCCGACCTCGACTACGGCGACTACGCCGTCCACCTCGACCACGGAATCGGCATCTTCCGCGGCTTTAAAACGCTCTCCACCCGCGGCATCGAACGCGAAGTACTGGTGCTCGAATACCGGGACGGGCAATTGATTTATGTCCCGCTGCTCCAGGCCCACAAAGTCAGCCGCTATCTCGGCAGCCCCGGCAAAGTCAACCTCCACGCCGTCGGCGGGTCGAAATGGAGCCGCGACAAGGAGTCGGCGCGCCACGGCGTGCGCTCCTACGCCGCCGACATGCTGCGGCTCCAGGCAATGCGTCAGTCGGCCCCCGGCATCGCCTTCCCCAAAGACGGCGGCGAGTGCCGCGCCTTCGTCCGGGCATTCCCGTTCAGCGACACGCCGGACCAGCGGCGTTCGACCGGCGAAGTTTTCTCCGATATGGAGTCGGCGCGCCCGATGGACCGGCTGCTCTGCGGCGACGTCGGCTACGGGAAAACCGAAATCGCCATGCGCGCCGCATTCAAAGCGGTCGAAGCCGGATTCCAGGTGGCGGTGCTCGCTCCGACCACCGTGCTCGCCCAGCAGCATTTCAACAGCTTCCGCGAACGGTTCGCGGAGTACCCGTTCACCATCGAAGTCCTCAGCCGTTTCCGCACCGGGTCCGAGCAGAGCGACATTTTGCGCCGCCTCTCCTCCGGCGGCATCGACATCCTGATCGGAACCCACCGGCTGTGCAACCCCGAACTCCATTTCCAGAACCTCGGGCTGGTGGTGATCGACGAGGAACAGCGTTTCGGCGTGAAGCACAAGGAGCGGCTGCGCCGTTTCCGCGCCGAAGTCGATGTGCTGACCATGTCCGCCACGCCCATTCCGCGCACCCTCTACCTCGCCATGGCGGGCGCCCGCGACCTCTCGACCCTGATGACCGCCCCCAAACTGCGGCTGCCGGTCAAAACCGTCATCGCCCCCGAGGAAGATCCGCTTATCGAGCAGGCGATCCGCGCCGAACTCGCCCGCGGCGGCCAGGTCTATTACCTCCACAACCGGGTCCGCACCATCGAGGATACCGCGAAACATCTGCGCGAACTGGTTCCCGAAGCCCGCTTCGCCGTCGCCCACGGCCAGATGCACGAGCATGAGCTCGAAGAGGTGATGACCCGCTTCCTCGAAGGCGAAGTCGACTGTCTGGTGTGCAGCACCATCGTCGAATCCGGCCTCGACGTGCCCAACGCGAACACCATCCTCATCGAACGCTCCGACCGCTTCGGGCTGGCCGAACTCTATCAGCTCCGCGGCCGGGTCGGGCGCTGGAAGCATCAGGCCTACGCCTATCTCCTGCTGCCGAAAAGTCAGCTGGTCAGTACCGACGCCAGAAAACGTCTCGCCGCCATCCGGCGCTGCTCCACCCTTGGCGCCGGTTTCCAGCTCGCATTGCGCGACCTCGAAATCCGCGGCTCCGGCAACCTGCTCGGCAGCGAACAGTCCGGCCACCTCAACACCATCGGCTTCGACCTCTATTGTCAACTCCTGAAACAGGAAGTAGCCAGCCTCTGCGGCGAACAGCGCGAACTCCTGCCGGAAGTCGAAATCGGCATCGATTTCGTCAGTTTCACCCTCAACGCTCCCACCGGACAGCTCGCGGCGTCCATCCCCCCCGACTACATCGGCGGCGACCGGCTCCGCCTCGACGCCTACCGGCGGCTGGCCGGGCTGGAAGACGAAGCCGCGCTCGCCGCCTATTCGGAAGAACTGCGCGACCGTTTCGGCCCCCTGCCGGAACCGGTGAAAAATCTGCTCGAAGTCGTGCGGCTGCGCATCCTCGCCGCCCGCGCCGGATATGAGATATTTACCGTCGCCGACGGCCGCGTCACTTTGCGGAATCCCGGGGGCACCATCTTCCGCATCAACGGCAAGCAACCCGTCATCAGTTATGCGAATCCCCCCGCCCTCCGGCTCAGGCATCTGCTCGAACTCTTGCGCAAAGCCTCCCTCGTCAACTGACCCTTTTTTATCTCCTTGGTCGTGGGAATCAGAGGGGGCGCTTCGCCCCCCTCCGAACCTCCCCCAGACCGGCAGGGTGCCGGTGCCGGGTACTTGAGATTCGCATCAAATGCTGCGCATTTGTTGCTCCGATTAAGAAATTCGGGGGGTAATGCAAGGTTCCGGAGGGCGCAAAATACCGCTCCGTCGGCACCTCTCGCCCCTTTTGTGGGGCGAGAGGGCACTCCTCCGCCTGTTTTTGCAGGAGGATTGAGAACTAACCGTAAGACCGTTGCAATAACGGCTTGGCCGTTCTGCTCATGTGGAGACCTTTAACCGGGCTTGGCAGGCTTGCGGAACATTTTTGGCCGGTTGAGGCGAGTTCGTTTTTGTGGGTCATGCCTGGCGTGCGGCTTTGCGGGCCCCTGGCCATGCACGACCCGCGAAAACGAACTCGCGCCAGACCGCCGAGAACCTCCAGCGAGGGTCCATGAGCTATCCTAAATAATGGCCTGCCAAGCCCCTGCAAAGATCTCCACGCAAGCAGAGCTACCGGGTCGTTCCCGCAACGGTCTTGCACCGCGCCAACCAACTTCCTGCAAAAACAGGCGGAGGAGTGCCCTCTCGCCCCACAAAAGGGGCGAGAGGTGCCGACGGAGCGGTATTTTGCGCCCTCCGGAACCTCGAACAACCTCCCGAATTTCTTAATCGGAGCACCAAATGCGCAGCATTTGATGCGGATCTAAGTACCCGGCACCGGCAC
>CAYSZM010000124.1:4586-11253 GCA_964435365.1 uncultured Victivallis sp. | reverse complement strand
AATGTCCGGCGAGCATGACCCGGAGCGGCGCGCCGGGATTCAGCACGCCCATGGTGTTGCCGAGCACGTCGGTTTTGACCTCCGCGCAGAAGCCGGCAAGATAGGTGCGGAATACTTTGGCGGCCTCTTCCTCGAACCCCGAGGGACTGGACGCATTCATGAATTCGCTGAGAAATTTGAGGCTGGATTTATTGAACATGAGACACTCCTCTGGCAAAAATACGAAAAAAACTTTACATCATACAACATAATGCGTACTTTTCGATTTTTCCAGAGGATTCAACACAAAATCGTGGATTATTTTCAATCAGGAATCCGGAATTTCGAAACCGGGGCGAATCAATGGCCCCGGAAGCCGGTTCGAAGGTGCGATTTAACCGCCTTGATTCCGCCGCCGCCATTCCGGGAAAACAGAAAAAGCGGAAAAAAGTTCGAAGCCGACTTGTTTTTATTTATTTTGTAATTCATAATATATGTATTGAAAATATAAACAAAAAAAGATATAAGTTATGGCAAAAGACAAGTTGTACCTGCAAATCGCCAATTTTCTGAAAGGGAAGATCGCTTCCGGAGAGTTGAAGATCGGCGACGCCATCTATTCGGAGAACCTTCTCTGCGAAAAATTCAACGTCTCGCGCACCTCGGTCCGCAAGGCGGTCCGGTCGATGATCGAAGAGAACCTTCTGGTCAGCCACCAGGGGAAGGGCACCTTCATCAAAGGGCCGGGCAGCGGAATTCTCCATAACGCCATCTGTTTGGTCAACCATTGGTCGCGGGCGCTGCGGCTCGACCTGATCGACCACTACTACACCGATATCATCTACTCGACGGAAAACGCGGTGCGCGAACACGACCTGGAATTCCAGATATTCACCCGCGTCGGCCATACCCCGGACGAACTGATTCACCTGATGAGCAAGCTCAAATTCGACGGGCTGGTGATCGACGGCAACTATCAGGACTACTTCGAGGACCTGGGCTTTTTCCGCCAGATCGCCCCCAGCGTGGTGATCGTGGACGGGAACCCGGAGGAGACCGAGCTCCCGGTCGTCTCCCCCGATGTCGAAAGCGGATTCCGGACGCTGCTGCAGAATGCGGCCGAACAGGGCGGCCCGCTCTTTTTTGTCTATCATGAACACCAGGTGCTGCATCGCTGGAGGCTGGCCGGCTTCCGCAAAGCGGCCGCGAGCCTGGGACTGGAGGTGACTTACATCAATTACGGCCAGAACATTTCCTACGACAATTTTCACAGCATCGGCCCCTTCCGGGTGGATCACCATCCTTTGATTTCCCGGGCGCTGGAACCGCATCTCACCCCAAAAGCGCTGGGCGGAACGTTTTTCTGCTCGTGCGACTACACCGCGGTGAAGGTTCTCCACGTGCTCCATAAACACGGCTATGAGGTTCCACAGGACTTCAAACTGGCCGGATTCGGCGGATTCGGCTTCTCCGGCATCGCCGACCCCGGTATCACCACCGTCAAGGTCGATTCCGGAAAACTCGCCGATCTCGCCGTCGCTTCGCTGTGGGACCATATGCACGGACGGGCGAGCCTGGCGGAACGGGTTCAGCTTCTGCCGGTCGGCATCCTGGAACGAAACTCCTTCCCGATCAAACATAACAACTGAGGATTGCACAATGAGACATCGAAACTTTACGCTGATTGAGCTTCTGGTCGTGATTGCCATCATCGCGATTCTGGCCAGCATGCTGCTCCCGGCCCTGAACAGGGCCCGCAACACCGCCCGCAACAGCGGATGCAAGAGCAACCTCAAACAGATCGGGACGTACACCGCGATTTATGTGGATTCCAACGCCGGGATCATTCAGCCCCACTCCGGCAGCAGCACCCGGATGTGGGTCAAGACGAATGTCGACGTCGGACTCATCCCCTCCAAGCTGGTCAGCGTGACCGGGAAATCGGGCGATTACCGGGTCGCCGTCTTCGAGTGCCCGCTCGACCGCGACCAGATTTACCGGCTGGACCCGTCGTCGATCCAGAGCAGTTACGGCCAGAACTCCGACCTGTCCCGCAAAAAGGCGAATCGCTTCAAGTTCGCCTCGCAAGTCTGCGTTTACATCGACACCAAGCCGGTTCCGCTCGGCGAGAGCAATTCCTGCCGGATTACCGGCACCGACAGCAATCACCGCCCGATGGTGTCGCAGGCCGGGATATCCCGCCACGACAACCGGGCGAACGTAGTCTTCCTCGACGGCCATGTCGGAGACCTCGCCGGCGTCAACGTTCTCAGCAACGTGCCGAACGGGCACCTGACCGCCGGAACCCGCGATGGAAAAATTTTCTGGGGAACGGTCGAAGCATTATGAGAAAACTGTTTTTGACGGCGACGGCGCTGCTTCCCTTCCTGCTCGCCGGAATCGATACCGCCGACTGGGAGCTCGCCAACCGCGACGCCAAATTCGCGGTGCGGGAAATCCGCGACGGGGTCCTCAAGCTGAACGACGAGGATGCCGGGAAAACCAATCAGTCCCTGGTCAAGCGCTATTCGGGAGCGAAGGAGGTCCGGGAGTTCCTCGGCAGGGAGCTGACCTTCTCCGGCGACATCCGCCAGCTGTCGGCCAGCCGCGCCGGAGTCGTCGGCCTCAGCATCGGCTACAAGACGCGGGACAATGCCGTCTATACCCGGTCCGTCCGCATCCAGACGGCGGAGGCGACCGACTTCGGGAAATACAGCGTTTCGCTGCGGATTCCGGAAAACGTCTATTCGGTCACGCTGGGCATCGATTCGGCGACCGGCTACGGCAATACCGCCTCGGCCGAATTCCGGAACCTCCAATTGGAAACCCGGCAGCTCGCCGCGGACGGCTCCAACGCCGCGTGGAACGCCGGTTACGGCACCGCCGTCCGGTACGGCGCGGAAGTAGTCCCCTGGCGCTTCCGTGAATGGAATGCCGCACGGCTCAACATCATTGCCGGCGGCCGCCAGATTCAGCTTCTGCCCGAAGGGGAGGTTCAGCTGATGTGGGGCGACGCCGACTCCATGATGCTGCGCGGCGACGGCGCCAACGCCAGGCTGGAAATCGAGGTCGCCGACCGCACCCCCTTCGCCGTCGACTGGCTGAGTTACGGCAAGCGCAACCGGACGGTCGAAGCCGTCCCGGCGGAAGCCTCCAAGGGCGGGACGCTCAAAATCATCATCCCGATCGAGAAATTCGCACCGTTCCACGATCTGGCGAAATTCGAAGGACTGGTGTTCCGCGTCTCGGCCCCGGTGACCGTCAAGTCGATCGCCATCACCGGGCTGGACGATACCGGGCCGGTGGTCAATCTGCTGCCCGACCCCGGATTCGAAACTTGCCCGGAACCGCGCCCGAACTACGACCTGTTCGGCGACTATCTGGCGGAACGCGCCGGGAAAGGGTATGCGGCCGACACCGGCAAGGCGTTCGACGGGAAGCGCTCATTGCGGCTTGAGCCGGGCGGGTTTTACACCTGGTGCGGATTCGACAAGGTCGGTCACGGCTCTGCCTTCTCGATCCACGCCGCCGGGCCGGGCGAACTTCAGCTGGAACTCCAGCCCGTCCTGCTCGAACACCACGGCAGCGGCATCGCCACGCGCTATACCGCGACGGTCAAGCCCGGAGCCGACTGGCAGCGCTTCTTCGTCACCGGGAAACGCCCGGAAAAGCGGGTGGCGGGGGGAGAACTCGCCCTCTATCGCGCGGTCGTCCGCAACATCGGGTCCACCCCGGTCAACATCGACGCCGTCCAGCTGGAGCAGGACACCGAAACTCCGCGCGAGTACACCCCGGTTCGGGATTCGCGTTTCCGGTTCCGGGTCGACGAGACGCTGCCGATGACGCGCTACCCCGGACTCAAAATCGGCAAACAGACCAAACAGGGCGAAATCCGGCTGAAAGCCGTCGGCGTCTCCGGCCCGGAAAGCGTTGTGCGCGGAGGCATTCCGTTCGCCAAAGGCGAGCTCTTCGACCTTGCGGGCGTCACCCTTCTCGACCGTTCCGGCAACCCGGTTCCCGCCCAGTTCGAGGCCCTGGCCCGCCGCCCGATCGACGGCAGCGTCATCTCGCTGCTGGCGGTCTTCCGCGCCGGTTCCGACGGCGATTACCTCCTCAAATACGGCGGAGCCGACCGGAACGACAAACGGTCGCCGCTGGCGACCGCGATCGACGGCGGTTATCTGATCGATACGGGGAAACTCCGGCTGCGTCTCGACGCGAATCAGGATTTGTTCCGGTGCGTGGCGGTCACTCCGGACGGCAGGGAGCACTGCGGCAAGCCGGAGCTGATCGAGCTTCAGGAGAACGGCCCGGAGAGCTGCACCGTGTTTCTGCGCGGCACTTCCCTGCTGGCCTGGGAGCTGCGGATCACCGCCGAAGCCGGGAAGCCGTACTGCCGGGTCGCCTACAGCTTCGAGCGGAATTTCACGCCTGACGATCAGCTGATGCAGCGCGTCCGCTCGATCTACCTCCGGCTGCCCGGAGTTCCCGGTGAGAACCGCACGGTCGTTCAGCGCCACACCCGGGAGGGCGAGGCGGAATGGGACGTGCTTGAAATTGAAAACGGCAAGCGTTCGGTCGAACCCGGCAAGCGGCTCTCCGGCCGGTTCGAGTTCGGTAAAACCGGGCTCCTGATCCGGGATTTCTCGGAGCTGGCCCCGCGCGGAGTCTCCGTTTCGCCGCAGGCGCTGAAGCTTTATCAGTGGCCGGAGGAGGGCGTGGCCGACCTCGACGTTCCGCTCGGGTTCTCCGAGACGATGGAGTTCCTCTACGCCCCGGACGGCGGAGCGTTGCCGGAACATGACGCCCTGCTCCAGCCTGACCCCGCGTATGTCGCATCGACCGGAGTCTTCGGCGATTTCCTGCCCATGGGGGAACTGGAGCGGAAATTCCCCAAATCCGCCCGCCTGATCGAGTCGGTGTACGAAGGCAACCGCGAGGCCGGCCGCATGCCGTTCCTCCAGGGATTCGGCGATTACGGCGATTTCGGGTCGCGGAACTATTACGCCAACCACGAGACCGCCGCCGTCGGCAACCTCTGGGTGCAGTATCTGCAGACCGGGCTTGCGGAAGATTTCGACATGGCGGCGCGTCATGCGCGGCACATGCGCGACGTCGACCAGTGCCACTTCCGGCGCGGGACATCCGGGGTCCACCCCCACAACGCCTGGAGCAATTTCACCTACAATTTCCATACCGGCCACTTCTGGCTTTCCGGCGTGATCGACCACTACCTCCTCACCGGAGACCGCAGGTCGCTGGAAAAGGCGATCGGCGCGGCGGCGATCCTGATCCAGAAATCGCAGATTCAATACAAGGGCGGACGGGAACGGCACCGCATGCTGCTTCACCTCGCCGATATCTACGAACTCTGCGGGTTGCCGGAAATCCGCAAAGCGTTCGAGTTGCAGTATGCGATGGGCGGAGTCTCCGACTCCTCCAGCTACTACGGCGGAATCGCGGCGCTGTGCCTCTACCGTCTCTACGAAGTGACCGGCGACCGGCAGTATCTCGACCGCCTGCTCGCCGAGGCGAAGGAGTTCCGGGCGAAAAACGGGAATCCGCCCCCGATGCCGGAGCTCCGCAGCGCGGCTCCGACCATGGACGGCTCGGCCAACGAGGGGCGCGCCGGCATGGTGCTCTATTCGGGCGGACTGGTCAGCCGGCTCACCGGGGACTCCGGCTATCTGCCCTACCTCTGGCGCGGCGGCATCGATCCTTTGATGTGCCATTTGCTCGCGATCAATTCGCGCGACAACAGCGTCGGTTGGACGGCTCCCTATCTGGCGGAGATGGCGCGCCGCGGAATCGCCGAGAACCCGATGATGCCGGACGACTACTTCTTCAGCTACCACTCCTCCGGGAAAATGCTTCGCGGGAACTCGGAAGCGCCTTTCATTTATGAGATTACCCCCGATTCGAACGGGATGGTGACTCTCGATGTCCACCGCATCCGGCGGTTTCGCTACTGGCAGTACAAGGGCGACAATGACCGGGCGACGGTGAAACTGCGCACCGCCGGAGGCAAAGTGCTGAACGAGGAGACGCTCTACGGCAACGTTCCCTTCGAATCCCGCCGGATTGCGCTCAAGGCTCCCGACGCGACCCCGGTCGTTGCCGAAGTCCGCTTCGAAAACGACTGCTGGGGAGGCGTCTCCAGCCCGAACCGGATGCGCCTTTCCGCCGACCGTGTTTTCACGACGCGGAGTTCGGTCGGCGTTCCCTACAGCTTCACGCTGACCGCGCCGGAATCCGGGCGCATCGCCATCGACTGGCGCTGGAATCCGGCCAAGAACAGCTTCGCCGGTTCTCCTCTCGCCGTCCGGGTTGAAACCCTGGAAGGCCGCAAAATCGCCGAGTCGTGCTACGTGATTCCGTTTGCCGACGCCGGGGACCGCCACCGCACCGAACTGACCATCCCGGCGGAGTATCGCGGCCGGAAAGTCCGCGTCTGGATGCCCGACGAGAAGTGGATCGAGTGGAAGATCGAAGGCGTGGATTATCTGGAAAACCGCTGAACGCGCTCCCGCGCCGTTCCTGTCGCCGTCCGCGGCCGGGTGAAAACCCCGGCCGGGCGGCGGCCCTCAGCGCTTCATCGCTTCGGCGAGGAAGTCGAGGATCGGCTGCGGGTTCTCCAGCGAGTGCGGGTGGTGCAGCGCGCCGGGTTTGTAGATCACTTTGAACTTTC
>CAYSZM010000124.1:0-4486 GCA_964435365.1 uncultured Victivallis sp. | reverse complement strand
TCCAGCGAGTGCGGGTGGTGCAGCGCGCCGGGTTTGTAGATCACTTTGAACTTTCCGCCGAGGGCGCGCATCCGTTTTTCCAGCTTCATCGTGTTTTCCTCGGCCGGAACCACTTCGTCCGCGTCGCCGCAGAGGTGCAGGATCGGCAGGCCCGATTCCGCCAGCGCTTCGAGGTTGTCCACCGGGTTGCCCTTGAACTCCATCGCCTCGGCTTCGGTGAAGCCCCAGGCGGCGAGGCAGCGTTTCCACGCTTCCGGGTCGCCCGGACCCGCCCCTTTGCCGCCCGGCCAGCTCTTGAAGTCGCAGACCGGGTTGTCCAGGTAGAGACAATGGCACTTTTCGATGTTCTTCCGCGCCCAGTTGTAGACGTCGAGCCCGCCCCGGCTGTAGCCGACCGGGACCGTCTTCGTGTCGAATCCGTGCGCGGTCATGAAGTCGTAGAGCAGGTCGAAGCGGCGGTTCGACTCCGGCGAGCCGTAGAGCTCTTCGATGTCGATGTGGGCGACGTGCCAGCCCTGTTTCAGCAAGGCCAGATCGGGGTAGGGGAACGCGCCGAAGAAGCGCGCCCGCCAGTACCACGGCTTCCCCGCCGCCGGAGAACCTTCCGGCTCGATCAGGATGCAGTCGATTCCGTCGATTTGGAAGTCATGCCGCCGGAAGCCGTTCCAGTCGGAGAGTTTCCCCGGCCAGTCGGTTTTTTCGCCGCTCATATTCCCGCCTCTCTAGAAGTTGTGCGAAACGAGTCCGTCGCGCAGTTTCGGCTCGAACCAGGTCGATTTCGGCGGCATGATCCCGCCCGCGTCGGCGATGGCCATCAGCTGCTCGACCGTCGTGGCGTGCATCGAAAAGGCGATCGCGTAGTTTTTCGAATCGACCAGTTTCACGAGCTCCTTCGTGCCGCGGATGCCGCCGATGAAGTCGATCTCCTTGCTGGTGCGCGGGTCGTCGACCCCGAGGAGCGGAGCGAGCACGTTGTCCTGCAGGATGCTGACGTCGAGCTGCCCGATCACATCGAGTTTCGAGATGTCGAATTTCGGACGGGCGAGGTACCACTCTTCCGCCATGTAGAATTTGAATTCGCCGGTGTGTTCCACTTCGCCGTCATTCGCCGGAGAAATCTTGAATTTCTCGCCGATCTGCATCAGGAACGCCGCCGGAGTCAGCCCGTTCAGCGTGCGCACCGCCCGGTTGTAGGGCAGGATGCGGAGCTGGTCGGCGGGGAACGCCACGGTGAGGAAGTAGTTGTAATCTTCCGCCCCGGTGTGGTTCGGGTTCTTCGGCGCGCATTCGGCCGCGGTGCGGGCCGCTGCGGCGCTGCGGTGGTGGCCGTCGGCGATGTAGAAGACCGGAACTTCCTTGCGGAACAACGTGGCGAGGGTCTTGCTCACCGATTCGTCGATCCGCCACAGCGTGTGGTGGATGCCGTCCGGCGCGGTGAAGTCGAACAGCGGCTGCTTCGCCGCTTCCTTCTCCACGATGGCGTCGATGTCGCTCTGACCGCGGTAGGTGAAGAAGGCCGGGCCGGTGTGGCTGCGCAGCTCCATCACGTGGCGGGTGCGGTCGTCTTCCTTGTCCTGCCGGGTCTTCTCGTGCTTCTTGATGATTCCGGCGGTGTATTCGGCGGCCGACGCGGCCCCGATGATCCCGGTCTGCACATGGTCGCCCATCTTGAGCCGGTAAAGATAGAGGTGTTTCCCGGCGTCGGGGGTCAGCGGCACTTCGCGGCAGAGCTTGCGGAACGCTTCGCCCGCCTGGCGGTAGACCTTGTCGTCGTGCAGGTCGATGCCGTATTCGAGATCGATCTCGGGGCGCGACACGTGGAGGAAGCTATAGGGATTCCCCTTGGCCAGCTCGGCGGCCTCGCGGGTGTTCACCACATCGTACGGAACCGCCGCCACCTGCGCGGCGCGTTCGACCGTCGGAATCAAGCCGTGGAAAGGAAGAAGTTCGGCCATGGTTTATCGTCTCCTCAATGGTTGAGTTGTTGTTCAGTCGTTGCGGCCGGAGTCGAGGATGCCCTCCTCCAGCTTCGGCAGGGTGCCGTTCCAGCAGGCGAGGCGGACGATCCGGCTGTGGACGCATTCGCCCGACCCGATTTCGCACTCCCCGTGCGGCCGCACTCCGCCGCAGGGCCCGTTGGCCAGCCGCTTCGGGCAGCCCTCGGTGCAGACGAATTGCGTCTTCGGCAATCGGCAGTTGGAACATCCGCGGCACGAGGCGAATACGCCTTTCAGCAGCCGCCCGGCGTCGGCCCGGCGGAGATCGGCGCGCGGAAACAGGAACTTCCGCAGCCGGAACAGGAATTTTTCACCGGACGAAATCTCCGGCTCCCCGAAATCACGCGCTTCCGGCTGTTCCTTCGCCGGATACGGCCGGCTGAGCGTGCGGTCGTAAAGATAGAAGCTGTGGGAGAACGGCGACATTTCGGCGCGGGCCAGATAGGAGTTGTACTCTTCGATCCAGCTTTCGAAATTGTTGAATTCACGCAGCGCGTTGCCGATCCGCTCCGCCGCGATTTTGGCGCGCGCGGGCGTCTCCGCACCGGCGAGCTGGATTCCGCTGTAACCGAGCAGACGGCAGCCCGCCGCCTGGAGTTCGAGCCGCCGGTACTGCGCCGCCTCGAACTGGTTGAGCGAATAACGCAGCTCCTTTTCGAGGATTTTGCGGAAGTCCGGCGAAATATTGATGCCCGGATACTCCCCGGCCAGGATCTTTTCGACCAGGTTCGGCGTCAGCAGCACCAGCCGCGCGATCATCGGGTAGTACAGACTGCGGCCGGTGAAATACCAGCGCAGCGACTGGAGCTTGAGCATGTCCCATCCCGCCTGGGCGACGACGAACGACGCTCCGGCGTTGAGTTTGCGGACCAGCTTGAAGTATTGCCCGGTCAGCGTGTAAGGCGTGTATTGGTAGGGGTTGACCGTGCCGCCGAGAAAGAACGGCCGGTTCTGCACGGCGAGATCGCGGACCACGCCGACGCTTTCGTTGAAAATCCGTTTGCGGCACTCGCGGACCGAGTCGCCCGGGATCGCGTTGCCGCTCACCGGGATCACGTTGAAGAGGCGGCTCTTGGCCGCCGCGTCGGCGAGCTGGGTGATCTCCTCGGCGGTGGTGTTTCGCCCGGAGAGGTAAATCACATGGCGGTCGCGATTCTCTTCGCTGAGCGCGTTGGCGTATTCGACCGCGCGCCAGGCGTCGAGCGTGAGATAGCGGTCGGTCACTGCCAGCGAGGCGTTGACGCTGTCGATCGAGAGCACCGCTTTTTCGAGGGCGGCGAGCCGCTCCCCGGCGGCGATGGGGTCGTTCGAGAGGCTCGGCGACGGGCTCTCGATCAGCAGCACGAATTCGCCGTTGTCAAGCGCGTTGCGGAAGCGGTTGGCCGGGGGCGCAACCGGTTTGGCGGAATCACTCATTGACCGCCTCCATTTCCTGTTTGAGAATTTCCTCGGTATGTTTGCGGCCCGGATCAAGCAGGAAAAAGAGTCCGCCCACCAGGTTGAAGAACAGCACCATGCCGGTGTAAAGCAGCTGTGCGGTCTTGGCGTCTCCCGCCGCGATTCCGCCCGCCACGAGGATGGTGATGGTCACCACGTCGCGCCCGCCGATGCCGCCCGGAAAGAGCGGAATCAGCCCGGCGATGTTGCCGACGGTCACCGCCGCCACCAGCGTCAGCACCGGAATCGGCAGCCCCAGCCCGGCCATCAGGCAGGCGTAGGCGGCGACCGTCATCAGGTGGATGAAAAAGACGCTGATCACGGTCAGCACCGAGAGTTCTTTCCACTGTTTCGCGTAATTGTCGGTCGCCCCGGTCAGGCGGGTGACCATGCCGTGGGTGATCCGGTCGCCCCAGTGCATCAGGCTGCCGAAGGGCGGAATTTTCTCGATCCAGCGGTGAAAGAAGATCACGCACGATGCGCCGAGCCCGGCGACGCAGAGGAGGGCGAGCCCGATAATGCCCACTTCCCGCATGGCGTCGGTGAGCGCGAGTTGCGGCAGTTCCACCTTCATCAGCAGCGGAATGGCCGGAACCAGCAGCGCCAGCGCCAGCGTGAACAGCGCGATCATGCCGATGATGCGGTCCATGAGGATGGTGAACGCGCCTTCCATCTTGCTGCCCGCTTTGGACCGCTTCGAGAGCACTCCCATTTTGACCACGTCGCCGCCGATTGCGCCACCGGGGATGACCAGCGAAAAGAAATATCCCTGCATGGTCAGCGAAAGCGCTTCAAACGGAGAGAGTTCCACGTCGAGCATCCGGGTGAGCCGCAGCCAGCGCCAGGAGCAGACCAGCATGTGGGAGGCGTAGACCGCCAGCGCCGGGGCGAGCCATTTGTAATCGAACGACCGGAACCCCTGCGCGATTTCGGCCGGATTGCGGGCGACCAGGTAGCCGACGATGCCTCCCGCGATGGCGAGTTTGGCGAAGAACCAGAAAAACTTTTTGAGCTTTGCCCAAGAATTCATTTGCAAAAAACCCCACTGTATT
>CAYSZM010000123.1:0-11281 GCA_964435365.1 uncultured Victivallis sp. | reverse complement strand
CGGCGGTTGGGGCGCTTCGCCCCCAAACCCCCGACCGGCAGGGTGCCGGTGCCGAATACGGGTCTTCGACCCGGTCACTTCCGCTCGGCGCGGCGGATGTACTCGCTCGGCGAAAGCTCGGTCTCGCGCCGGAAGCAGCGGCTGAAAATCGCCGGAGAAGAAAACCCCGTCCGATCCGCCACCTCCGTCACCAGCAGCTCCCGCGAATCGAGCAGCTTCAGCGCCTGGTTGATGCGCAGTTTGCGGATGTATTCGCCGGGATTGTGTCCCGCCAGGTTGTTGAACAGCGTGTAAAGCAGCGAAACCGAAATGAAATGCGCGTCGGCAATCTCCCGCGCGGAAAGTTCGGAATCACTCAGGTGGTTCAGGATGAAGCCGTTGATCTTCTCGAACAGCCGCACCCTGGGGTCGCCGGAAAGCTCCCCGGTGTCGGCGTCGATCCTGTCCCCCTCCGCCTCCAGTTCGAGCAGGATGCAGCTCAAATAGTGTTGCAGCCGCTCCCCGCCGGTCCGCTGCGACGAGCCGTAGAGCGGCAGGTAGAGTTCCAGCATCCGGAGGAGAAGGAGTTCGATGTGCTCCGAGAACGCGCTGCTCCGGTACATCAGCTCGGGCACCCGCCCGGTCGCCTCGAAGGTGATCACCAGCCAGAAGAACTCCCGCTGGTCGATCACATAACGGTGCGTCTGGTAAGGGTAGACCAGCGCGGCGTACCCTTCCGGCAGCGGGAACGATTTCTCGTTGACGCAGACCAGCCCCGGCGTCTTCAAATTGAAAGTCAGTGCGTAGCGGCGGTGGAAAAGGCGGTTGGCGTCAAGCGACGTGTCGATCCGCCGGAACGGATCGCGGCGGAGGAATAGGATGTTGTCCGGAGACTCGACCGCGCCGCCCCGGCAGCCGTCGAAATAATTCTTCGGCTCCTCAAGGCGGTTCGCCAGCTCCATGATGTGTTCGCGCACGTTCATATCGGGAATATACTCGAGTTTGACGGAGAAATCAAGCCGCATTTTGCCTTAGTTGTTTGCATTTTTCCGTAAATCCGTTAAAATATCGAGCATAAAAACAAAAAAAGCAAAGTTGAAAGCAACTATTGCAAACGTTCTCCTCTTGTGATCGGGGGCCGGTTCGATCATAATTAGAATCAGACAACACGGAGGATGAAGGATACTATGATTAAAGCAAACGAATATCGCGGGGTCTGGCCGGTGGCGCTGACGCCGTTTCGGGCGGACGGCCGGGTCGATTACGACGGGTACCGGCACCTGCTCGATTGGTACGAGGAAAACGGGTCGGCGGGAATCTTCGCGGTCTGCCTGAGCAGCGAACTCTACCAGCTCGAACCCGAGGAGCGGACCAAGCTGGCGCGGATCACCCGCGAACATCTCGGCGGCCGCCTTCCGGCCGCGGCGTGCGCCGGGCTGGGCCGGACCATGGCGGAGAAACTCGATTCCATCCGCGAAATGCGCGATACCGGGATCGACACCGTGGTTCTGCCGCTCTGCCAGATTCCGGGGGCGGAACAGCGCGACGACCGGGAGCTGGCGGAGAACATCCTCGCCATCCTCGGCGAATTCCCCGGAGTTCCGTTCGGCATTTACGAGTGCCCGGTTCCGTTCCACCGGCTGATCTCCACCGAAACCCTCGGGATGCTGGCGCACCGGGCGGCGGGGCAGCTGGTGTTTCTCAAAGACACCTGCTGCGATGCGGAGACGATCCGGCGGCGGCTCGCCGCCTGCGCGGGCAGCGGGCTGGCGATCTACAACGCCAACACCACGAGCTGCCTGGAGTCGCTGCGCGACGGCGGGGCGGGGTATTCGGGCACCAGCGCGAACTTCCTGCTCCCGGTGCTGGCCGAGCTGTGCAGCGTGTTCGATTCCGAGCCGGAGCGGGCGACGGAGCTGCAGCGGTTTCTCACCGCGCTGCAGCGGCAGGTCGATTTCAAGTATCCGCGTTCGGCCAAACGGTTCCTGGCCATGCGCGGGGTGAAGATCGGCGATTACTGCCGGGTGGGCTGCGCCGAGCTGACGACCGAAGATAACCGAATTCTCGAATTCCTGAACGAATATGTGAACAGTGTTTATCCCGAAAAAGGAGGGTCCGATCATGACGAAACGGCGAAATTTCACCTTGATAGAGCTCTTGGTCGTGATCGCAATCATTGCGATTCTGGCGTCGATTCTGCTGCCCGCCCTTAACCAGGCCCGGGAGCGTTCTTATCGGACCAAATGCATCAGTAATTTGAAGCAGCTGGCGATGGCGGAACAGTTTTATGCGGACGCCTATGACGGAGGACCGGTTCCCGGCGGGGATGTTCCGCGCGGCTTCAACTGGCCGGTCATCATGCAGGATGCCAATTTGATCAGCAGTGACAAAATCCTGCAGTGTCCCTCCCAGAAGAAACAGGTCACGAGCAGCGGCAAAACCTTGAGCGACGGCCGGATCGCCTATGAGTATTACCAGAATTACGGGACCAATACGGCGACCAGCGCCAACATCACCACCGTAAACGGAGTGGTCCGGCGCAACACCGGATTCCGGAAATTCGGAGCCATCAAGAATCCTTCCCGGAAACTGCTGATTATCGATTGCGATACCGATCGCAGCAGCGGGGTCTGGAATCTGACCGGCATGTCATTCAGCCAGTATGTCTACCGGTACAGTGTGAGACATGACGGCGGGATGAACGCCATGTGGTGCGATCTGCATGTTTCCTATGCATACAAGCCATTGATGTATAATGATTTCAATACGTATTTCAGCCCTGAGAAATAGATTGGAGAAACGCATGTTGATTCAGGAAAAAAAGAAAATAGGTTCTCTGTTTGCGCTTTTCTTCGCGCTCGCCGCCGCGGTTTGCGCGGCGGAGGAATTAACGGACCGGAATTTATTGTTCCACGCGACGTTTGACTCCGGTTTCCCGGCGGACTATTCGCGCGGAGAATCGCAGCCGTTTCTGACGGAAGCGATGGCGCGCCTCGGAGTCCGGGATGGCGTGTTGCGGTTGAGTCAGGACCAGCTGTTTTGCTACCCGGCAGCCGGGAACATCGATTTCGGGGAGGGGACCATTCTGATGCGGCTTTTCCCGGGCCGGGTTCCCGGCGGTTCTCGCGACAAATATGAGGCGGACCAGCTTTTCGCCATGCGCAATCGCGTCGGGCAGCGGCTCGACGCCAGGATCGACGATTGCAGCGGCGAATTGATCGTTTCCGTTTCCACCCGGCTGAAGAAGGAAACTACACTTAAGCTGGATGTGAAGAAGTGGAAGCCGGGAGAATTCCGCTCCGTCGTCGTCTCCTGGAAAAAGCCCGGCAACCTTTTTCTGGCGGTGGAAGGACTGGGCCACGTCTCCACCGACAAAGCCGACCTGCCGGATTGCCCGGTCGAGTTTCTCTACGATATCTATGTCGGCAGCAACGCGCAGGGATTGATCCGGCAGCAGTACGGCCGGTTGAATACGTTCTCGGGGCAAATCGACGATTTTCGGATTTACGATGTCTGGCACGATCAGGCCATCGCCCGGCTTCCGGAAAGCACGGCGAAAAATGCGCCGGGCGTTTGGCCGAAAACGACGACCGCTTCACCGGAATGGGTGGGGCTGGATGCGTACCGGATCAATTTTGCGTTGGGCAAGACTCACAAGGAATGGCGCAACAACCCGGTGAAGATCGAACTTAACCTCGAAAAAGAGCTTGGTTCGCTCGATTTGGCCGCCAGGCGCAAGGCGATCGCGACCATGCGTCTCGTGGCCTTTGATCCGGCGAGCGGAAAGCCGGTGGTGTTTTCTCCCGGGCGGAAAGGCGATGACCGCTATTTCCGTCCCTTCCAGTTGGATTGCGACTTTTTGAACCGGATGAGCGGGACGCTCACCTTCCTGCATTCCGGCCCGCTCCCGGCGGCCTATTCGCTCTATTTCGACAAGGTCGGCCGGTACGATCAGGCGTTCCCGGTGGAATATCCGCTCGCCGGAAGCGGCACGCCGATGATGGTGGGTTCCAAGGATTTGCCGGGTGTTTTCGCCGGCGGTTTCCGCGGCGCCTTCGATCCGATCGATTTCGACGGCGACGGCGATGTGGATCTCTTTTTCGTCAGCGGCTGGCAGACCGAGAGCGGACGCGACCTCCCCAACGGCCTGTTCTACTACGAAAACCGGCGTGACCGGTACGGGTATGATCGTTTCGCGGCGCCGGTGCTGATCGACCGTGGACAGAACGAATTCGGCCGCTTCGCGCAGACGGCTCCGCCTCTGCTGGCGGATATCGACGGCGACGGAAAAACGGAGTGCGTGTTTGTCTCCAAATACCTCTGCGCCTATGCGAAAGTGGTCAATGACGGCGGCAGGCCGCGTCTGGCCGACTGGAAGAAGTTGAAATTCGACGGGAAGACCCCGCCGCTGGTTTCCAGCGCGATTCTGCATGATTTCAACGGCGACGGGCTGCTCGACGTGTTCAGCGACGGGTTCTGCCACTTCAATATCGGGACCCGGGAAAATCCGCTTTTCTCGTCGAAACGAACCGATCTCTTCTCTTCCGGAGTGCGCGGCAAAGACGGCCTTCTCTACAATCACTTCGGCGAACAGCTTCACGACCTGGCCTGGGCGCTCGCCGATATCGACGGCGACGGGCGTCCCGACCTGATCTGCGGCGGAGTCAAATCGACCCTCTACTATTTCCCGCAGTCGCCGGACGGCAAATTCGGCAATTCCTGCCAATTGCGCAGTTTCGACGGGCATGAGCTGGAATTCCCCGGCGTCTTCCCGTTCGTGCGGTTCCGCGACCTCGATGGCGACGGTTCCCCGGACATGCTCATCAGCACGGAAGACGGCACGCTCGGCTGCGCTTACAACATGGCCGCTCCAGGGGAGGCGCCGGCACTGCGCCAGCCCGTCCATCTCTATGAAGACCGGCCGCACCTGAACGGGGGATGCATCGCCGTTCCGGTCGCCTTCGACTGGAACGGGGACGGCAGGCTCGACATCCTCGCCGGGGGCGCGAACGGGCGCATCCTCCTGTGGGAGAATATCGGGACCGCCGAACTGCCGGTCTACCGCAATCCGCGGGAACTCATGGCCGGAGACCGCCCCATCGTTCTGCGCGCCGGTCCGAACGGGTCCATCCAGGGGGAGGGCGAAAACGACTGGGGATATGTGAATATCGAAGTCGCGGACTGGGACATGGATGGGCTGCCCGACCTGATCGCTTCCGGAGTCCGGGGGGATCATACGTTCTTCCGCAACATCGGGACGCGGACCAACCCGGAACTCGCGCCGGGAGAACTGATCACCGTTGATTTCGAAGGCGGGACTCCGGTTCCGGCCGGATTCCGTTACCGCCCCCGCAGCAGGGAGCTGCTGACGGTTCACCGCTGCCGCCCGAACGTATTCGACTGGAACGGGGACGGCCTGCCGGATTATCTGGTCAACGACCACGAAGACCGGTTTGCGGTTTATGAGCGCTACCGGCGGCCGGACGGAACCCTCGGGCTGAAGGAAGGCAAGCGAATTTTCAAGTTCGACGCGCCCTTCTTCCGCTCGCTGATCTGGAATCACGAGACGCTTGCCGGTATGGCCCCCAAACCGGGCGGCATGGGCCGCAGCGTCAATCAGATCGTCGATTGGAACAAGGACGGCAAGCCGGACCTCATCATCGACAACATCAACGGCCGGATTCTGCTCAATACGTCCGCCGACCGCAATCATCCGGTCATGACCGACGCGGGCGATCTCGCCGGTGAGCGGCTGGCCAACCACAATGCGGCGCCCTACGCGGCCGACCTTGACGGCGACGGGGAGCTCGACTTGATCGTGGGTACCGAGAGCGGCTGGATCTACGGTTTTCTCAGACCGTACCTGGAACGGGATACGCCGCCGGTCGTGTGCAGCCCGATTGAAGAGAAATCGAAATGAGAAAGTTCTGCGCCATACTTGTCGCGTTGATCGCGGCCGGAGCCGCATGGGCCGCCTATGATATGCGGAATCAGCCCACCGCTGCCATGGACGGCTGGAAGATCGAAGCCGAAACCGATCGCCCGGAGGCGGTCTACCGCTCCGGCGAGAGCGTTGAGTTCCACATCCGGCTGCTGAAAGACGGGAAGCCGGTTTCCGGACAGAAGCTGCTTTGGAATGCGCACGGCGATCACGGACTCGGCGCCAGTGGTGAATTGACCTCAGCGGCCGAGCCGGTCACGCTCCGCATTACGCCGCGCGGCCCCGGCTTCACCCTGCTCAAGGTGGATTTCCGGATCACTCTGGACAAGAAAATCTACGCCCGGGCCGGTGCGATGACCGATCCTGAATCCATTCGTCCCGGAGCCTCCGAGCCAGCCGATTTCGACGCCTTCTGGAAGTCGCAGAAGCAGGCGGTCCGCTCCGAACCGATGGTACCGGAGGTCGTCCCGCTCGAAGTGGAGGAGCCTTACCGCGGCAGGTTCGAAGTGTTCGATGTGACGGTGAACACCCCGGGAACCAACCCGGTCCGCGCCTATCTGACCCGGCCGGTCGGAGAGCCGGGGCGGAAGTTCCCGGCGATGATCACCTGGCATGCCGCCGGGGTGCGCAGCGCGATCCGGCAGTACCGGTTTGCCGGAATGGGGCTGCTGGTTCTCGATGTGAACGCCCACGGCATCGACAACGGCGGCAGGCACGAGGATTATGTCCGCCTCTACCAGACCACCATGAAGGACTATCGGTTCGAACATGCGGAGAGCCGGAACGACATCTATTTCAACGGGATGTACCGGCGGCTGATCCGCGCGCTGGACTACCTGAAAACCCGCCCCGACTGGGACGGCCGGACTCTGATCGTCTACGGCGGCAGCCAGGGCGGCGCCCAGGCATTGGTTGCGGGCGGGCTGGATTCCGACGTGACCGCGGTGATCGCCCACGAACCGGCATTGTGCGATCACGGCGCGCCTTTCGCCGGGCGGACGCCCGGCTGGCCGAAGTTCATCCAGCAAAAAGCGGGCAAGCCGGTCGATCCGGCGGTGGCGCAGGCCGTGCTTTATTATGACAGCGCGTTTTTCGCCGCGCGGATTCGCCGTGCGGACTGTCTGCTGCTGACCGGGTTCATCGACACGACCTGCGTGCCGTCGAGCGTGTATGCCGCGTTCAACTCGATTCCGTCCGCGTCGAAGCGCATCGTGAATTTCCCGCAAGCGATCCATGGCAGTTATCCGGAGTTCGATCAGGTGACTGACGAATTTCTCGCTCGACTGCTTAAGCATAAAGAATAAACCTGAGATCGAGAAAACAACCATGCGTACTTCTGATATCGTCGCGTTGATCCTGTTTCTCTCCGGAATGGCGGGGATGGGAATCTATTTCGCCCGGAAGAACAACAGCACCGAGGAATACTTTCTCGGCAACCGCTCGTTTCCGGGCTGGGCGGTGGGACTCTCCATGCTGGGAACTTCGATCAGCTCGGTCACCTTTCTGGCGCTGCCGGCGGCGGCCTATGTGCTCGACTACCGGCAGGCGGTGTCCAACCTCGCCATGCCGGCGGCGGCGGTGCTGGCGATCGTGATCTTCATCCCGTTCTTCCGGCAGGGGCGGATGACCAGCGCCTTCGAATACCTCGAAGAGCGTTACGGCGTCCTCGTCCGCGCCTATGCGGCGTTGAGTTTCGTCATGCTTCAGGGGCTGCGGCTGGCGATCGTGCTCTATCTGGTGTCGATTCCGCTGGCGACGCTGTTCGGCTGCCACATCGCGTGGGTGATCCTGATCGGCGGCTTCGTGGTGGCGCTCTACACCGTGCTCGGCGGCATCGAGGCGGTGATCTGGACCGACGTGGTGCAGACCATCATCCTGCTGCTCGGCGCAGTGCTCTGTTTCGTCATCATCCTCGGCGATTTGCCGGGCGGAGTGGGGCAGGTGTTCGAAATCGGCCGCGAATTCAACAAGTTCAGCCCCGGCCCGATCAGCTTCCGGCTCGACGACCGCACCTTCTTCGTGGTGCTGCTGCTCGGGCTGGTCAATTTCACCACCGAATACTCCAGCAACCAGAATGTGGTGCAGCGCTACATCGCGGCGAAATCCACCCGCGAGGCGCGCAAGGCGACGCTGATCTGCGTCATTATGAGCGTGCCGACCTGGATGAGCTTCTTCTTCCTCGGCACCTGTCTCTTCGCCTACTATCACGTCAACCCCGACCCGGCGGTGGCGGCGATGGAGCCGGACCAGGTGCTGCCGACCTTCCTTCTGAGCAAAGCGCCGCCCTTCATCGGCGGAGTCATCATCTCGGCCTGTCTGGCGGCGGCGATGTCCTCTCTGGACTCCTCGATCAACGCGATTTCGACGGTCTGCACGATCGACTTCGTCAAGCGCTTCGGGCGGAAGCGGGACGACGCCGCCTGCCTCAGAATCGCCAAATCGATCGCCTGCGTCGCGGCTGCGGTGATGATCGGCGGCGCGCTGCTGATCCACTTCGTGCCCAAGGAGAGCATGAACGACTTCGGCATCATCACCTCCTCGATGTTCGGCGGCGGGATGCTCGGGATCTTCCTGCTCGGATTCTTCACCAGACGGGTCGGAAACCGGGCGGTGGTGCTCGGCACCGCGACCGCGATCGTGTTCAATTTCTATCTGATGCTGAACACGTTCGGCGTGCTCCCGGCGGCGCTTTCGCTCAAGGTGCACTCCTATTGGACGACCATTCTGGTCAACTTCGCCCTGATCGGGGTGAGCTATCTCATCTCTTTCGCCTTCCCGAATACCCGGAACCTCGACCGGCTGACCGTCTGGACCCGCCGGAATACCGAATCCTGATCGTCTTTTCCGGACGTGCAGCTTGAAAAACGGAATATTGTATGATATTCTTAACTGTACGCCGGATTGGGCGATTCAGGGACGCAACAGAGGAGGGGCACTTATGGGCGAGCAATCTGTTTCCGCAGTACCTTATACGGTAGACGTCGAGGCCGCCAAAACGATGAAGCAGGAGGAACTGTTCGCAAAACTGGGCAGTTCGGCTTCCGGACTGAGCGGAGCCGAGGCCGGGAAACGGCTGACTCAATGCGGCCCCAATTCGCTGGAGGAGAAGAAGCGCGACCCGCTCCTCGAAATCTTCAAGTATTTCTGGGGGCCGATTCCGTGGATGATCGAGGCCGCCGCGCTGCTTTCGCTGATTGCGCGGGATTTCAACGATTTCTACATCATTCTCTTTATGCTGGTGTTCAACGCCCTCATCGGTTTCTGGGAGGAGCACAAGGCCAGCAATGCCCTCGACGCGCTGAAAAAAGGACTCGCCCTCAAGGCCCGCGTTTTGCGCGACGGCGCCTGGGGTGAAGTCGATGCGTCGCAGGTGGTTCCGGGCGATGTGATCCGCATCCGGCTGGGCGATGTGATTCCCGCCGACGGCATCCTGATCGACGGCGAATACCTCAGCGTCGACCAGGCCGCGCTGACCGGCGAATCGCTCCCGGTCAGCAAGAAGATCGGCGACTCCGTCTACTCCGGCTCGATCGCCAAACAGGGCGAGATGATCGCCGTGGTCGCCGCCACCGGCGGGAACACCTTCTTCGGGCGCACCGCCAAACTGGTTGCCGGTGCCGGGAACGTCTCCCACTTCCAGCAGGCGGTGATGCGCATCGGCAACTTCCTCATCGTGATGTGCGTCGGGCTCTGCCTGATCCTGGTCACCGTCTGTCTTTACCGCGACCATCTGGCGCACGGCGACGTCCAGCTCACCCAGGTGCTGAAACTGGTGAAATTCGTGTTGATTTTGACCATCGCCTCGATTCCGATCGCCATGCCCGCGGTGCTTTCGGTCACCATGGCGCTCGGCGCGCTGGCCATGTCGAAGAAGAAGGCGATCGTCGCCCGGCTCCAGGCGATCGAGGAGATGGCCGGCGTCGACATCCTCTGCTCCGACAAGACCGGGACGCTGACCAAGAACCAGCTGACCCTCGACCACCCGGCGCTCTTCGCCGCGAAGGACGAGCAGGAGTGCATCCTCGCCGGGGCGCTCGCCAGCAAGGCCGAGGACAACGACGCGATCGACCTCGCCGTGATCGGCGGACTCAAGGACGCTTCGGTGCTGAAAAGCTGGACCCAGCTGAAATTCGTCCCCTTCGACCCGGTCGGCAAGCGGACCGAGGCCACCGTCAAGTCTCCCGACGGCAGCGTGGAGCGCGTCACCAAGGGCGCGCCGCAGGTGATCGCCGGGATGTGCAAACTGAGCGACGCCGACAGCCAGAAGGCGACGGAACAGGTCAAGACCTTCGCTTCCAGCGGCTACCGCGCCCTCGGCGTGGCCCGCGCCGCGGGCGAGTCGGGCGACGACTGGACGTTCCTCGGCATCATTCCGCTCTTCGACCCGCCGCGCGACGATTCGGCGGAGACCATCGCCCAGGCCAAGGCCCACGGCCTCCAGGTCAAGATGGTCACCGGCGACGACATCGCCATCGCTTCGGAAATCTCGGGGCGGCTCGGCATGGGCACCCACATCCAGGCGGCGACCGACCTCTTCGGCGACCAGTCGCCCGACCATCTTTCCGCCCGCACCGCGGAGTGCATCGAGAAGGCGGACGGCTTCGGGCGCGTCTTCCCGGAACACAAATATGGCATCGTCAAGGCGCTCCAGTCGCGCGGCCACATCGTGGCGATGACCGGCGACGGCGTCAACGACGCTCCCGCGCTGAAACAGGCCGACGCCGGAATCGCGGTGTCGGGCGCGACCGACGCGGCCCGCGCCGCCGCTGCGCTGATCCTGACCGCGCCGGGCTTGAGCGTCATCATCAACGCGATCGAAGTCGCCCGCCAGATTTTCGAGCGGATGATGAGCTACACCACCTACCGCATCGCGATGACCATGGACGTGATGTTCTTCGTGGTGCTCTCGATGCTGGTCTTCCCGGTGGTGCCTGGGACGACGCAGAGTTTCGCCCCGCTGACCGCCGCGATGATCATCATCCTCGCGCTGCTCGACGACATTCCGATCATGACCATCGCCTACGACCGGACGCGGATCGACCCGAAGCCGGTCCGCTGGCGGATGGGGCGCATCCTGACCGTCTCCGGCGTGCTCGGCGCGCTTTCGGTGGTGCAGACCTTCGGGTTGCTCTTCGTCGGCATGCACTTCCTGCGCCGCGAACTCCTCGGCGTGATGATCGACCCGACCCATCTTCAGACGATGGTTTTCCTGCAGCTGGTGGTCGGCGGGCATCTGATGCTGTTCGTGACGCGGACCGCGGGGAGCATCCTCAAGCCGCCGTATCCGGCCCCGATTCTCTTCTGGGCGCTGGTCGGCACGCAGGTTTTCGCCGCGCTGATGTGCGGATTCGGCTGGCTGGT
>CAYSZM010000122.1:0-11295 GCA_964435365.1 uncultured Victivallis sp. | reverse complement strand
CCGGCGACAGCATCCTGCGGCTCTCGGGCGCGAAATACCGGCGCGGACGCGAAGCACGGGATGAATTCGACGAACCCCATGCGCCGGAAAAGGCCGACGCCAAGACGATGGGCAATACGATCCTCATCCAGCTGCGCCGGACCGACCGCCACATTCCGTTCCGCGCGCCGGAGTGGGCCTACCATTACACCGAAGAGACGCTGCCCAAGCGCAATTTCAACCCGGAAGGCAACAACTTCTGGTGGATGGAGTTCGGCGGCCTGACGGATACCGTCGGCAACGCCGATGCGATTCGCGACGAGCTTTACAAGATCGCCTACGGCTGCTGGGAATACATCAAGAACCATCCCGACGGCCGCGGCCAGGGCTGGGAGCTCGACTGGATCGGCAGCCTCCCCGGCAAGCGCGAAAACGTCCGCTACGTCGGCGATCACATTCTCTGCCAGAAGGAAGTCGAAGCGGGCGGCAATTTCGCCGACGCGGTGACCTACGGCGGCTGGACGATGGACGACCACCACCCGGAAGCGATCTACTATCCCGGCGCGCCGACCATCTTCCACCCGGCTCCGTCGCCGTTCGGAATCCCCTACCGCTCGCTCTATTCGGCGAACGTGGAGAATCTTTTCTTCGCCGGGCGCAACATCTCGACCACGCACATGGCGATGAGTTCGACCCGGGTGATGGCGACCACCTCGACGCTCGGTCAGGCGATCGGCACCGCGGCGGCGCTGGCGACGAAATACGGCGAAACGCCGCGCGGCATTTACGAGCGACACATCGACGAGCTCCAGCAGACGCTGCTCGACCAGGACCAGTTCATTCCGAGCATCCCGCGCCGGGTTTCGCCGCTGTCGCTAAAGGGAACGCTGGATGCTGAGATTCTCGGCAACGGCCGCGACCGCGACTGGGACGACGGGCAGCAGGGCGCGGAGTTTGCTCCGGGCGAAGGCGCCGCCTATCGCTTCGCCGCGCCGGAGACGGTGAGCGGAGTCCGCCTGGTGTTCGACAGCAATCTCGCCGACCTCAAGCGGCAGCTCAATGTCGAAGACCACACCATGTACCGCCCGATGCCGGCCCAGCTCCCGAAGCGGTTCCGGATCGAAGCGACGGTGAACGGCAAAACTCGCGTCCTCGCCGAAGTCGCCGAAAACCGTCACCGGCTGGTCAAGCTCGACTGGGAACCGGTCGCGTGCAGCGAAGTCCGCCTGGTCCTCGAAGAGGGCTGGAGCGACCGCCCGATGCGCGTCTTCAGCTACGAAGTCCGCTGAAAAGAGAACGCCCCGGATGCATCATGTCGCATCCGGGGCGTTTTTTTATTTCGCCGGCTGAAAGCGGAGGAGCAGCGGTTTCAGCGGTTGAAGTTCATACTCGGGGTTGAATTCGCGTTCGCCGATCAGGTCGGACCAACTCCCCTCCCCTTTGAGCCGGATTCGGCGCGCATCGGTATTGTAATTGACCAGATGCACCAGGCAGCTTCCGTCCCGCGCCGGAACCGCGCGGAAGAAGATCCCTTCGCTTCCGCCCTCGGCCTCCAGCGAAACCGGAAGCGGCGCGAGCCGGTCCAGCCGTGCCTGCCACTCTTTCCATCCTGAAGCACCGACGGTTTCGACCGGGAGTTTCACCGGCAGTTTGCCGCCGAACGAATTGCAGTTCGGAGCCTCTCCGACGGCGAAGATTTTGCCGCCCTGTCCGGCAAACCGGGCGAGGCCCTCGGCCGCATCCGCCGAAAGGTGCGTCGCATCGGTGAGGATGACGGCTTTGAATTTGCCGAACTCTCCTTTCGCCAGCTGCTTCTCGCTGATGAACCCGATTTTGCGCCCGGTGAAACAGAGCTGGGTATAGGTGTCGATCAGCGAGGTGCTCCACTTCTCCCCGTTCTGAATCAGTGACGAGGGCGAATAGAGCAATGCTATTTGCGGCTCGGCTTTCACGTAAGCTGAAATCGGCTCGGCCAGACGGTTGGCATCGTTCAGCGCCCGGGCATGGGCGACGATGTCGGTCGGGCGGTGGTAGATGCCTCCGCGCAACGCGGCGTCGCCGTTGTTCTTGAAGACGCCCTCCACCCAGACCCAGGTCGCCAGGCCGCCCGCACCCTGCAGGAATTGTTCGAACACGGCGGTGTAGATATGATCCGCCGGAATCAGCCCTTCCTCTCCATCGCGGATGATATGATTCTCCGTATTCAGAATGGGCATCGGCCGCAGGGAATACTGCAGGTCGTGGGAGAGGTTGATCGCCCGCCATGCGCTGATCCAGCGGTCTGACCGGTACGTCATTCCGGCGTCGTTGCCGTTGAAATCGCTGATCTCGGCAAACAGTTCCGGATCGACCGCAAAATTCACCCCCATCGGCAGATAAGTCGTGCCGATCATGATCTTCGAAGAGACCGGCATATCCGGCAGGTACTGCTTGACCTTGTCGGCGAGGAAGCGGTGAAAATCGGCAAAGGAGGTCCGGCGGAAAATTTCGAACGCATAATTGACCGCCGGATCGCCGGACGGATCGGTGTCGGCGAGCTCGGCGAACGACTTGAATTTCCTGTCGGCAGCGGCATTGAACGCTTCGATCGTGCCGTAGCGCTTTTCACACCATTCGCGGAAGAATGCACGGGTCATCGGGTTCGACCAGTTCGCTCCCGCGTAGTTCGGTTCGTTCGTGGTCACGATGCTGTGCAGAGCGTCGCGGTAGCGGGAGTCCCGCAGAAGCGGAAGCAGGCAGTCGAGATAGGCGTTCAGCATCCGGCGCGCTTCCGGCGCGTTGACTTCGTAATGAGTCAGGCCGTTGCCGCGCTTCAATTCCGGGTGCGCCTCCAGCCACCAGCGGGGATGATAATGCGGGGAAAGCAGCAGGGCGATCTTCACGTGATTCTCTTGCGCCGTTTTGAGCGCCGGTTCGATCCGGTTGCGGAATTCGGCGGGGTCGGCGATGAATTCGCCGTTCTTCCCCTCCTTGAGAAATTTGGACGGACCGGTTTCAAACTGAATGAGGTTGGCCCCGACCTTCTGCATGAACGGAATGTCGCGGATCACATCGTCGAAGTGGCCGTACCCGGCGAAGAAGACGGGATTCGCCTCCATTGTAAACGGGATTTTCTCCCCGGAACGGAGCTTGGCGATCAGGGCGTCGAATTCATCCTGGGCCAGAGAGAGGTCGCGGTCCACCCGTTCCCCGAGGGTCAGATAATACTCCCTCGCTTCCGGAGACTGATCCCGGTTGAGATACGACTCCTGCTTCGCCAGCAACCGGCCGATCACGGCGCTGTACATGGCCAGATATGGGTGCTCGAGTCCGGATTCCTTTACCGCCGCATTGGCCCGGGAGAACCGTTCGCGCAATGTTTTGAGTTCCGCCTGCTGCCGGGCGAAGAGATCGATCTTTTCCGCCGTCCCGCCCGAAATCAGGTTTCCGCCGACCGGAAACGAGATTCCGAACGTGCCTTCGGCCATGCGTGTCAGCGGCAGCCGGACATCCCTGACCACGATCATATCCCGCTTCGCCGCCGGCATATTGCTCAACGGGACCGCGGTCTTTTCGCCGCGGCAGTCGGTCAGCTCCACCGGGAGCTCCCAGTTCTCCGGCATTTCCAGCCCGGTCAGATAGACCGACCCGGTCAGCTCCGTCGGACTCCGGCGGGAAAGAGCGCGGAAAAATCCGGTCGGCCGCTCACGTTCAAACAGAACCAGCGTGTTGCGCTTCTTGCTTTTCCCGTCATGAATCCCCGGCTGAAGGAAGGCGACTTCGCGGATGGCGTCGGTGTTGATGTTGACGATCGCATTGAAGGAGAATGCGTCCGCATCGCGGAATCCGGAGTCCCGGAAGAGTTCCCAATTCAGCCGGGCGGCGATGAAATAGCCGTTCGCGGTCGGCCCGCCCCGAAGTTCCGCTTCCTTCGAATTGAGCGGACGGTTCAGGGTCCAGCAATAATCGGCGACTCCGGTCGGAAGCGGAGAGAACCCGATTTCCAAGTCTCCCGGCTCCCGTTTCTCGGAAAAACTGCATTCCGGGCTGATGCCGATCTGAATGGAGTCGAAGCTCCACATATTCGCTCCGCTGCCGCCGCGAACGTCCTTCTTCTTCACCTCGGCAAGGAAGATGACGCCCTTGTCATCATACGCCAGCGCCAGCTCGGCCCGGAATTGATCCGGGGACGGCAACGTCTTGCCGGTGTAGAAATTGCGGTCGGTGGGCAGCTTCACCGTTGCCAATCCGGCGGGAATTCCCTTCAGGGAATCCAGCGGCGTGGTCAGGCGTTTCGCCGTCAGCAGTTTCTCCGGCTGGAATTCGGACGGAGCGAGCGCGGCTCCGCCGACCGGCTGAATATCGACCTGGTCGATCCAGGCGCCCTCGGTCACATCCTCGGTGAGAATGCGCAGCATGGCGGTTCCGGCGCGGATATCCTGCGGCTGCAAGGTGAATTCAAACTCATGTTTCTTCCACCCCTCGGTCACCTTCGGAGAGAAGCGGATCTGCCAGCGGTCGCCGAGGACGAAGACCAGTTTCCGGACCCCCTCCCCTTTGATGGAGCAGCTGAGGCGGTAGCGGACATTGGGTTTGAGCGGAAGCTGCTGGGAGACGGATGAATAGGTGTTTGGCTTCCACGGCGAGGCGTTTTTGATGAACAGCGCCTGCCTGCCGTCCGTCGCAATGTTGTCGATCAGGTAAATCTCGCTCCGCGCATTGCCCGGCTGATGGGTCCAGCCGGTCGGAATGCCGCCCGGAGCGCCGTCCTCGAAGGAGCCGTTCGTCACCAGCGCGGCGCCGAAAACCGTGCCGAACATTGCCGCGACCATGCACAAAATCAACAGTGTTGAAAATGATTTCATCGATGCTTCCCCTGAGATCAGAGATTTTGAACGACAAGTTCTTTGAGGATCACCTTGGTGAATTGCTGCGGCGATGCCTTCAGCTGTTCCCGGCTTCGGGAAGAGGCGTGGCCGTCGGCATAAGCGGCATTCAGCCGGTTGTTGTGCGCGAGCCATGCGCCGGAGGTTCCGCCGTCCATAATCAACGTCGGCATGAAGTGGGCGGCGCCGCGCCCCATATCAGCCCCGGACATCCGGACGGTATCGACCAGGAGCTCCGTCGACCCCGGTTTGGTCATTTTGTTGAGCACGAAAACATGGTATTCATAAGCAGAGTTGTGGTAACGCGCAAAATCTCCGTAGCGCTGTTTGCCGTACCAATAGGCGGTGCCATCCGCGGCCGGCCGGAAAAAGCCATAGGTGTACCAGCCGCCGTTGAATTGCGTGATCTTGTTGCCGGAGGGGCATTTTACGACTTTCATATCCTGGGTGTAATTGAACGTCTTGAAAATATTCGCCCAAGTTCCGAATCCCCCGGTATAAAAAACCATATAGCCCTTGAAATCCCCGGCGTACATCTGCTGGAACGACATGCACTGTTTCTGATTGCTGAGGCAGGTCGCCCCCTTGCCCCGTTCCCGCGCCTGGTTGAGGGCGGGCAGCAGCATCGAGGCGAGGATGGCGATGATCGCGATCACCACCAGGAGTTCAATCAGCGTGAATTTCGACGGCTTCTTCATAACGTCTCTCCCTGTTTTTTCTGGTTGCGGTCCGATACGGACTTGCGAATGACCATCTGAACTTTCAAATCGATCGCGCCGGTGGGAAGCGGCCGCTTCTCCAGCTTCGCGATCAACAGATTCACCATGTGCTCGACCACCGTGTCGAGCGGAAAGCGCGCGGTTGTCAAGGGCGGAATGATCGTCGCCGCCTGCGGAACATCGTCATACCCGATCACCGAAAGATCGCCGGGGATGGAGAGGCCGCGATCATAGGCCCAGCGGTAGACGCCGAACGCCATCTGGTCGTTTCCGGTGAACACCGCGGTGACTTTACGGTGGTTGTAAATCGTTTCCATCGCCGAAATTCCGGTATCGATCGCATCGTCGCCGAGCATGACCAGCCCGGGGTCGAATTCCGCGCCGTGCTCTTCAAGGAATTTGCGCATCACCGCGATCGAAGTGTCCACCCGCCCCACCATCCGGGTCTGCGAGGTGATGTAGCCGATTTCGCGGTGGCCGCGGCTCCACAGGTAACCCAGAATGTCGCGGGTGAGCTGGTTGTAGTCGAGGTGGACCGGGAACGCCGGTTCGCGCAGGTTGGTCACCACCGGAACCCCGCCGCAGATCTGTTCGGCTTCTTCCGGCTCGATCTGCGGCAGGAGGTTGATGATGCCGTCGACCATGCCGGTGGAGAAGCGGCGCAGCATCTCTTCGCCCTTGTCGTGATTCAGCCCGGTGATGGCGACCACCGGCTTGAACGAGAACTTTTCCAGCTTCTCCGCCAGGCAGTCGAGGTAGGTGGCGGCGCTCGGATTTCGACACTCGTTGACCACCACGCCGATCAGCCGGGTGGCATTGTTCTTGAGCGCCTGCGCATAGAAACTCGGCCGGTAGTCCAACTCCTTGATTTTGTCGAAGATGCGCTTCTTGACCGGGGCGCTGATCACCCGCTTGCCGCTGAGCGCGTGGGAGACCGTGCTCGGCGACACTCCGGTCGCCCGCGCCACGTCGATAATCGTCGTCGTTTTCTTCCTCATTTTTACGCTCCCGCGCTGCAAAAAATCATTTCTGAACTCGCCCGTCTATAAAGACGTATAACAACGGATATGTTAAGTTCGTGAAGAAATTCATGGAGGAAGAAATGGAAGTTGTGAATCAAATTATTTACATACAAAAAGGCGGGAACGACGGTTTCGATACAATCGGGTGCAATCCCAAGAGCAAGAAAAGGTTAACCTGGACGAAAAAGCAAAAAACGGTGCTTGCGGAGTCGAGGCGGGAAGAAGAAATATGAGTGAGATCATCAAAAATAATCAAAACAACTGTCAAAACATTTGGCGGAAGCTTTTTGCGACGATAGCCGGGCGCCGGGCGCAACAGTTTCACATATCCGTTGTTATACGTCTTAAGCTGTAATCCCGGAAAAAGAAAAACGTTTTGATTGTCGTTGTTTATATTATGACACAATCAAAACGTTTTGTCAATAGAGAAATCGTAAAAAAACGGCAAAAAAAGAGAGGCCCTTCCATTCCATCTTGGAAGAGCCCCCTTGGAAAAAATCATCCCGCGTTCAGTTGAATTCGAATACGGTCGCCTTGCAGTTCTTGCCGATTCCCTGAACCGGGGAGAGTTTCTTCTCCGCCGAGGTTCCGGCGGAGAAGTTGTCGCGGATGACCGCGCGGTCAAGGCCGTCGGCCCAGATGTCGCGGACAGAGTCGTAATTCCCCATATTGTTGTCGGAGAGGAAATTGCCGGTCACCATCAGCCCGGTGACCGGGCGTTCGGCACAGCCGACGGCATAGATTCCATCGCGGTTCATCCGTTTGATGAAGTTCCCGGTCACCAGCAGGTTGTCGGAACCGGCGAACGCGGGAACCGTCGGATAGTTCGCATAGATCTGCTTCATCAGTTCGTCGCTCTGCTTGCGTTCCGGCGTCGTGTAAGCCTGCGGGCTGTCGATCTGGATGCCGCGCGAGCAGTCGCTGATCCGGTTGCCGCGCACCACCACATCGACCGCCGCGGAGAGGAGGATTCCGCAGCCACCGTTTTTCGCATCGCTGATGATGTTGTCGGCGATCACCAGGTTGCTGTTGGTCTGCACATGAATCCCGGCGCGGGTTCCCTTTGAATTGTAGAAGTCAAAGCCGTATTTCTCCGCAGTCCCGGTATTGCCGATGATATTCGACGTGATCAGGGTCTTTTCGGAAATCCAGCCTTCGCGGGTGCAGATGATCCCCGCCTTGCCGGTGTTGAAAATCCGGTTTCCGGTAATCAGCAAATTTCCGCCCGAGGCGCAGATGCCGCGCGCCGGAGTGTTCGAGATGATGTTGCCGGTGATCACCACCGATTCGTTGCGCGGCAGCTGGTTCCACGGCGCGGAATCGTGATAGCTGACCACCCCGATGCCGTCGTCGCCGTTGTGATCGATCGTGTTGTTCGCAATCAGCACGCCGCGGGAGTGGCGGGAGATATGGATGCCGTCCGCCCACTGGTCGTGGATGAAGCTGTTGGTGATTCTGAGGTTGGCGACGTTCATCGTCCAGATCGCAACCGACGGCGAACGGGAGATGTCGACGCCGTCGATGAACAGGTTTTCGGTGTCGCGGGCGGAGATCAGCCCGTGGGCGGCGCTGCGCGTCTCCGCATTGGAGGTGATCCGGATATTGCGGATTACGGCGTTCTTTCCGGAAACGAACAACTTGTTCATCTTCCGGTCTTTGGATGGCTTGTGATCGAAGAACAGCGTACCGTTGCCGTCGACGGTGAGATTGTCTTTCGCCAGCTCGATGTCGCCGGTCAGGAAGAAAACCCCGGTGGCAAAGCGGATGGTATCGCCCGGAACGGCCTTCTCCACCGCTTTGAGGACGGCGGCGGTGTCGTCGGTCTTGCCGTCGCCGACGGCCCCGAACCCGGAAACATCGAGGATCGCCGCCGAAACGGAGACACCCAGAAACAGACAGAACAGAATTGCGGTTTTCATGAAAGCATTCTCCTTAAACGGGTGATAGATTACGGCAGGGCGGGGAACCAGTTCCGCCGTGAATTGCGAAGCTCGGAGTCGTTGATCGAAAGGACGTGCCCGTCGGCGAATCCGATATTGGTCTTCCCGGCATGGCGCAGGATGACGCGGCTGCTGTTGTACTGATAAGTCGGCGGATTCGGCGCATAGAGGCTCAATTCCGCCGAACTGTCGGAGAGATCGCTCGGGGTATCGCCGACCACGATGGTGACAGAAGGCTTCGGCACCTGCGTCGTTTTGATGGATTTGCCGTACTTGGCGACAGTTCCGGCCGGGCCGATGCCGCCGTACCAGGTGACGTTCTTCATCGCCGGACAGCGCAGAATGCCGGACTTGACGCCGCCCCAGTTGCGGTCCCGCCAGACCGGCTGGGCGACGTAACCGCCGTTCACCAGCAGGTTTGTCCACCAGAGGCCGTTGCCGGTATTGGCGATCAGGTTGAAAGGCGGGTAGAAGCCGCGGTTGTCGTCGGTGTAGGCGGCCATGCTGGTGCCGATGTCCCGGAGCTGCCCGGAGCAGCGGACCGTGCGCGCCCGGTCCCGCGCTCCCGACAGCGCGGGCAGCAGCATCGAGGCGAGAATCGCGATGATCGCGATCACGACAAGGAGTTCAATCAGCGTGAAACATTTTCTCATTTGGTTCCCTCCGGCGGTTCGTTTTGAATTTCAAGGCGGATTCGATCCAATAATTTCTGTGCTTCGGCGACGCTTCCGGTGCGCTGGACGCCGCCGCAGCTCTGGCGCACGACCAGCCCCTGCCAGACCGGGAGCGTCAGTTGCGACGATTCCCCTGTCCGCAGCGCCAGTGCGCAATCGACCATCGCGCGGGTTACGTAGTCGTAAGGAAATTCAACTGAGGTGAGCGGCGGATTCGCTTCCCCCGCAAGCGGCGTGTCGCCGAGGCCGACGATGGCGATGTCGTCCGGAATCGACCAGCCGTTGCGCCGCGCCGCCTCGCAGAGACGGACCGCCATCTCGTCGTCGTAGCAGATGACCGAAAGTCCGCCGCGAAAGCGTTCCCAGTTGACGAAGAGAGCGTCCACCGCACCCGGAATATTTTCACAGAGAGCGAGATCGAACGGCTGGTCGTGACGGCGGCACTCATTGGCATACCCCTTTACGTAGTGCGCCACCGTCTTGACCGTCTGCTCGGCGGGGAGCAGCAACGAAATGTGCCGGAACCCGAGACGCTCGGCATAGCGGTACACCGTCATCACCGCCCGGATGGTGGAGAGGCCGAACACCTCCGGCGATTCATAGCAGCAAGCTTCCAGACCGGGAAACGGGGTGCCGACCACGAACGGCATCGGGTAGTTGCCGACGCACGCGGCGATCTCCTCGACGGAATCGTCCGACCGCAGGAGCGGCAGCAGCACGGCGAGGCAGCCGCGCAGCGCGATCCGGTCGAAAATCTTCTCCGGCTGGGCGAAACTGCTCACCGTGTGAAGTTCGAGGTTCAGCCCCTTCGCCTCGGCGCTGTCGTGGAGGCTGGCGATGAAACGCGAATCGGTCGGCTGCATCAGCGGGTGGCAGACCACCGCGAGAACTGATTCCGCGCCCGGCGCGGTCTGTTCCGACGCCAGCGTCCGGCTGCCGCCCTTGACGAAAACGCCGGAACCGTTGCGGCTCTCCAGCCAGGAATCGCGGATCAGCGACTCCAGCCCCTTGCGGACAGTATGGTAGTTGCAGCCGAACCGCCCGGCCAGCTCCCGGATCGGCGGCAGGCGGTCACCCACCGCGAACTCCCCGTTGAGCAGCATGGTTTCGATGGTATCGCGCACCCGCTGATAGGTGAACTTACCGGTATAGACATGATGTTGCATGGAACCTCCCGACTCTTGTTTTTCCACTAATATTATGAAAAAGAGAGGCGGGAACGCCAATAGCTTTCTAGAGCCGGAGAGCAAAAAAACGGTAAAAAAACGCCGACGGTTAAAAACCGTTCTACAAGCGATCTATTTTTTGCCGCTTCCGACGCGGGTAAACAGGGCTTCGGCGGCACGGAGCTCGGCTTCGGTCGTCTCCGGCGTTTCGCGGAGGCGGTTCGGCATCCCCAACTCGCGCCATTTGAAGCAGCCCATCTTGTGGAAGGCCAGTAGATCGACTTTCTGGATGCAGCGGAAGGGTTCGAGGAATGCGGCGAGCGCTTCGAGTTTTGCGCGGTCGAGCGTCCAGCCCGGAACCAGCACGTGGCGAATCCAGACCGGCTTGTTGACCGCTTCGCAGTAGTCGAGCGTGGCCAGGGTGTTTGCGTTGTCGGCTCCGGTGAGCTCGCGGGAGAGCGCCGGGTCGAGCGCCTTGATGTCGAGCAGGATCAAGTCGGCGGCGTCGATCACCGGGCGCGACCGCTCAAGCGGCAGCGAACCCGCTGTATCGAGCGCGGTATGGATGCCCGCCTCGCGGCAGCGGTCCAGCAGCGCGCGGGAGAACTCCGGCTGCATCAGCGGTTCGCCGCCGGAGAGCGTCACCCCGCCGGAGCGGATGAAGTTCCGGCACGACTCGATCTGCTTTATCAGTTCGGAGACGGTCGCCTCACGCCCTCCCCGCGGGTCCCAGGTGTCGGGATTGTGGCAGTAGAGACAGCGCAGCGGGCAGCCCTGGAGAAAAATGACGAAGCGGACGCCCGGACCGTCCAGCGTTCCGAAACTCTCGATCGAATGGATTCTCCCGACCGGGTCCGCCATGCGTCAGAACCGCTGGTGGAACGTCCGGTTCACCACGTCGAGCTGCTGCTCGCGGGTCAGCCGGATGAA
>CAYSZM010000121.1:0-11344 GCA_964435365.1 uncultured Victivallis sp. | reverse complement strand
TTGCCGAACCGTGCGGTTCTCTCACATCCGCTGCGCGGCGCCTACCGCGCTTTTGTACCGGGCAGAAACGTTGTGGGCCGGGAGGAGAATCTCTACGTTGTGGGCCGGGGAGAGAGAACGGCAACGTTTTAAGAGAATGATTTGCATTTCCCGATATGAAATGATATCTTGCTTATCATGAAAGCATTTTGAACGGAAAGCTCCTTATGATGACGGATCTGGAATATCAGGAACTTTTGACGCGCGCTCAAGCCGGGGATGGCGATGCTCAATTCGCCCTCGGCTACCATTTCGACGTGGAGCTGCACGATTATGCTTCCGCATGGAAATGGTATCAGGCCGCCGCCGAACAGAATTCTTCCGCCGCGTGGAACAACATGGCGTACATGCTTGTCGACGGAGAGGGGCGTCCCGCCGACCCCGCCCTGGCCGTTCAGTATTACCGCAAAGCCGCCGAACTCGGTGATGAGGACGGCAGGTACAATTGCGCCTGCACGCTGGAAGAGATCGCCTCAACGGCGGAAGAGTGGCGGGAGGTCATCCGGCTTTACCGGACATCCGGTCACTCCTCCGGTCATTATAATCTCGGAATTCTCTATGACTATGGCAATGAATTCATTCCGGTCGATCACTGGAAGGCGAACCGCTGGTATCGCCGGGCCGCCGACGCCGGTCATGCCGATGCCGCAACCAATCTGGGCGCAAATCTCCACAAGGGGATCGGGTGCCGGAGAAACTGGCGGGAGTCGTTTCGGTACACCCGGTTTGCCGCCGAAAACGGCGATGTGCTGGCGTTCCGGTCGCTTGCCCAAGATTATGCGTTGGGCGAGGGAACCAGGCGGAATGATTCCCGGGCGTTTGATTGGTTCAAGTGTTCCTGGTTCGCTGTCCGGGATGCCTCTGCCGCTGGATGGATCGGCGATTTCTATGCGCATGGCCGCGGCGTGAAGAAAGATGTGCGCAAAGCATATCTCTGGCTCAAGCGCGCCGCGAAACTGGGTGAGGAAGGGGCTCTCTTCGATCTCGGCTTCTATTTTGTCTCCGGCGACCGGAATTGGCCGAAGGATGCGGAGCGCGGGCGCGCTTTTCTCGAACAGCATCTGGCTCTTCACCCGGATGATGACGACGCCCTTTACTGGAAGGGAGTCTCTTACGGGACATGCCGCGCCCTGGCGATTCCCTGCTTTGAGCGGATTTACCGGAAAGATCGTGATCGCTGGAGTGCATACCGCATGGTGAAACTCGAGATTGCCGGAACGCGGTATTGGTCCCCGGAGGAGTTCGCCCGGTTGAGTGAGATGCTTCAGGTCGCCGCCCGTGGAAAGGTGCCGGGAGCCGCTCGCCTTCTCCACAGCCGGCGCTGGAAACGGCTCCGGGCGAACGTCCTCACTTCGGAAGAACTTGCTGAGAAATATCGCCGGAGTCTGCGGTGGAGCGACGGCAACCGGTTTTATGTCCGGGAATTCCACCGGCGGAGCGGCCGGGCGGAATTTGAAATCTGCCGGCGCTATTTGCAGTCCGGTCATTGGCTGGATGTGATTACCGGGGCTAATTTGCTGAGTCAACTGGGGTGTTCGTTGGATGAAAAGCCGTTTGCCGACGAAAGCACCGCTTTGCTGATTTCCCGGATGGCGGAGGCGGGGACCGAGGATGAACGTCGTTGTCTCCTGTATGCGATCGCGTGGCAGGACACTGAGGCGGGGCGGAAATTTTTGCTGAATTACGTCGATCATCCGAGTTCCGAATTGCGGCATGTCGCGGCATGGGGGCTTTCCGGAAAAAACCGCGAAGAACAGGTCGCCCTGTTGAAACTTGCGCATGACCCGGAAGAGGATGTCCGGGATTGGGCCGTCTTCAACTTGATCGAGGAAAACGGGGAGTTGTATCCGGAACTGCAAGCCGGGTTGACGGAACTGGCGGCAAGTCCGGAACCGCTCATCCGCTATCAGGCGATTGCCGCACTGGCCGCCCGCCATGCTCCCGCCGCCGAAGCGCTTCTGCGGTCGGAACTGGGGAAAACGCTGTCGGAAGGCTATGAGTTGAACTATCTCGAAGATGCCGCCCGTTATCTGAATCTCCCGGAGCTTCTCGGCTTGATGAACAAAAAATAATCTTTCCTTAATCTTCTGCTGACACAACGGCAGTATATTGCCGTTAAATTAACCGGGAGATGGGATTTGACATTCTGGAGCAATCTGAATTCGCGCACGGGCAGGTATCTGCTGCTGGCGCTCGCCGCGGTCGCTTTGCTGGCCGGTCTGAACTTCTGTGAACTCCAGAGCGGCGACGAAACCCGCACTGCCGGAATCTCCGCCGAGATGTTCGTCGACGGCGATTATCTGGTTCCGCGCCTCAACGGAGAACCGTTTCTGGAATATCCTCCGCTCTACTACTGGTGCGGCGCGGCGGCTTACTCCGTCTTCGGAATCAACGACTTCGCCGCCAAGCTCCCTTCGGCGCTCGCCGCGATCGGGTGTGTGTTGCTTCTCTTCGAGTTCGCCGGGAAGCTGGGGTTGCCGGCCTGGGCGCGGTTTTTCTCCGGCTTCTTCCTGCTGACCGGGGCGCAGTTCTTCTCCAACAGCCGGGTCTGCCGGGTGGATATGCTGCTTGCGTTTTTCGTGCTGCTGACCGTATTCGCCTTCTACTCGATGACGCTCGCCCGGAGCGGGAAGGGCCGCTGGGGATTCCGGGCGCTTTTCCTCCTCGGGCTGACCGCCGGAATCTACACCAAGGGGCTGCTCGGTTTCGGTCTCCCCGTTTCGGTGCTCGGCTCCTGGCTGGTCCTGGGCGACTGCCTCAACCGCCGGATCTCCTGGCGCGGATATCTCACCCTCGGCTTCGGAACGGTTTTCGCGTTCGGGCTGGCCGGAATCTGGTACTGGCTGCTATTACGCCACGGCGGGCGGGAGATGTTCGACACCGCGTTATTCGTCAACAACTTCGGCCGCTTCTCCGGCAGTCAGGGCGACCATGTGGAGTCGTTCTTCTACTACTTCATCAAACTGCCGAGCCTCTTCCTGCCCTGGCTGCCGCTGCTGCCCTTCGCACTCTGGGCGGCGCTGCGGAAAATCCGGCTGACGCGGGATTCCGGCCTGCTGCTCTGTGTAGTTTTCCTGCTCGTTCCGTTCTGCATTCTGTGCGTCGCTTCGAGCAAGCGGGTGGTCTATCTGCTCCCGCTCTACGCGCCCTGCGCGCTGCTCTGCGGCTGGTATCTGACCGCGCTGCCGGAACGCGTCCGGCAAATTCTGCCGCGGTATCTGGAGCGGATTCCGCTTGTCTCGGCGCGGCGCGTCTGGTGCGCGGTTTTGCTGCTCGGGCTGCTGCTGGCCGGAGTCGGCACCGGGATTTCGCTGCTTGCCGCCCCGAAAGAGTCGTTGCGTCCGCTGTTTGAAGCCTGCGCCAAACTGGAGAAACAGGGCGTCCGGGTGGTGCTGCTGAGGGCGCCGGAGCGGACGCAGGGAGCCGCCTTCTTCTATCTGCATCATCGGCTGGATGTCGTTGCCCCCGATTCCGCTCCGACGGTTCCGGGTGAATACGGCATTCTCCGCCGCAAATCGAATTCCATTCCGGGTGAACGGTTTGCCGACTCCCATTGGCTGGTGAAACGTTGACGATAAAACGGACATGCGGGCGTTGGGCAAAGGCGCTGATTGTCGCCGGATTGCTGATCGCGGCCGCTTATTCGGGGCTGGTTCTGGGGGTTCCCGAATCCGGCGACTTCATTCCCGCGACGGAGAAACGGATCGCGCCGGAACGTTCCCGATTCCGGGTTGCATGCATCAGCGACTGTTCGGGCACGACGACGGCCTTGCGGAAAATCTGCGCCGAAGCCAATTCGGCCGGAGTCGATTTCTCCTGCCTGCCGGGCGATCTCACCCAGGCGAGGGGCCGGTCCGAGGTCTACTATATCGGCAAGGTCATCGGCGATTCGCTCCGGAATCCGTACTATACTGTCCCCGGCAATCACGACGCCAGTCATCCCGCCGATTTGGCAACCTACTGTTCGGTGTTCGGCCCCGATCACTACTGGTTCGGCTACGGCGACACGCTTTTCATTTGCCTCAATACTGCGATGGGCTGTTCCGACGCGACTTACCGTTACCTGCACGATACGCTGGAGGCCCGGCGCAGCGACTATCGCCGCTGTGTGATCCTCTGCCATATTTTCCCCGCGCCCGATTACCGCTACGGCGCGCCGGAGGAGAACGACACCGAGCCGTTCCGGAAGGCGATCGGTGATTATAAAATCGACCTTCTGGTGGTCGGCCATCTGCACCGCTTCATGGAGACCAGTTTCGGTGGCGTGCGGTCGGTCGTCCTGCCCAGTTCCGGGCAGGATATTCTGGACCCGAGCGATCCGAATTACGGGTTCGTCCTGCTTGATTTCAACGCCGACGGAAGCATCGGAGTCCGTCACGTCGATGTGACCGATTCCGCCGGGACGGATCATTGGGAATACTTCCGGTATGTGGTCGCCCGCAATCCGGCGTGGCTTTACGGCGGGCTCGGCATGATCGCCGCCGGCTGTTTGTTGCTCTGGTTCCTGCGCCGGAAACGGGAGGAGCAATGAAAATCGATTTCAACCGGATGCTGTCGCGCTGGCCGGCGATTGCCGGAGTGTCGTTCCTGCTCTTCTCCCTTGGCGCGCTGGGCGTCGAAATCACCAAAATCGACATCCGCTTCGCCCTGATGATGCAGGATATGGCGCTGCACGGGATCGGTGTGTTCCCGACGGTGAACGGGGTGGAGTACGGCGATTACCCCTCCGGCTGGGTGATCGCCTCCTATCTGACCACGTTCGGCGGCCGCTTCGCCGCGCGCTGGCTGGTCATGCTGCCCGCGATTCTGGCCGGAACGTTCACGGTGACCATGACTTATCTTGCCGGGGAACGGGCGGAGAAGAATGTCGGGCTGCTGGCCGCCGTCTTCCTCATGGTCACGCCGGAATTCATCCATCTCGTCTCCGGCTTCGGCATCGACGTGCCGGTGGCGGCGGCGGGCGCGGCGATGCTCTTTCTCTTTCAGGCGAAAACGCCGAACCGGATCACCGGATGCGTCTGGATTCTGCTGCTGATCTTCTGCTTCTGGGTCCGGGGGCCGATGGGGCTCGTCCTCCTCGGAGCCGGAGTCGGCGGTTTCCTGCTGGCGGCGCGGCGCGGCAAGGAGGTGCTGCTGTTCGGATTCCTCGGACTGCTCGCGGCGTTCTTCTGCGGCGCGGTCTGGTATTGGGCGGTCCACCGTCAGGGCGGGGACGCGCTGTGGCAGGAGTTTGTCCGCTGCCAGATCGGGAAACGCATGGGCGACAGCGATTATTTGGAATATTTCACCAGCGGGCTGCCGTCGTTCGCCCCGGTTTCCCTGCTGGCGCTGGCTGTTTTCTTCCTGCCGCGCCGGGAGGTGCTTTCTACTCCGGTCGCGGGGTGGCTGGGGTTTATCCTGCTGCCGCTGCTCATTTTAAGCATTCCAGGCTGCAAGCATCTGCGCTACCTCGGGCTGACGCTGCCGGCTTTCGCTCTGATCGCCGCGTATGCCTGGAACGGGCGGCGTCCGTGGCATTTTATCCGGGAACGGTTCTCGGAGCCGGTCCGGCTGCTGTTCCGGGCGATTCCGCTGCTGGCTCTCCTCGGAATTCCCATTTTGGCGATCGTCGGCTGTTTTCTGGTGGAGCCCCGCTTTCTGCCCTGGTGGCATTTCCTGGTCGCCGTTCTGCTGATCGGGGCCGTATATCGGCTGCCGCTTTCTCCGGTGTGGAAAACGGCGCTGCCGCTGATGATTTTTCTCACCGTGGCGCTGATTCCCTTCGAGTCGGCGGTGGAAAATTCGGCGGATTTTGTCTCCCATGTCGAGGCGTTGCGCCGCGGGACGGTGTATCTCTACAATCTGGGGCCCGATCACGACGATTTGAAATATGTGCTCTCCACCCCGCCTGGGAAGCGGGGTCATATCCGTTATCTGGCCGATGCGGACCGCCGCTTCTCCCCTGTGATCGGACGGATGTATCCGCATATGACCGTGGCCGAAGGGATGAAGGCGATCACGGCGGACGATCTGATCATTCTGCGCGACAGGCGCGAAGAACGCGAGTCCCTGCTCGACTGGGCCGAGCGCTCCGGTTACCGCATCGAGCCGGTGTGGGGCGGTTCGCTCGGGCACCGCAACTTTCTGGCGGTGCAGCTGATCGGAACGTTTTCCGGCAGGATCGCGACCCCGGAAGATGGCAATTGAATAATTCGATGCTATATTACCCGCATCAACAGGAGAATGCAGCGGTATGAGAATCCTGATCATCGAAGACGATGCGCAGACCGCCGGTTTCGTGGCGAAGGGGTTGCAGCAGGCGGGGTTCCGCACCTGCCACGCCGCCGACGGGCTGGACGGCCTGTTCAAGGCGAAAACTGAGCCGTTCGATCTGGCGGTGATCGATATCATGCTGCCCAAGCTCGACGGTTTCTCGGTGATCGAGGAGATCCGCAGCGCCGGAATGACGCTGCCGATCATCGTTCTCAGCGCCCGGGATTCGGTGGAGAGCAAGATCAAGGGCCTCGAAAAAGGCGGCGACGATTATCTGGCCAAACCGTTCTCTTTCAGCGAACTCCTGGCCCGCATCCAGGCCCTGCTGCGCCGGGCCGGGCAGACGGCGGAGCCGACCACCCTCGTCGTTCGGGATCTGGAGCTGGACCTGCTGCGGCGGAAAGTGACGCGGAGCGGCGAGCCGATCGACCTTCAGCCGCTTGAATTCCAGCTGCTCGAATACCTGATGCGCAACCAGGGCCGGGTGGTTTCCAAGACCACCATTCTGGAGCATGTCTGGGAGTACAACTTCGACACCCAGAGCAATATCGTCGAGGCCGGAATCTCCCGCCTCCGCGACAAAATCGACAAACCGTTCGATACGAAGCTGATCCGGACGGTGAGAGGGTTCGGCTATGTCCTGGAATAAGCGGTCTGTTTTTGATTCGCTCAAGTTCCGGATCGCTCTGCTTTATGCCGCTCTTTTCGTGGTTTCGTTCGCCGTGGTGTTCGGCATCGTCTACCTCTACGTCACGCTGGGCAATCTCGAACGCGCCGACCGGCGGCTGGCCGGGATCTTCCATGAAGTCGAATACGAATATCTGACCGGCGAGGAGCTCGGGACTGCGCTGCTGCCGGTCTGGAAATTCCGGCGGGTTCCACAGGATGTGCTGGATGATGCGGTCCGGGAGTTTCCCGATTTCAAGCCGTTCGCGGCCTTCAAAGACGCCGAAAGCGGCCGGGTTTACACCCTGCTCGGAGGGCGCGGGCACGAGTTTTGGCGGGTGAAAGTGAATTCCGTCACGGCGGAGACGGCCGGGGAAAAGATCACGCCGCCGGTCCGGCTGCAGCGGATGCGGATTTTCGAACTCAACCGGGAGTTTTACGGGGAAGGGGAGCGGCTCTATTTCCTGCTGATGGGGTTCGGGCGGCAGGTGATGGCGCGTTCCGCATTTTCCCCTTCCGAGCTTCCATTTTTCCGGGATTTCGACTATTCGGCGGAGTCTCCCGCCATTCATTTCGCCACACTTCAGGGCGCGCGGCACCGGATTCGCATCGCCTACCGGAATCTCTTTGACGGCAATCTCCTGGTGATCGGGCTCAATATGCACGAGGCGGACGAAAATCAGGGGCGGGTCGCCACCGCGTTTCTGATCGTCGGCGTGTCGGTCCTCTTTTTCGGCGTGCTCTGCGGCTGGCTGCTCGCCCGCCGGATGCTGCGCGGCGTCGAGCGGGTCGGGGACGCGGCGGAAAAGATCGCCGGGGGCGATTATTCGCTGCGGGTTCCGGCCGGAGCCGAGGGGTGGGAGATCGACCGCCTGGTCCGCAATTTCAACGTCATGGTCGCCAACACCGATACGCTGATGGGCGAATTGCGCACCATCGCCGACGATATCGCCCACGACCTCCGCACGCCGCTTACCCGGATGCTCGGCCGGGCCGAGGTGACGGTCACCGGGCGGCAGACGCTCGACGCCTATCGCGACACGCTCGGCGACAATGCCGAGGATTGCCGCCGCATGCTTTCGCTGATCAACCGGATGCTGGAGATTTCCAAGACGGAATCCGGCGCATCCTCTCTCCAGAAAACCGAATTCGACCTGGTTGCGCTGGTGAACCGCCTGGCGGAACTGTTCCGGATGGTGACCGGCCAGAAGCGGCAAATTCTGGAAGTTGCGGCTCCGGCGGACCCGGTCCGGCTCTTCGCCGATCAGGGGAAAATCCGCCAGCTGCTCGCCAATCTGCTGGACAACGCCTCGAAGTTCACGCCGCCCGGCGGAACCATCCGCGTGGAGGTTACCGAGCGGGCCGACACGGTCGTACTGGCAGTGAGCGACACCGGCTGCGGGATTTCGCCGGAGGATCGGGAGCATGTGTTCAAACGCTTCTACCGGGCCGACTCCAGCCGGAACCTCCCCGGCAACGGGCTGGGACTCAGCATGGTTCAGGCCGTCGCCCACGCCCACGGCGGCCGGGTGGAGTTGGCGAGCGAACCGGGGAAGGGCAGTTGCTTCACCGTCATTTTTCCGCGTGGCGACGGCGATCATACAGGAGACTGAACGAGATGTGGAAATATTACGCCATTCTCTCCGCGCTGTTCGCCGCGGCCACGGCCATTCTGGCCAAGGTCGGGGTCAAAGGGATCGACTCCAACCTGGCCACGGCCGTCCGGACGGTGGTGATCCTCGGCATCACCTGGGGGATCGTGATCGTCTCCGGCAGCCTCGGGCATATCCGGAATTTGAGCCGGTACAACTGGCTCTTTTTGATCCTCTCCGGAGTCGCCACCGGATTGTCCTGGCTCTTCTATTTCAAGGCGCTGCAGACCGGCGACGCCTCCAAAGTCGCCCCGATCGACAAACTGTCGGTGGCGTTCACCATCTTCTTCGGCATCCTGATTCTCGGCGAACCGGCCGATCTCAAGGTGATCTGCGGCGGGGCGCTGATCGTGTTCGGTTCGCTGGTCATCCTCTGGTGACCGGCTCCGGAACGGGTTCGCGCAGCTTCTCGTCGGTCATCGAACGGAAGCGGCGGAGGTCCACCGGAGCCTGCGGCGGAAGCCCGTCGAAGAAACGGCGGAACTCCTCCAAGAGATAGCGGATGAACCGTTCCGACCCGTCGTACCCGGCGTTGTGCGGGGTGAGGATCACGTTGCTCATCCGGCACAGCGGGGAGTCCGGCGGCAGCGGTTCGGCGTGAAAGACGTCGAGGATCGCCCGGATTCTGCCGCCGCCCAGTTCGGCCAGCAGCGCCTCTTCGCGGACCAGCGGGGCGCGCCCGGCGTTGATCAGCGTCGCCCCGGTCTTGAGCCGGGCCAGTTCCGGGGCACCGATCCGGTGACGGTTCTGCGGCGTCAGGCCGGCCAGCAGGTGGACGAGGTCCGATTCGGCCAGCAACTCTTCGAGCGTGTCCGCCTTTTCCGCGCCGTACTCCGCCAGCTCGGCAGCGGCGGCGTGGCCGGAGTGGACCAGAATCCGCCCCGGCCGCAGCGGTTCGAGGAGTCGGAGCAGATGGCGGGCGATATCCCCCATCCCCCAGATGCCGACCGTCAGCTTGCGCAGGTCACAAAAATCGTGGCGGCCTTCCCAGTTCATGGCGGTTTGCCCGAACCACCCGGCATAGGCGCCGAGGTTGCGCTGGGCAACGAGCGTCATCATCAGCGACCACTCCGCCACCAGTTCGGCCATGATCGGGTTGGCGGAGATGACGGTCACCCCGGATTGGTAGGTGGAGGCGTCGGTGACGGCGACGACCGAACCGGCCGCGTGGCCGATGATCCGCAGCTGCGGCGCGTTTTCGAGCAGTTTCAAATTGCAGCACGGGGAGCCCCAGGTGGTGATCGCCGCATCGCACCCGGCCAGCAGCGCCGGCCAGTCCGGCGCGGTCAGGTCGCCGGCCGCTGCGGGGATGGAGAGCTCGAAACCGAGGTTCCGGGCGAGTTCGAGGTTTTCCGGCGTCCAGAACCGTTCCGCCATTGCGCGGGACGGAGAGAGAAAGCAGAGTCTGTGTTTCATTTGGAGAATTCCAATTCGATATTTTTTCTTTGCCGGGAGTGTGAGTACGAAACTCTCTCCCGGACCACTGGCGAGTGGTTGATTAATTATAGGGAAAAAGGGTGGTTTTGTCAATCCGCCGAAACCGAGATAATTTGGACAATACAAAGATTTATCTTGGAAAAATCAGGATTTTACGGTTTCCGGGTTGTAAAAATCAAAGAATTGCAATAGGGTAATCCGGTAACCGAAGGAGAGTTTGCCATGCCGGAACCGGAATGTCTGGTCAGATTCGACGGGCGGGTTTACACGCTGACTGTCGAAACGCTTCACCGCCGCTTCTTTCGCGGCGGCGGCGACCGGCTGCATGTGCACCCCTCCTACCACTTGATCCTGGTTTCGCGCGGAAGCTGCGTGATGCACGTGAAAGGCCACGTTTCGGTGCGCGCCGACCGGAACACGCTGATTTTCATCAATCCGCTGATCGCCCACGACTTCACCGGGGACGGGCGCGACGGAGCGGAACACGTCTGCCTGATCTGGCGGTTTCACGACGAGAACGGGAACCCGGCGCTCTTTCCGCTCCAGAAATTGCTGGAGCCGGAGCTGGAGCGTTACGCGGATTTCGCGCTTGTGCCGCTCTGCGAGTTCGATGCGGGGAACTTTTTGCAGAAACAGCAGGCGGCGGAGCTGGCGTTCCGCAACCGGGAAGCCGGGACGGCGTCGTTCCGGCTGTTCGAGCTGTTCTTTCTCGGCCTCAACCTGCTTCCGGCCGGAAAGGCGCGGCAGGAGCCGCTCGACAATTCCGGGCGCATCGTCGCGCAGATCGAACGTTGCGTGGAACAGAATTTCATGCGCCGGGAGTTCGGAATCCCCGAACTGGCGCAAACGGTCGGGCTGCACCCCAACTACCTCAATGCGGTCTTCCGTTCGGTGCGCGGCCTCACGCTCGGAGGGTACATCACCCGGAAACGGCTGGAACTGGCCCGCATGATGCTCGAATCGACCGCGTACAATCTGAGCGAAATCGCCTCGATGTGCGGATTTGCCGACCTCAGCTATTTTTCCCGGCTGTTCAGGAAGCATTGCGGCGAACCGCCCGGCTCCTTCCGGAACCGGAAACGTTCCGGCTGACCGTCGGGTTCGGATGACGCGGCGGAAGCGTCCCGCCGTTTTCCCCCGGTTTCGGAAAGCACCAGCCCGGCCATCGCCAGCGCCATTCCGCACGCGGTCGGCACCGTGATGCGCTCGTGCAGCACCGCGACGGCGGTGGCGACCGTCACCACCGGGACGAGGTAGATGTAGACGCTGGTCCGCACCGCGCCGAGAATCTTGACCGC
>CAYSZM010000120.1:0-11402 GCA_964435365.1 uncultured Victivallis sp. | reverse complement strand
GCGTAAAGGGAAAGGTCGATTTCGATGGATCAGGATTTCGAGTATCTGTTCCGGCGGCGTCATCCGCTGCACCGGGCCAACCGCGATGTGTGGGAGCGCTCCCGCGACGCCTATTACGGCGGCGAAGCGTATATCCGGCAAGCGCTGGTCCGCCATGTTTCCGAGGTGGAGCCGGAGTTCGGCGAGCGGCTCCGGCGCGCCTATTACTTCAACTATCCGCGCAAGCTGGCGAAGCTGATCACCCAGTTCATCCTCTCGGTCGAGCCGCAGCGCGACGGCGCGGAGCCGGAGCTGATCGAGGATTTCTCCCGCACCGGGCTGCGCGCCAACGAGGTGATGCGCCAATTCTCCACCATGCTCAACATCTACGGCGGCGCGGCGCTCTCGGTCGAGATGCCCTACTTCGCGGGAGAACTCGACTGCGAACGCAAAAAGCGCGAGCGCATCCGCCCCGCCGTCCGGGCCTGGTCGCCGCTCGACGTGGCGGACTGGGCGCACGGCCCGGACGGGAAGCTCGACTGGATTCTCTTCGAAGAGCGGCTGCTCGCGGACAACGGCCCCTTCCTGCCGCCCTCCCCCGCGCTGCGGCGGAAGCTCTTCACCCGGAACGAGACGATGATTTTCGAGCGGGAATCCGGCTCCGGGCGGAGCGTGCTCCTCTCCCGCGCCGAACACCGTCTCGGCCGCGTCCCGGCGCTGCTCTCGTTCGAGCCGGACGGGTTCGGCATCGACGGCGGGCACTATTTCGAAGACGTGGTCCGCATCTCCGACGCGATCCTCAACAACGAGTCCGAAGCGCAGATGAACGTGGTCAAGCAGATGTTCGGGTTGCTGGTCATCTCCGACAGCTTCGCCCGCGGCGCACACACCGGCGGCGGCGAAAGCGCCGACGGCAAGGAGAAGTTCAGCCACCTGCTCGCCCGCTCGGCGGCGATCTGGGAGAGTCCCGAGGAGAAGGGCATCAGCCGCTACATCTCCCCCTCGGGCGCCGACACGTCGGCGATCCGCTCCGAAAACGACGCGCTGAAACGCGAACTTTTCGACGTGGTCGGCATGGCGCTCATCCAGCCCTCCCGCGCGGCGCAGACCGCCGAGGCGAAGGCGTGGGACCACCACCAGATCAAGCAGTTCCTCGCCAGCCGGGTCGATCTGCTCGAACAGGCCGAGCTCCAGTGCTGGCAGCTGATGCGCGACTACGACCGCACTGTCAAGGTGCCGGTCGTCGCCTACAACCGGGAGTTCGCGGTCACCGATCTCAAGTCGTCGATCGAATCGCTGGTCGAACTCAAACGTTTCTCGGGCGGGCTCGAATACCGCCGCGAAGTGGCGCGCACCGCGCTCTTTTTGCTGGAAAAGGTCAAGAAGATCGATCCGGAACGCCGCGAAACCATCCGGCGTGAAATCGAGTCGTGGCAGACGCTGCGGCAGGAGGCGGACAATGCATGAGTTTCTCGCCTCCGAACCGGTCACGCTCCGGATGCTGAAACCGGGACTCTCCGACGGTGAAGTCGGTTTCGATGAGAAGAACGCCATGGCGGTGGTGATCGAAAGCCGCGGCTTCACCCAGGCGGACGGCGCATCGGCTTCATTCGACTTCCTGATTCCGGGAGAGACGGAGCTCTCCCCCGGCAGTCAGATCGTCTGGCGGAATGTCATCTACGATGTGGCGACGGTCCGCCAATGCCGCGACCTCGACGGATTCACCCGCGCCATCCGCTGCACGGTCTGCTGATCCCGCCCCAATCCCCACTCCCCGCCGCCTCACCCCCGAGGCGGCGTTTTTTCTGCCGGAAATCCAAATGAAGCCCCACGCGTTACTGAACGTTTCTGCCCAATGCAAAAACGCGGTAGGCGCCGCGAAGTGGATGTGAGAGAACCGCATGGTTCGGCAAAGCCGAAGCAGGCGGCAAGGAGCAAAAGCGACGCAGTCGAACGCAGTGCAGTGAAGGCCCTCTGCCATAGCCCGCCAACGGCGGACAAGTGAGGCCCGATAGGGCCGCCGCGGTAGTAGCAGAGCTATAACACGATCATGTACTCGCCGCCAGGTCGTAAAAAATGGGGGTGCGGGGGAACATCTTTCCCCCGCAAAAGCCTCGCATGCGTGAAGGCACCAGTTTCTCTAATTTCTATATCTGCTGAATGGCAACTCCTCAGGCCAGCGTGATGTCCGGACACAGATAGACGTCCTGAACCGCGTGGATAAGCTTGATCCCCTCCTTCAGCGGCTTCTGGAATGCCTTGCGTCCCATGATCAACCCCATGCCGCCGGCGCGTTTATTGATGACGGCGGTGACGACCGCATTTTGCAGATCGTTGGTCCCGGATGCGCCGCCGGAGTTGATCAGGCCGACTCGTCCCATGTAACAGTTGGCCACCTGGTAACGGGTCAGGTCGATCGGATTGTCGGAGGTGAGTTTGCTGTAAACCAGCGGACTGGTTTTGCCGAAATGGATGACATTGAATCCGCCGTTGCATTCCGGCTGCTTCTGCTTGATGATATCGGCCTGAATGGTCACGCCGAGGTGGTTGGCCTGTCCGGTCAAATCGGCCGACGTTTCGTAGTTGACGTTATCCTTGGTAAACGCGTTGTTGCGCAGATAACACCAGAGCACTGTAAACATGCCGAGGGCATGGGCGCGCTCAAACGCTTCGGAAATCTGGACGAGCTGCTCCCGCGATTCGGCCGATCCGAAATAGATCGTGGCTCCGACTCCAACCGCCCCCATCTGGAACGCCTGCTCGACCGAGGCGAACATTTTCTGGTCGTAAGAGGTCGGGTAGCTGAGCAGTTCGTTGTGATTGAGTTTGAGAATAAAAGGAATTTTGTGGGCATAGCGCCGTGCCACCGAGCCGAGAACTCCCAATGTAGAGACGACTGCGTTACAGTTGGCCTCAAGAGCGAGTTTGACGATGTTTTCAGGGTCGAAATAGATCGGATTCGGGGCGAACGAGGCTCCCGCCGAATGTTCGATCCCTTGATCGACCGGTAAAATCGAGAGGTAGCCGCTGCCGCCGAGGCGTCCGGTATTGAACATGCTTTGCAAGTTGCGCAGAACGGGAATCGGGCGGTCTCCGGGCAGGAAACAGCGGTCGATGAAATCGGGGCCGGGCCGGTGAATAAGATCCTTGGAAATAGTTTTGCATTGATGGGAAAGCAAGGCGTCTGCTTTGTCGTCGAGAATGCTCAAAATATTTTTGTTCATGGCAAAATCCTCCCATTCAAGTTCGGTTTTCAAACGGCGGCGATCAATTCCTCATACGCATTCCTCCAAAAATCATTTGCGCACACCGTCAATGCCATCCCGTCCATTTTTAGCTTAGCACGGGTTAGACTTTTTTCAACTTAAGATCCAGATCTTCTTGATATGAAATTTGCAAGTCATCCCATTAAGTTTTCGCTCTTGTTCGCCATAGATTCCGGGCTCGGTAAACAGCGGGTGCCGTGCCGGATTCAACTTGATCTATTGAACAAGGCGGCGGACGGCGCATCAGCTTCATTCGACTTCCTGATTCCGGGAGAGACGGAGCTCTCCCCCGGCAGTCAGATCGTCTGGCGGAACGTCACCTACGATGTGGCGACAGTCCGGCAATGCCGCGACCTCGACGGATTCCCCCGCGCCATCCGCTGCACGGTCTGCTGACATCGCCCACTCCCCCCACTCCCCCCACTCCCCGCCGCCTCACCCCCGAGGCGGCGTTTTTTCTACCGAATCCGGATGAATATCCACGCTTTTTAGAACGTTTCCGCCCGGCTTCTCCCGGCCCCGAACGTTGCTGCCCGATTCAAAAGCGCGGTAGGCGCCGCGAAGCGGATGTGAGAGAACCGCACGGTTCGGCAAAGCCGAAGCGGGCGGCAAGGAGCAAAAGCGACGCAGTCGAACGCAGCGAAGCGAAGGCCCTCTGCCATAGCCCGCCAACGGCGGGCGGTGAAGAGTTGGCCGCCTCCGGCGGACAAGTAAGGACGCGAAAGCGGCCGCCGCGGTAGGAGCAGAGCTATAACACGATAACGTGCCCGCCGCCAGATCGTAAAAATGGGGGTGCGGGGGAAAAACTTTCCCCCGCAAAAGCCTCGCATGCTAGAAGGCCAATATTTTATACGATAAACGTCTTGAAACAATCAAATTATGAATCCGTGTACGGTGGAACTATCGAATTATGAAGACTGGCACGGTGGAACTAAAGCCGCCTAACGCACTTGAATAGCAACTATTTTCAGTCGAAATTTAATTCTTTGACAATAGTAGAACCTTTTTCGTTGATTATCATTCTTTTGCGATCTGAGTTCAAGTATTCTACAACACCAACCACCTCAGGACTCATTTTGAAACCTGTTGTCCTTATAGGTGGTGCGACGTAGTCTATTTCGATAGCTTTTATTTTAACACGCCCGGTATTTGTTTCTAAAAAGGCGTTTTCAAATGTATCAACATGCGTTGATTCGATTATACCTTCTCCTTCATTGCGCTTAAGGCTGTTTTCATAATCATAAAGAGATATTTTTATCCCTTTTGCTAAATCATTAATAAAAATCTCATTCGCAAAATCATTTATGTGAAAGCTATTAATATTGTTTTCTATTGCCCAGTCTTTATCCAAAATCGGCTGAAATCTTTTTATTGTTACTGGCAAAATAAATTTAATATCAAATTTTAATGTACGCACAAGCGGAGTTCCATCAGGAGCTTTCCAATCTTTTTCAATGTCTTCATCACGAACAACAATAATATCAATATTATGAGCTATCGCTTTTTTCACCGCACCATCTTGATATTTAACCCGAGTTGCCAATATCGCCCGAATATTAGGAAAATCATGCATTTTTCCTATTAAAGCATCGACTTTCTCTATAGGGACTCCGTATTCGTAGTCTTTACATTCAATAATATTTTTGTAAGTAAATCCGCCAAGTTCATACTCCCAATATAAATCAAACTGACGCTCTATCCCGCATGTGTCAATAAGCTTACAATCATGCTCAACTTTTATGTTCTTATATTGTAAATATTTTTCAGCATCAATTATAGCCTGTTGTATTTTTTGTACAAATAGTTCATATGGGGTTCCTGATTTTGCCATGACTGCTAATCCTCCCAGATTTATCATAAGATTATTGGTGCCACTCTGTGGATGGTTTATTCTATCGTGCCAGTCTTTATATTTTCTATCGTGCCAGTTTTCTATCGTGCCAGTCTTTATAACCTAATCATCTCAAAGTCTATCGTGCCAGGTCTATTGTGCCTGAGGTCTATCGTGCCAGTCTTCATAACCGGATCATTTCAAGATGTTTGTCATGTAAAACATTGGCCTTGTTGCATTCGGGGAGAATTCGCGGGGGAACGCTTTTCCCCCGCACCCCCATTTCCACCTTGTGCCGGGCTTTCATTTCCCGTGGGTTGCGCCCCTCCTACCGCGGCGCGGGCTTTGCCCGCTCACTTGTCGGCCTTTGGCCGCCAACTCTTCATCGCCCGCTTCGCGAGCTACGGCAGAGGGCCTTCGCTTCGCTGCGTTCGACTGCGTCGCTTTTGCTCCTTGCCGCCCGCTTCGGCTTTGCCGAACCGTGCGGTTCTCTCACATCCGCTTCGCGGCGCCTACCGCGCTTTTGAACCGGGCGACAACGTTTCAGCGCCATTCAGCAGACATCATTCCGTCTGATAAGTAAATTGTACAATACGATATCCGCTTGATATGAAATTTACAAGCAATCCGAATAAGGTTTTTTCTCTTGCCTGCCATATATCCCGGTCCCGGCAAATCGATCGACGGGGAATATCGTTGATTCCGCGATTGATTTTTGTCGTTTGGGTGTTATATTATTTCTTATGAAGAATCATCATTTTCCTCAATGCCTATTTTCGATCTTGACGGTCGTAGTTAGTCGCCCGTCCGCAGCTGCTTCCCGGTAGCGCGGACGGGGTCTTCCGTTACGCTGCTGTTTTTAGCACACGCCGCGAATTCTTCCGGGAATTGCCCTCTCGAAATCAGGATCATATTGCACTTTCCTGTTTCGGCGCGGCAAATGAAGAATTCCACCGTCGAACATTGCAACGCATTCAGGATTTGATCATATGAAAAATCTCCCGTCTTCGGATATCGGTGCGCCCGCCAACGGTGCGCAATGTGCCATTCGCACCCTCGAATCACTCGGAGTGGAACTCTGTTTCTCCTACCCCGGCGCGGCCGCCGTGGAGTTCCACCAGGCGCTGGCCGACTCCGCCATCCGTGTCGTCTTGCCGCGTCACGAACAGGGCGGCGCGTTCGCCGCCTGCGGTTACGCCCGGGCCACCGGCAAAGTCGGCGTCTGCATGGCCACTTCCGGCCCCGGCGCGACCAATCTGGTGACCGGGATCGCCGACGCGTTCATGGACTCCGTCCCGATGGTGATCTTCACCGGGCAGGTCGACCTCAACCACATCGGCACCAATGCGTTTCAGGAGGTGGACATCATCGGCATGACCCGGCCGGTGGTCAAGCACAGTTTCCTGATCACCGATGTCAATGAGATCGACGCCACGATTCGCGAGGCTTTCGCTTTGGCGCATTCCGGACGGCCGGGACCGGTGCTGATCGACTTCCCCAAGGATATTCAAAAGCAATTTCCGCAGCCGGAGAAATCCGCCGGGACGCGTTCCGTCCGCCCCGCGCCGAGCGAACTTCCGCCGGAAGCGGTCCTGCGTTTGAGCGAATTGATTCATCGCGCCGAGCGCCCCTGCATTTACGCCGGCGGCGGCGTGATGACCGGCAACGCGTCGGCGGAGTTGCTGCGTTTCGCCGAAGGGAATCATATCCCGGTGGCGACTTCGCTGATGGGGATCGGCGCGTTTCCGGAAGATCACCCGCTCGCGCTCAAGTTTTTCGGGATGCACGGCAGCTATCGGGCCAATTGCGCGGTGAACGAGTGCGATCTCCTGCTGGTGTTCGGTGCGCGTTTTTCCGATCGCTCCACCGGCGACAGCCGCCGGTTCGCCGCCGGAAAAACCATCGTTCATATCGACATCGACGATTCGGAGATCAACAAGGTCATCCGCGCCGACTTCGGCTATGCCGCCGATATTCGCCTCGCGTTAAGCCAGCTCAATGAGCATCCGCAATCCCGCGAACGCGACGACTGGTTCGCCCAAATCGCGGCGTGGGGAGCGGCCCATCCGCTCTCCTTCGAGCCGACGCCCGGCGTGTTGAAGGCGCAGCAGGTGATCGCCGCGCTGGACCGCCATACCAAAAGCAACGCCGTCATCGTGCCGGGAGTGGGGCAGCACCAGATGTGGGCGGCGCAGTTTTACACCTACCGCCGTCCCCGCCAGCTGCTGACCTCCGGCGGTCTCGGTTCGATGGGCTTCGGCCTGCCGGCGGCGATGGGGGCGAAGCTGGCGTTCCCGGACGAATGCGTGATCAACATCGACGGCGACGGTTCGTTTCAGATGAATATGCAGGAGCTCGGCACCATCGCGGCGGAACAGATCGCGGTCAAAATGGTCATCCTGAACAATCAGCATCTCGGCATGGTGGCACAGATTGAAGACCTCTTTTATCGTGGCAAGCGCGGCAATACCGATTTGCGCTGCGGCGCAGGAGCGACGCCCAGCTTCGTCGGCATGGCCGCGGCCTACCGGATTCCCGCGCGGGATATTCGCTCCCCCGGAGAGCTGGATGACGCCATCGCCGAAATGCTGAACACGCCGGGTCCGTTCCTGCTCGAGTGCCATACCGAATATCAGGATCATGTGCTGCCGATGATCCCCGCCGGCAAAACCTACCGGGAAATCATTTTGCCCCGGCATTGAGCGGCGGAACGCCGCCCGGACCATCCGGCGGCTTCCGCCAGGGCTTGATCAAAGCCGAACAGGAAGATTCCCTGTTCTTCATTCTTTGACAGAGAAATTCAGATTTCTGATGATGAAAGATCGACTGGCATTGGTGTCCCAATCAGTAAAGTTTCCGGCAATATCCATATGGTATTTTTTGTTTGCCGGCAGATCATATAAGTCGCGCAGATTGATTTTATATTCAAATGATTTTCCTGCCGGAACTGGCGTTGCCCTGCGGGAACCGGAAGAATCTCCCAGAAACGTTTTATCATGATCCTTCTGCAGAACAATTTCATCTGTTTCCGAATCATAAACTTGATAAGAAAAAGTCCTTCTCGGCAAAGGATACAGCGTGAGGAAGATATCCTTTGCGGATTCATTTTTGAATGTGATTTTCAGATTCAATTCTTCATCTACGGTAAATTGCGCCTTGGATAAACCTGCCGTAATCAGTATTTTATTTTCGCACCATTTTGCTTCCGGATATTGCCGGGATGCCTTTTCCGCTTTTTTCCCGTCGACCTCCATTGCCATTCGCGCACCGTCATCCAGCTGATGGAAATAATCGGCGATATCGAGTTCGATTTTCCGTTCATAGAGCTTTTTCACGAATGAGATCCAATTCGCCAGAAGTTCCGTTGAATTTGCAGCCGATGCTTTTTGATCGGCAGCCAGCAGCTCCTTCAGGTGATCGGGCACTTGCGCGGAATCCACCTTGCCCGCCCAATAGAAGCGCAATTGGCGGATTTGCGCTTCTGCCTTCTGCGGAGTCTCGCCCATCAGAGTCATCCACCTGCCCCGAGTACGCCCATCCTGCTCCCAGGAAGTGAAAACCTGCCAGATGCCCGCCGCAATTTCAGGGCGTTCCTCCATGACCGGAAGAAACGGCATCAGCCCCCAGAGAGCCTTCATCGGATCTGTTTTGGCAACCATCAGGGCTTGAGGCAATTCCGAAATCCGATCTGACGGTTCCGGGGTTTCCGGTTTTCTTTCTTCGCACTCCATGAGAATATCCTGAATTCGCCCAGGTTCCGGTTGATATCTTCTCATGATGGCAGCGCCCAGTCCGGCGGTCAGGTCCTGTTGATAGATATTGTCCCAAATCGTTCGCCACCCCCTGACTTCTTCTTCCGGAGAAACGGCTTGAATCGCGGAACAATTCCTTGCTTCAAGAATCATCTCTTTCGTTGAAGGGCTGAGGCTTTCGAGATGGATTACCTTTCCCGCCCAGAATTTCCACTGGGAATTGATGATAACTTCAGCTTCTTCGTTTGAGAGACCATTCAAATAAAACTGGGAACGATAGCCAGAACCGACCGAATTCTTGCGGGCCCGGTTGATGACCTGCCAGATTCCCCAAGCGATATTCCGATCCGATTTCATCTCCGGAATCAAAGGGGCAAGCACCTTGAGTCCTTCCGCCGGGGAAGCATATTGCATGGCGACATAAGCAAATCGCCGGGCGATATCCGCATCATAAGGGAAGTTGCGATAAGCTTCGGAAGCCGTCTCATACCAGGCTTTGAATGTCTTGTCAGATCCGTCGGCAAAAAAAGCGTCATGGGCGGATTTGATCTGCTGTCTACCCGTTTCCGCAGTGTCGGGTTCCCCGGCATTCAACCCTGGGCGGACAGAGAAAAGCATCAACAGCAGAAAGCCGAATGAAAACTTTCCCCAAGGGATACTCATGATTCTCAATTTCATTTTTATCGTTTTGCGGTCCTGCTAATTCATCATAAGATAACAAACTGATTCAAAAATAGCACTTCCTAGCAGCTTTTTCAAGCAGTTAAGGTCTATCCGCCAGGCAACCGGATCGCCTCCGAATCCGCCGGTAAAGTCATAAACAGATACAAAAAATCCGTGCCCGTCCATTCCGTTCTCCCGATTCCCGGATATTGTAAATGTGGAAACACAAGGAGGATTCGAATGGACCGGATAGAAAACGCTTACAGTTCCGCCCGACAAATTTACGCCGAATACGGAGTCGACACCGAAGAGGCGCTCTGCAAACTCGACGCAATCCCGCTCTCCATCCACGCCTGGCAGGGCGACGATGTGAAGGGATTCGAGCAAGACGAACACGCGCTCACCGGCGGCTGTCAGGTGACCGGCAACTATCCGGGGTGCGCGCGGAATTCCGAAGAACTCCGCGGCGACCTCGATCTCGTGCTTTCGCTGATTCCGGGGAAGCACCGGGTCTGTCTTCAGGGCCACCAGATCGACCGCGCGGAAAAAGGCGTCGACCGCGACGCCTTCACCGTCGCCCAGTTCTCCGGCTGGCTCGACTGGGCGAAGGCGAACGGGCTCGGGCTCGACATCGCACCCGCCTTCTACTCGCACCCGAAACTCGACCACGGACTCTCGCTGTCGCACCCCGACGCCGGAATCCGGGAGTTCTGGGTTCACCACGCACAGGCGATCCGGCGCATCGGCGCGGAGTTCGGTCGCGCGCTCGGCACCCCCGCCGTCTGCAACGAGTGGGCGCCGGACGGCTTCAAGGACGTTCCCGCCGACCGTCTCGCCCCGCGCGAACGGCTGCGTGATTCGCTCGACGCGATCTTTTCCGAACAAATCGACGAATCGCTCCTGCTCGACGCGGTGGAGTCAAAACTCTTCGGCATCGGCGCGGAGTCGTACACCGTCGGCTCCCACGACTTCTATCTCTCCTACGCCGCGAAAACGGGCAAGCTGATCTGCCTCGACTCCGGCCACTTCCACCCGACCGAATCGATCGGCGACAAACTCTCGGCGCTCACCGCAATGCAAGGGCGCATCCTGCTCCACGTCAGCCGCGGCGTCCGCTGGGACAGCGACCACGTGCTGGTGCTGAACGACGAACTGCTGTCGATCGCACGGGAAAGCGTCCGCTGTTTCGCGGCGGGGGCGCAAATCCACATCGGGCTGGACTACTTCGACGCCAGCATCAACCGCGTCGCCGCCTGGGTGGTCGGCGCGCGCAATATGCAGAAAGCGCTGCTCTGCGGGTTGCTGGAGCCGTTCGAACGCATCCGCGAACGCGAGGCCGCCTGGGATTTCTCCGGCCGCCTCGCGCTTCAGGAAGAGGTAAAAGCCCTGCCCTGGGGTGCGGTCTGGAACCGCTACTGCCAGACCCGCGGCGTCTTGCCCGACGCCGCGTTCATGGACGAAATCCGCGCCTATGAACGCAGCGTGCTCCTGCCGCGCGGTTAGAGTCGGACCATCACCGAATATTTGTAGGTGAGCATCAACTCCTCGCCGGGCTTGAGAGTGATCTCCCAGGTGAGTTCGCGGCGGGGGTTGATGCTGTAGACGCCGGATTCGAGCAGTCTGCTTTTCGGCTCGCCTTCCGCCGAGATGAATTCGCCGGAGTACTGGAGCTTGGCGATCACCTTCGCTTCGGAGGCGCGGAAATTGTGGAGCTTGATCTCGCCGTCAATCGTGGATTTCCGGTAGTTGTCGCCGGCGTAGCTGATGATCTCCCGGTTCTTGATGCTGCTTTGGTTTCCGCTTTTGGCGTCGGATTCCGTCTCGGTCCGGACGCCGGAGACGGTCAGCGCCTTGGTGATCCGCACCAGCGTCTCCTCGCCCGGATTCACCCACTTGACCGTGGTCTGGCCG
>CAYSZM010000119.1:0-11474 GCA_964435365.1 uncultured Victivallis sp. | reverse complement strand
ATGCGAGCATCGTCAAATATATGAACCGCGAGATGCACGGCAACGGCTGCAATGCATTGATGGGGGACAACAGCGTCCGTTTCTTTCCGGCGCGTGAACTCAGCGGAAAGCCGCAGCTGAAGGCGTACACCGTGATCGGGAATGAATGGGAATACGGCAGATAATTGCCTCGTGAAAGGAGATCAGATGTTGAAACGAACCGTTTTGATCCTGGCGTTTGCCGCCATGCTCGGCCTCTCCGCCGGGACGAAAGTCACCATCGATGCCGGGCGGAAGTCCGCCCCGATTGACCACCGGCTTGCCGGAGTCTCGCAGGGGGGCAACGCCGGGAGTTTTTTCAAGCCGGAAATCCGGGAAACGCTCGACGGATTTCCGCTTCCGCTGGTCCGCATCGAGATGATCACCAACAGCCGCCCGCACAATCTCTACGACGCGGCGACCGGCAAATTCAACTGGACGAAGCTTGACGAGGAGATCGAAGCCGTTCAGAAACGGGGCGGAGAGGTGATCATCAATTTCTTCGGCACTCCGGCCCACCTCGCCTCCGATCCTTCAGCGAAGATTCCGGCATTTACGCCGCCCGCCGATTTCAAGGCCTATGCCGACTTTTGCGCGGAAATCGTTCGCCATGTCAATGTCGAGAAGAAGTACGGCGTCCGGCTCTGGGAGTTCTGGAACGAACCCTCCGGCGGCTGGTTCTGGAGTACCTGGAAGAGCCGGGGCGGAAGCGAATCGTTCTTCCGGCTTTACTCGATGGTCGCCCGGGCGGTGAAGGCGGTCGACCCCGACGCTCTCGTCGGCGGGTTCGGCGACAATATGCAGTATCCGGAGAATTATCAGGGCTGGTTCCGCTATCTGAAAAAAGATCCTGCGCCGGTGGATTTTCTTTCGGTCCACTACTATGGGGACTGGGCGGGCAAAGCGGCTCCCGATCCGGAAAGCTACGCCGTATTGACCGACCGTCTCGCGGCGGTTGCCAAACGGGAACTCGGCCGGGTTCCGCCCATTTACCTGACCGAATGGAATCTGGCGGCCGAGTCGAACGGCAAATTCTCCGCGGCGGAGACCGCGGCGTGGATCGGCTCCGCGCTCTGTCGGATGCAGCGGAACGGAAAACTTGAAGGCGCGGCGCTGTTTCGCATCGAGCATTACCGTGACCCCTATTCCAGTCTGTTCGACCGTGAGGGCGAATTCCGGGCTCCGGCGCGGATGCTGAAGAATTTCTGCGCGATTCCGACCGGCGGAGTCGCCGCCGCCTCTTCCGCGGCGGATACCGCGGTTGTCGCGGGGAAGGATGGAGAAAAGCTGACCATGCTGATTGCCCGGTTCAACCGCACCGAAGGAGCTTCGGAAGTGTCCGCGAACGTTGAAGTCAAACGACTCAAGCCGGATACGGCGTATCAGGTTTCGATTCGGCGCGAAGATGCGATCGGCGCGCAGCAGAGCGGGGAAGGGGACTGGGAGAAGACGCAGGCGAAGAGCGACCGCTTCGGTACGCTCCGGTTCGATCTCAATCTTGACCCCTGTTGTGCGGCTTACGTGGTGATCGAGTGAACTACTCGACGTCGGTGCTTTTCGCTCCGGCGCCTGCGCGGTAGTCGCCCGGCGTGCAGTTGTGGTGCTGGCGGAAGAGCCGGACGAAGTAGTTCGCGTTGGCGAATCCGCACTGTTCGCCCACTTCGACGACCGGGAGGCGGCTGCCCACCAGCAGCCGCCGCGCGTAGGCCAGCCGCAGTTTGCGGACGTACTCCACCGGGCTCTGCCCGACATGTTTCCGGAACTGCGCGTTGAAGTAGCTCGGGCTCAACGCGCAGCGTTTCGCCAGCTCCGGCACCGAGAACGGCTCGGCGAAGTGTCCGGCCAGGTATTCCAGCGCGGCGGTGACCGGCTCCGGCAGTTCGGCTGCGGCGTCCGCGGCGCGCTCCATCCGGTGCAGGCGATTCAACAGTAATGGCAGCAGCGTGTTGCATTCCTCCATCTCCTTCTGGCGGTAGAGCAGGTCGATCTGGTCGATCCAGACCGGGACGAAGGCGTCGCGCGAGGCGTCGATCACCCGGAACGCGAGGTCGAACGAAGAGGTTTCCCCCGGTTCGAACACCAGATAGGTCGTGCCCGCTTCGCCGAAGTCGATCTGGCGGTGCGCCATCCCCGGCGGAATGACAAAGAGACTCCCCGCATCGGCGGTGAGCGAGCCGCCGGTCACCACGTTGCCGCACCGCCCGGAAGTGATGAAGACCAGCTCCGCGCCGTCGTGCCGGTGCAGATTGGTGTTTCGGCTGCTGAGATACCGTCCGCTGTAGAGCAGTTCCGCTTTCATCTGATTCACTCCAGTTCGATGCCGAAGGTTTCGGAGAGGTCGCCGAGGTCGTCCGGCGCGTCGGGCAGCACGTCGGTGAGGTCGCCGGTGAAGAGTTCGTCGCGGTCGACGCCGCGCAGCACGAAAAAGAGGCCGGGGTCGTCGTCGAGGCGCGCGCCGATGCCGTAGAGAACGGCGGCGAGGTGTTTGCACAAATCCGCCCAGTCCGGGCAGTCGCAGTCGAGGTGAATCTCCTCCGACAGCGGGAAGAGTCCGGTATCCGGTCCGCAGAGGAGCTCGATGATCGCGTCGGAGAGTCGCCCTTCCACCAGGTCCGCCAGCGAGCCGATCTTCCCGGCGCACTGTTTGCGGAGCGTCGCCCAGCGTTCCGGCGCGACCGGGTCGATGCCGATGTTGACGTGGTAAAGCTCGCTCCCGGCGACCAGCGCCTCCACCTTTCCGGGCAGGATGGCGAGGTGGATCACCGCGCCGTTTTTGAGGTAGCTCCGGCCGCGCGGCAGGCGGCTTTCGTAATCCTGGTACGACTCGATGTTGCGGCACCACGCCCGGCCCCAGAAGCTCTTGGCGATTCCGCGCCCGTTGGAGCCGACGGGGTTGAGCGTCTCCCCGCTCTTCTGCAATTTTTTCACCAGTGCTTCGGTGTGTGCCTTCATCTCCTTGATGGAGCGGGGGGCGGATTCGTCGTCGAAACAGTCGCTCATTCGTCGTCCTCCATGCTGTTGAGGTCGAGCCGCGCGAGTTTGAGCAGCTCGGCGGCGGGAAGGTTCACAAGTTCGCTCCCGACGCCGCCCGAGAGCAGTTCGTCGGAGAGTTTGCGTTTGTCGCGGATCAGCGCGTCGATCCGCGACTCGATGGTTCCAGGGCAGATGAATTTGTGCACCAGCACGTTGCGGTGCTGGCCGATGCGGTAGGCGCGGTCGGTCGCCTGATCCTCGACGGCGGGGTTCCACCAGCGGTCGAAGTGGATCACATGACCCGCCGCCGTGAGGTTGAGCCCGGTTCCCGCCGCCTTGAGCGAGAGGACGAAGAACGGCGGGCCGTCCTCGCGCTGGAACTCCTTCACCAGCTCGGCGCGGCGGGCGACCGGCGTTCCGCCGTGGAGGATGAGCCCGGGGCGGCCGAAACAGCGGGCGAGGTGTTCGTGGAGCGGCTCGCACATCTCGCGGTACTGGGTGAAGATCAGCGCCTTCTCCTGCCGCGAGGCGATCTGTTCGGCGAGCCCGGCGAGGCGGCGGAATTTGCCGCTCGCTTCCGGCGAATAGTCGCCGCCCCCGGTGTACTGCGCCGGGTGGTTGCAGATCTGCTTGAAGTGGGTGAGTGCGCCGAGCACCACCGCCGCCTTGCCCTCGTCGCCCTCGGCTTCGAGGTCGCGTTTCATCGTTTCGAGCACCCGGCTGTACAGCGCCGCCTGCGCTTTGGTGAGCGGGCAGAAGACGTTGACCTCGCTCTTGTCGGGCAGGTCTTTGATGATCGATTTGTCGCTCTTAAGCCGCCGCAGAATGTAGGGCGCGGTGAGTTTGCGGATCGGTGCGTAGGCCGGTTTCCCGCTCTCGTCCAGCTTTTTCAGCGTTTCGAGAAAGCGCGGCAGCGAGCCGAGCAGCCCCGGCGAAAGGAAGTCGAAGATGCTCCAGAGGTCGGTCAGCCGGTTTTCGACCGGGGTTCCCGAGAGCGCGATGCGCCGCTTGCCGCGAAGCGCGCGGACCGCCCGGCTCTGGTTCGACTCCGGATTCTTGAGCGCCTGCGCCTCGTCGGCGATCACGGCGGGGAATTCGAGTTTGGCAAGCGTCGCCGCGAGCCGTGTCGCCGTCGCGTAGGTGGTGACCGCGAGGTCGTACCCGGCGAGGAATCCGGCGGGGTCGGCGAGGAACGCCTCGAGTTCGCCCGGCTCCAGCGCGGAACCGTGCAGCAGCTTGAGCTTCAGATTCGGCGTGAATTTCTCCGCCTCGCTCTTCCAGTTGGTCAGGAGCGAGGCCGGGGCGACCAGCAGCGCCGGGCGTTCGGCGAGGCGGCCTGAGTTGTGCAGAAGTTCAAGATAGCAAAGCACCTGAAGCGTTTTCCCGAGGCCCATGTCGTCGGCGAGACACGCCCCCATGCCGAGCGCCGTCGCCCGCCACAGGAAATCGACGCCGTCACGCTGGTAATGGCGCAGCGTGGAAGCAAGCGCCGGGGGGAACTCCGGGCGGCGCAGCTCTTCCGGCAGTGTTTCTCCGGCGAGCATCCGCTCCAGCGCGGCGGTCGCTTCGATCCGCAGCAGTTCCGGGTCGGAGACGGGGAATTCCGGGGCGGCCCCGGCCAGCAGCCGCGCCCCTTCAACCAGCGTCAATTTGTCGTGGGGCAGCAGGTTCCACTTCTTGAGCAGTTTCTTGACGTTCTCCGGGTCGGCATCCACCCATTCGCCCTTGATCCGCACCAGCCCGCCGCCGGATTGGAGCAGTTCCTCGAGCTCCTTTTCGTTCAGCGTTTCGCTGCCGATCACCGCTTCGATGCTGAATTTGAGCAGGAGTTCGGAGTTGAGGCGGCTCGGTTTTTTACCGACGTCGAGCGAGACCTTCGCCTGAAGTTTCGGCGGGCGCGCCGTCTTCCAGAGGTTGGCGAAACGGACCAGGATGCCCGCCTCCTCGAAGACCGGAATGTCCTGCACGAAAGCGTGCGCTTCGGCGGGAGTCCATGCCGAGGGGCGGTAGATCGCGCCGTCGGCGAGGAGCCGCTCCACCAGCGGGCTTTTTTCCGCCGCCTCGCGGATCGGGCGGAGCAGCGCGGCCAGCGCCGCCCGGTCTCCCGCCAGCGTTTTGAGCGCCGAGGCGAGCGGCAGGTGGCGGGGGCGGTCGTTTTCACCCAGTCGGTGGATGAAGGTCCCGAGGAAGGCGAAGGGGTGGCGGCCGTCTTCGTTGTTCTTGTTTTCGGCCAGGTGGAAGCTGACTTTGCCGACGCTGCTCCACGCGGGCGAGAGCGCGCGCAGATAGTCCGGGACGGCGAGTCCGGTGGATTCAAGCTCTTCGTTCATCGCCGCTTCCAGCTCTCCGCAGAGCCGGAGCACGAGGTCGGCGCTCAGGTATTCGCCGCCGGTCATCGGGGGGCGGTCGAAGAGCGCGGCTCCGGCGGCTGCGGCGTCGGGGCGGGCGGCGCGGAACATCGCGTCAGGCTCGCCTTCCGGCACCCGGCAGAGCCGGGCGGCGAACTCCCGCGCGATTCGCCGGAAAAAGTGGAAGGACGGCTCCGCGTCGGGCGGCGCGTCGGCCTTGAGCAGCGCGAGAAGCCCCGCGCCGCCGCCCGCGCCGAACGCCCGTTCGAGCGCCGCGTCGCCTTCCGCCCGGACGGTTCCGCCCGGGGTGATCAGAAGTCTTACGCTCATTCCCGGATGAAGTTGGTCCAGAGATGCGGCTCCGCCTCCGGCGGCGGCAACGCGGCCTTGTCGATGCACTTCAACAGCCACGCCATGTTCTTCCCGAGCGTCCGCATGATCTGGAGTCCTTCGAGGTCCTGCTTCACCTGTTCCGGCGTGTTGCCGTGGACCATGTTCCAGTACTGCGAGGAAACCACCGGCATGTTGGAGATGGTGAAATACTTGTTGAGCCGGTCGAACGCCGCGGTCGAGCCGCCGCGCCGGCAGCTCACAATCGCCGCCGCCGGTTTGTAGGCGAAAGTTCCCCGCGAGGCGTAAAATACCCGGTCGAGCATCGCGCACAGCGCCCCGTTCGGAGCGGCGTAGTAGACCGGCGAACCGACGATGACCCCGTCCGCCGCCCGGATGCGGTCGAGACAGGCGTTGGCCGGGTCGTCGCCGAAGACGCAGTACCCGGTTTCGGCGCACTTGCCGCAGGCGATGCAGCCGTGGATCGGGCGGTTGCCGATGTGGAAGAATTCGGTTTCAACGCCGTTCTTTTCGAGTTCTCCGGCGATTTCGTCGAGGGCGGTACGGGTGCAGCCGTTGGCGTGCGGGCTGCCGTTGATGAGCAATACTTTCATGATGGGTTCCCCTTCAGTTCCGGGCGGAACGGGCTTTCCGCCGCGTTATTTCAAAATATACCGCCGGTTTGCGTCGGGGTCAAGCGGCGCTGCACGTTTCGGACGAAAGCGCGCACTCTTCCTCTCCGTCGGCGGCTTCGCGCAGGCGGCGGAGTTCGCGCCGCATCAGGTAGGCGGCGATGAAAAAGGCGAGCGTATCTCCGGCGGGCCCGGCGAACAGCACGCCGTCGTAGCCGAACAGCTGCGGCAGCAGCAGCACCAGCGGAATCTGGAACACGATCTGGCGCGTCATGGCGATGAAAAGCGCCACCGGCGCCCGCCCGATGCTCTGGAAATACTGCGAAACCAGGATGCTCCCGCAGCCGATCGGCAGCAGCAGCAGGAACCGGCGCATCGAATAGACCCCGATATCGATCAATTCGGTGTTGGAGGAGTCGACGAAGAGCGTGAAGATTTCACGCGCAAAAAGCTGCACCGCCAGATACGGCACCAGCGCGAAAAGCATCGCCAGCATCACCGTCGAGCGGAATGTCGTGAGCACCCGGAAGAACTTCTGCGCCCCGTAATTGTACCCCGCCAGCGGCTGCATCCCCATGCAGACGCCGAACACCAGCCCCATCAGCAGCTGGTTGAGCGTCAGAATTACGCCGAAGGCGGACATGGCGAGCAGGCTGCCGTAGCGCAGCAGCATATGGTTCTGGATGGTCCAGATCAGGCTCCCCGCGATATTGATGGCGAACGGCGAACAGCCGTTGTAGAAAATCCGCCAGAGGTAATCCCGCCCGTAGAAGCGGAACGTCCGCCAGTCGAGTTTGGAGATGCTGCGGTGCGAGCTGAAGTAGCAGAGCACCCACAGCGCCGAGGCTCCCTGCGCGATGACCGTCGCCCACGCCGCCCCGGCCATCCCCCAGCCGAACCCCGCCACGAAAAGCGCGTCGAGCCCGACGTTGAGCACCGCGCCGATCACCTGGGTGAACATCGCCAGCCCCGAATAGCCTTCGCCGCGGATCAGGTTGTTCTGGAACCCGAGCATGATGAAGACCGTTCCGAACAGCGACACCGAGAGGTATTCGCGCCCCGGATGCAGCGCTTCGGGCGGAATTCCGAAGAGGTAGAGCAGCGGGTCGAGGAAGAGCAGGCCCCCCGCGGTGATCACCGCCGCCGCGATGAGGTAGAGGAACATCGACATGCCGAAGAGCTTCTGCGCTTCGTTGTAATTCTTCCGCCCCAGCTCGATCGAGTAGAGCACCGCGCTGCCGCGCCCGATCAGGATCGAGATAGCGAAGATGATCATCATGATCGGCATCGCGGCGTTCATCGCCGCAAGTCCTTCGGTGCCGACGAATTTGCCCACGAAGACCCGGTCGACGATCACATAAAGATTGCCGATGATGAGTCCGGCCATCGAGGGCAGCGCCAGCTTCAGCAGAAGCGGGGTGACTGGGTCGGTGCCGAGTTTTTCGGTGTGCTCGCGCATGATTCCTCGCATAAAGAGATACGGAGAAGGAACGAATTCCCTCTCCGTATACAATATAACGCCGAATCGTTCGGATTTCTTGTAAAAGTGAAATTATTTCGCTATTTTTTTACAGGAAACGCATTGACGACTCCGCGGCAGTAGCTGCCCGGGGTGACGAAGGTTCCGGCGGCGACGTCGGCTTCGCTGAAGCGGGCGAGCAGGATTTCGCCGCGGTTGACCCGCTCGCGGTCGTAGATGCAGTAGACGAAGCCGTCCGGCCCTTCGGCGAAGTCGGGGTAGGAGACGCCGGGGCGTTCGTCGAGCATCAGCCGCCCGTACCAGCTCTTGCCGTCGTCGTCGGAGAGCCACGCGGCGAGTTTTTCGCGGCAGCGCCAGTCGAACCGTTTCTCGTTGGGCAGGGGGAGGGGAACCTGGTGGTTGACCAGCAGCAGTTTCCCCGAGTTGAGGCGGCGGATGGCGAAACGTGAATTCGGTCCGCCGAGGCCGGAGTCGCCGACGTCGCGCCAGCTTTTGCCGCCGTCGTCGCTGAACCCCTGGCCGATTCCGTAGTTGGTGCGCACCAGCACCCGCCACGCGCCGCTCTTCTCTTCGATCAGCATGTGCTCGTCGAAACAGCGTTCGGGCACGTCGGGGCCGACGACGAGTTCGAAGGTCTTGCCGCCGTCGCGGGTGACCGAGAGGTTCGAGCGGGAGATCGCGGCGTATTCCGGCAATACTTTCTCCGGCCACAGCGCCCAGAGCGCGGTGGGGAACGCCCAACCTCCGTCGGCGAGCACCGTCGGCTTGTTCATCATCACCCCTTCGGCGATGCGGCGCGGCTCGTCCCAGACCGGGGAGTCGGTGTCGGGTGAATCGCAGACCGAAACCCAGACGCCGCTCCGGCCGTCGAAGATGTCTCCGCCCTTCGCGGTGACGCACTGCGCCCAAATCCACCAGAGGCGGCCCTGCGGATCGAGCCAGAGGGTGGCATCGAAGGCGCGTTCCGAAACCGGGTCGTCCGGCGCGACGACCTGAATCTCCTTCCAGGAGAGTCCGCCGTCGGTGCTGGTGGCGAGGACCACGTAGTTGCCGGGGCCTTCGGTGTTGAGCTCGCCGCCGTACCAGACGGCGAACAGCCGCCCCGAGGATAAAACTTCCACACCCGGAATTCCCTGATGGCGGCGGGTGGACACCGCCTGCTGCTCCGTGATCGGGGCCGGGCGGAACGGAGAGAGCGCGAATTTCTTCATAATGTGCCTTTTCCATGGTTGCAAGGATCGTGTCACTATGGCATATTATAGAGGAAATCAGGCCGATCGTCAAGATCAGAAAACACAGTTTACCATACGGATTGTCGGATTATGCCGGAAACTTTGACCGAAGCGCTCGAACGGGTCGCGGACGGAATGCCGTTCGCCCGCTTTTTCCTGCCGGACGGAGTCGCCGCCCTCACGCCTCCGCTCGGTGCTCCTCCCGTCGACCGGCTGCTTTTCGTGATGGCCGGCGTCAAGCACGAGCCGATGTCGATCGACGGGGAGATCCGGGAGCTGGAGTTCGGCCCCGGCGACGCTTACCTGGTCCGCAAGAACATCTGGGAGTACTGTTCGGTCACTTCGGCGCACCGGCTGCTCTGCATCGTACCCCGGAGCGGATTTTTGCGGGTCTCCTATTACGACTTCCCGGCCGGGATGCGGCGCGGGGAGTGGCGCGACCCCGAGGCGGTCCACACCGGCCGCCCGGTGCCCGCGCCGCTGCTCGCGGTGTTCGCCGCCCTCGGCGAGCCGGGGGGAGAGAACGGCGCGCACATTCCGCACCTGCTGCGCGCCGCCGCCGCTCTCGCGCTCGCCGAATGCCGCCGCGGCGCGGTTCCGGCGGGCAAGGCGGCGGCGACTTTCGAACGGGTGCGGGCCTATCTCGACTACAACTATATGCGGCCCCTTGCGCGCGACGAGGTGGCCGCCCGGTTCGGGCTGACGCCGAATTACCTCTCCGACCTGTTCCACCGGATGATGGGCCGGGGCTTCCGCGAATACGTCGAGGAGCGCCGCTTCGACATGGCGAAACGGCTGCTCCGTTCGACCGGGATGCCGGTCAAGGCGGTGGCGGAACAGTGCGGGTTTTCGGGGGAGGTCTACTTCATCCGCCGCTTCCGCGAACTTTCCGGTCTGACTCCCGGCCGTTACCGCACCGAAGAGGAGACGATCTCCTGAGCGTGCTTCCGGCCGGCGCCGCCTTATTTCTTTTTCAGCATGCCGGAGAGCAGCGGTTCGATCTGGCCCGCCAGGGTTCGCCCGATCGATTCGAACGCATGCGCCGCCGGATGCAGCAGATCCGTCGAAAGATCGGAAACGCGGGCGAGCGAAGTGGCGTACTCCAGGCGGAAGAGGAAGGTGACGCCGGCGGCGTTGATCTCGTCCTCGACGATTTCCCGGAAGGCGGCTGCTTTCTCCGCGGCTCCTCCGCCGATTTCTCCGGGGTTGGGCAGCAGGTCGAGGCAGAAGACCGGCCGGTGTTTGGAATCCGACGCGAAGACGGCGAGAAAATTGCCGACTCTCGACCGGAATTCGTCGACGGTGAGGCCGAACAGGTTCGCCCCGAGTTCGAGCGTGGCGAAGTGCCAGTCGTCGCGGGAGACGATCCACTCCGCGATTTCCGGCTCGAGGTGCGCGCCGCCGCCGAACCCGAGATTGCAGACGTCCACCCCGAGCTCGCGCCCCAGCACCGCCGGGTAAGTTCCCGTGCCCAGCGGCGTATAGGCCCCCTGCGTGATGGAGGAACCGTAGGCCAGGTAATTGAGTTCGGGGCAGTCTCCGGGGCGGGGCGGTTCGATCTCCCCTTCCAGCTCGAGCAGGCGCAGTTCGATGAAGGGGGGAAGCACGATGCGGGTGAGCTCCGGGCTGAACCGGCTTCGATTTTTGGCAAGGACATCGACGGAACCGGTGAAGGGGGCGATTTCGATTTCGTTGTCCCCCTCCTGCAGCGCGATCCACGAGCCCTGAAAGTCGCCGCGGAAGATTCCGGCGAGCACGGCGGTCTGGCTGGTGAACACCGGATTGCTCGCGTCCGGCATCCGGCGCAGTTTGAGCCGTACCGGGGAGGACCCCATCCGGAAGCGCAGTTCGGCCCCGGCCGGAGAAACCGCCCGGATGTTCACCCGCTCATTCAGTTTCGGCAGCAAATTCCGCGGAACCCGGAACAGCCGGAGCGCCCCGTCTTCTACCTCGACAACCTCGGCGGTTCCATGAAGAAATTCCATCAGGCGGCTTTTCTTGCAGCTCATATCCGATTCCCTTCTCCGGAGAAATTCGATTTGTCTTCCTTGTGAGTGATCCATTATGTATAATGCCAAAAGACCCCGATGTCAATCGGATCAGAGAGAAATGACTGCAAAAAAGAGGCGGCGATACTGAAAACTGTCTTTTTACGCAATTCTCGCAACTTTTTCCCGACCGGGGGTTGACAAACCGGGGTTGAACTATTATATTCAAGACCATAAGAAACGAAAACTTTCAGGAGTTTCATCTTGGACAACCGGTGCAACAAGCTCGTCAAGGGTTGGCGATGGCAGTGGCGAAAGCCCGTTATGGCCAGTATTGTTGCGCGTTGAGTCGGTCGGGAATCGAATCGGGATTCAGGGAAGAAGACGGTCCGGTCCGACGTTTCAGTAGAAAAACAATTTCGGTAATAGCGGGTTTCTGCCAATTCGGTAAGAACCCGCTTTTTTTGTGTCAA
>CAYSZM010000118.1:0-11675 GCA_964435365.1 uncultured Victivallis sp. | reverse complement strand
TGCCGGTGCCGGGTACTTAGATCCGCATCAAATGCTGCGCATTTAATGCTCCGACCGGGGAGGTTCGGGAGGTAGCACAAGGTTCCGGAGGGCGCAAAATACCGCTCCTTCCGGCGCGCCTTCCCGCTTTTTTGCGGGAAGGCGGCACTCCCTCCGCCTGTTTTTGCAGGAAGTTGGTTTGCAAGGTGCAAGACCGTTGCCGGGGTGTGCGGTAGTTCTGCTCATGTGGAGATCTTGACGAGGTCTTTTCAAGCCACTTTGTATATCTGATAGAACCACGCTTACGATTCCTGGCCGTCTGGCGCGAGTTCTCTTTTGTGGGTCGTGCCTGGCGTGCGGCTGCTTGCTCGCCGCTTCGCGTCTCGCGGGGATGGGGGTGTTTTCGGTCCGCTTCCGCTTCTGCCGCTTCTTTTTTTCGGTTTTTTTCGTCGCCCTCTTGACTTTCGGTTTTGTTTCTGGTATAATATTGTCAACTGGTTTGATTGAGCCAGTTTTATTTTACGATATTGTGTCAACCGGTTGACAAAGGAGCTTGACCACATTGGCCAGAAAAGCAACCATACAGGATGTCGCCGACTACCTGAATGTTTCGAAGAGCGCGGTTTCTCATGCGCTCTCCGGGCGGCGGCGGATCAGCCCGGAGCTTTCGCGCCGGGTTCAGGCGGCGATCGAGGAGCTCGGTTACAAGCCGAATTTCGCCGCGCAGGTGCTGAAATCGCATTCGACCGGGCTGGTCGGCGTGGTGGTCAACGAGCTTGAAAACCCGCACACCGTGACGCTGGTCAACGAACTCTCGCGGGAACTGGGCAAATCCGGTTACTCGGTCACGCTCTGTCTGGCCGAGTCGAAGGAGCCCGAGGCGTGCCGGAAGCTGATCGGCCGCATCTCCAACGGCATGGTGGACGCCATCATCAACATGCTGCCTCAGCTCTCCGTCGAAGAAGCGCAGGAGGCCGCCGATGGCACCCCGGTGCTGACCTATCGCCGTCACAAACTCTCGCCGGTGACTCTGGATTATGAATGCGGCGTCACCCGGGCGCTCGACTACCTTTTTGAACTCGGACATCGCCGGATCGGAATCATCTCCATCTCCCAGCTCTGTTTCGGAACTCCCGACCCGCGCGTGGTCGCCTACCGGAAATACATGACCGGCAAGGGGCTTTTCGACCCGGCGCTGGTGATTTCCGGTTCCGGAGATACCGAAAGCGGCAGCGAAGGCGCGGCGTCGCTGCTCTCTCTCCCGGAACCGCCGAGCGCGATTCTGGCCGGAAACGACCTCACCGCCTCCGGCGTCTTCCAGTGGGCGCACGGCCACGACATTCGGCTGCCGGAGGACCTGAGCGTGATCGGCTTCGACAACAGCTCGCTCGCCCGGGCGCTCTATCCGCTGCTCACCAGCGTGGATATGTTCGTTCCGCAGATCGCCGTCCACACCGCCCGGGTTCTGCTCTCCATGATTGGCGGGGAAAGCGAAAAAATCCCCTCCATCGAAATCAAACCGGAACTGGTTGTACGCAACTCCTGCACCCGATATCAACGTTAAACGAAAGGCCACCACATGAAACGGAAATTCACACTGATCGAACTTCTTATCGTGATTGCGATCATCGCGATTCTCGCCTCGATGCTGCTGCCCGCGCTGAATCACGCACGGGACAAGGCCAAAATGTCGTCATGCAGTTCGAACCTTCGGCAGATCGGTTTGGGAATCATCACGTATGCCGCCGACTTCAAGGATTATCTGCCTTATTCCACCCTGAGCGCGACGCCGGACAACAGCCGGTTGACCTACAACCGGTTCACTAAGAAGTGGGACAACCTGGGTCGGCTGTCTGACGGGCGTTACACGACGGAGGCAACTCTCTATTGCCCGGCCCAGCGCATCTCTCCCTATTCCGTGTGGCGCGACAAACCGGATACGGACAGCCGCTCCGCCGGATATGATAGTCTGCCGGTCTGGTGGAATTCCGCCTGGAAGTTTCGCCCCCAGCTTGCTTTTATGCAGCAGAAGAAGCAGGCGATGGCGTATGATTTAGCCACGCACTCCAATCAGGAGGCCAATTTCAGCCATGATAAAAAATGGAATGTGCTGTTTCCCGACGGCCACGTCAAAGTCTATCTGGACGGCTGTCGGATTTCCGCCGCGGGCTCCTCTTCAACCACCATTTCCCAGATGATCATACTGAACAAAGCCAAAGCATTCCCCGACGCCCGTTACGTCCATCAACGTTTCTCCGCTCTGTAATTACCGTTTTCAAACAGGGAATCGCCATGAGAGTCTCATTTTTTTGTCAGATTGTCGCCGTATGCCTTTTTTCGATGTGCGCAGGCCCCGGAGTACATGCGGGCGGGGCCGGAGAAACCGTTCGTGTCAACTGCACTTACCCCGAGCAGTCTTCGCTGTTCCACAACGGCATGGTATATCCGGATTTCGTTCTCGGCATGAGTGAAACGGCCGGATGGAGAAGCTTCGGCAGCACCGGAGGGCATCTGCTTAGAGTGGTCCCCGCCTCCTTTCCCGGCAATCCGGATCGAAAGGGAATGCTGTTTACCTGCCGGCTGGATACGAAAAATCCGCAGGCTCCGGGTTGGGTCGGGTGGCAGTATGATCTGGAGCCTCCCATTGGAATCGACGGAGCCGACGAGGTGGAGATCGACATCTATCCGTTCCAGAAATATGAGTTCCCGATTACCGCTCGCTTCGGCAGGCAGAAGGGGTTCGGTCAACTGCCCTGCACCTGGTCGGATATCGTACTTCAGCTGGAGCCGAATCGCTGGAATACGATACGGATTCCCGTCAAGAAAGGCCGGAAGACAACCGACACGCTCCGCTTCGACTTCAATGCCCGGAACCGGGGCATCGTGCACGGGAAAGAGTACAGAATGCTGATCGGTGCGATTCGTTTCGTCCCGGAGCCGGATTCCCGGCTGGACGTTCAGTCCGCCAAATTGAAGACGGCATTTCCGATAACGGCCGGATTGCTGCGCAACCTCGGCGCTTCCGAATTGATCGATGGCGACAAGCTGCTCCTTCGGTTCGACCTGGCTGTTGCGAAGCCGCAAAATGCGATCTTTCAGTGCGGAAGCCGCCGGACTCCTCTGGAACTGAAACCACCTTTTACGGTCGTCCGGGCCGAAATCGACAATGCCGCCGCGTTGTTAGGCGAAGGCGCCTGCAAACTTGAGTCGGCGATTCTGGACGACAAAACGGGTGCGTCTCTCGCCGAGCCGTTAAATCCGCTTGTCATTGAATGCTTTTCCAGGCGAAAGATCGAAGAACGGAGACAGGCTCTGCTCGAACGCCTTGCCGGTCTGGAAAAGGAGCGGGACGCTCTTTCCGCTTCCGGAATGAAGACGGAACTGCCCGGGATCACTCTGACGACGGCGAGACTTTTTCTGGATCATTTCATTCCGGATGATTTTGATCGGCAGCGAAAATATCATATCGCCGCCGGTGAGCTCGACGACATCGCCGCCATGCTTGAACGCGGGGAAAACGAGTTGCGCTCCTACCGGTCGAAGCGGCTGGTTGAATGCGAAGCCGTCCCTTATGATCCGGCGCTTCCGCTCATCTTGAAGGACGGGGTGATTTGCCAGAAAGGGAAACCGATTCTGCTGATCGGGCCGCTGACCGGCATCCCCGCCGCGGATTGGAGCGTTTATGCTTCGCGCCTCGGTTTCAACTCGCTGGTGGTGGAGACCAATATGGATTACTGGCTCAATTTCGGAACTTGGCGGACGCGCCGCATTTCCGGAAAAAGCAGCCTCTTTTTTCATCCGCTGGCCTTCTCCGGTTGCGAAGAGCAGCTTGATTCTTATTTTGAAAATTGCCGCAAAAGCGGTCTCGCCGCCAATCTGCTGCTTTCCTCTCATTATTGCAAAAGCCTTCCGCCGGATCTGGCGGGGGCCAGGAATCCGTCTTCTTCAAACGGAAATTTCGACTGGAACGTTCTGGCTCCCGAAGCGAAAGAAGCGTTTCGCCGGATGTATGGCGCGATCATTCCCCGGTTGAAAGAAAAACCGTTTCTGATCAGCCTCGGCACAGCCAACGAGCCCGGTTATCGGGTGACGGCTGAATCGGCCGATTTCCAGCGGGAATTTCGTCCCTGGCTCAAAGAAAAATACCGGACGGTCGAAGAGTTGAATGCCGCGTGGGGGAGTCGGTTCGCATCCTTCGACGACATCGACCTGAGGGCGGTCTTTGACCTTTTCACGCATTCCCCCGGCGCGAAGGTGGATTGGGAAACATTCGTAAATCTCAAAGTGAGCGATTTTTACGGTTTTCTGCGGGATACGCTTCTCGCGTCTCTGCCGGAAAAGCAAATCTGGGTCAAGCTGATGCACGGCATGGGGTACAAAATGCTTGAAGAACAGGAGAATATCCGGCTTGGGCAGAATGTGTCGGGTACCGACAGCAGCGACCCCATGTGGATGGATCATCTGCGCAGTCTCTACCCCGACTTGCCGGTGGTGAATCAGGAATGGCATTTCCTTCGCGATGGATATACGTCAAACGCCGCGTTTCTGGCGCAGCGGATGTTTCTAGGAGTCACTCGTGGAATCCAGTCCGCCTGCATCTGGCGGGGAGGGCGGGCTAGCTGGGACAGCCCGGGATATGGGCATCTCGAGTCATTTTCCCGCTATCCGCTCGGGTTGGAGGCGGTCGGCCGGACGTCCTATCGGATGCGCATGCTCTATCCGGTTCTTCTCAAATTCCAGCAGCTTGATGGCGGCGGTGTTCGGATCTATTATGACAAAGACGCACACTTGATTCGGGAAGACGGGTATTTCAAGCCATTGGAGGCCGTTTATCAGGCGTTGCGGATCAATCCGCAGGGTGTCCGCTTCGTCTATCCGGGGCGCCTTGCACATCTGGAGGCTGTCCGTATGATTGCGGCGGGTTCCCTGCGGGAGATTCCCGGCGGCGATGCGGCCGCTCTGGAAAAATGGGTTGCCGGAGGCGGAACTCTCTGGCTGACCGAGCCCGTGTCTTGGACCGACTACTATGGGAGAAAACCGGGATTATCCGAAGCGTTCCTCCGGGCTCTCGCAACACCCGGAGCGACAAGTTGCGGAAAGGGGACGGTCATTATCGATGGGAATTGGAAGGACTTTGTCAGATTTTTCTCCGGCCCCGTTGCCTGGGAGGAATCGGCACCCGATCTTCAGGTGGAGTGCCGTATGGCGTCCGGTTATCTTTCTTTGGTGAACTTGAGCGGCGAGACCCGCAACTTCAGGCTCAAGGACAGGGGAGAGGTGTTTCGGAGAACCGGCCGGGACCTCTGGAATCAGGTTGATATCGATCTCGCAGGGGAGTTGAAGCTGTCTCCATTCGAAGTGAAATTGATCGAACTCAATCCGTGACAGGCTATCGCTTTCCGGCGTAATTATGCCGCGTCGAAATCGGCATTCATCCGGCAACTCGGAATTTTCCGGTTGCCGGTTTTTTTGTCGTATTTTCCGGAAATCACTATTGACAAAACGTTTTGATTGTGTCATAATATATGCAGAGGCAATCAAAACGTTTTTCTTTCTGCGGAATTATGGCCATTGACGTATAACAACGGATATGTGAATGAATTGCGCAGATAATTCGTTTTGATCGCCATTGCGATGCGATTTGATTTTTTGACAAATATTTTGATTTATTTTGACTGACTCGCTCATATTTCTTTCCTGAGAGAAATCAGATTCCCCGATCTGCTTTACACCAATTTCTCGTTTAATTCATTGCCCTGCCGATGATTCCAATGGGATGAAACTCGTTTCTGCCGATTCCTTTTTGTCTGCCGTCAAACCGTCAAGCAGGTGATTCAAAATTACGATTTCCCGGTTTCTTCTTTTCTCCATGAACTTAACATATCCGTTGTTATGCGTCTTTTTAACGGCGTGTGCTCGGAATGCATGGTTTGCGGGTTTGGAGCGTAAAAATGAAGAAGAAAACGACGACGATTATCGATGTGGCGCGGGCGACCGGAGTGTCGCCGAGCACGGTCTCTCACGCGCTCAGCGGCAAACGGGTGATCAGCGCCCCGGTCAAGAAGCGCATCTTCGACAAGATCAAGGAGTTGGACTATCGTCCGAGCTTCTATGCGCAGGCGTTGAAACATAACTCGACGCGGCTGATCGGCGTGGTGGTCAACGAGTGTCGAAATCCGAGCGCGGCTTCGTTCCTCGACTGCCTGGCGGAGAAGCTGGAAAAGTTCTCGTTCAAACCGGTGGTCGCCATTACCGGGCTGAATCACGACAAAGGCGAGGAGATGCTGCGCCGCTTCTCCACCGGCATGGTCGACGGCATCATCAATCTCCTGCCCCAGATCGAGCCGGAGGAGGCCGAACAGCTCTGCGGCGGGGTTCCGGTGGTGACCAATCTGCGCGAACCGGCGTTCCCGGTCCACCTCGACTACAATGGGCTCACCCGCGACATTCTGGATTATCTGTGGAGCCGCGGCCACCGCGAGATCGGCTACATCACCTCGCAGACCCGGATGGTGGGGCGAATCGATACCTCGATCGCGGTGATGCGCAAATTCCTTGAAGAGCACGGCGCGGAATTCGATCCCGGGCTGGTCATGCTCGGCGACGATGCGATCGATACCGGAATTTCCGCGATGGAAACGATTTACAACCACCGTAAAGTCACCGCGGTGTTCACCGGAAACGACCAGATGGCGTTCGGCGTCTACCGCTGGGCCTATGATCGCGGCCTCTCCATCCCCGGCGATCTTTCGGTGATCGGGTATGACGATGTTCCGCAGGCGGCGACGATCATTCCGCCCTTGACAACCGCGCGCTTTCCGCTCGACACGGTGGTCGAGCACATGGTGAATCTGTTGATCGCGAAGCTGGAGAAGCGGCCGCTTCCCACCGGCGCGATCGATTTGAAAGTTCAGATGGTCATTCGCAAGTCCGTATCGGACCGCAACCAGAAAAAACAGGGAGAGACGTTATGAAGAAGCCGTCGAAATTCACGCTGATTGAACTCCTGGTGGTGATCGCAATCATCGCCATCCTCGCCTCGATGCTGCTCCCCGCCCTCAACCAGGCGCGGGTGCGCGCCAAGCGCTCGACCTGCGTCAACAATCTCAAGCAGTGGGGTTCCGTGATCAACCTCTATGCGGGCGACTATGCCGGCGATCTGCCCAACTACGGGCTCCCCTACGACTTGTGGACAGAGCGGAGGGGGTCGGAATACATCACCTGCCGACAGAATGCCGCGACGTTTCTTTATCTGGCCAAGCCCTATTTCATCAACCGCAGCATCATCTACTGCCCGGTCGACACGACGACTCTGATCAAGAGCAGCTGGAATTGGGACAACCTGCTCTCCGCCGATATGCGGCAGGAACGCGGAATCAGCTACGGCTGGTACAACCTTTGCGGGCAGTATACCGGCAAGGGGCGCAAGATGGGGAAGGGCCCGGTCACCGGAATCATGAGCGACCACTTCGTCTGGACCTCGCGAACCAGCTGGACCTGGTTCCATACGGGAAGCAATAACAGTTTCAATCTGATGTCGAGCGACCTTGATGTCCTCTTCCTGGACGGCCGGGTTCAGAATGCGCGGGTTCCGGCCAAGTACAACCCCTGGAACTTCGGCAGGCGCACTTCGGTGTCCGACACTACGCTGCTGCCTACCCTTTAAGACAATTACCCAAGGAATCCATCTATGAACCGCCTGTCTCTCCTGGTCGCGGCGCTGCTGCCGTTCGCCGCAATCGCCTCGGACAATCTGCTGCACAACGCTTCGTTCGAAAAGACCGACGCGCAGAAGCTCCCCGCTGAGTGGAAACTCACAATGGATAAGGGGATGAATGCGAAAGTCTCCGTGCTCCCGGGAGCCGCCCCCGGCGGCGGCAACGCGCTTTCCATCGCCAACGACAGCCGCTACGGGGCGGGGCGCATCGCCTTGCGGCAGTTCCTCCCGCTGATTTCGGGGCAGGAGTATGAACTGAGTTGCAAAGTGAAAGGAAACGTCGGGCCTTTCCTTTCATTCGCGCTCGGCAACAAGTGGCAGACCCGGCTCTGGCTGCGCCGCAGCGACGACTGGAAAGTGTGGAAACTCCTCTTCACCCCTCAGGAAGACCAGTTTTCCTGGAAGAACGCATTTCAGGTCTGTCTGCTGGTCGAAGACGCCTGTCACGCCGAATTGGCCGACGTTTCGCTGCGGCCGGTCAATGCGCTGACGCCTCAAGCCGGTTCGCTTCCCGGCGGCGTGGCGGCGGAGCTCTCGCCGAAGCCGGGACAGATCGATTCCCTGTTGAAAACGGAACTCCTCATGAAACCGGCGGAAGGAGCCGTCCTCCTGCGGCTGGCGACGGAGAAGGGCGAGACGTTCGACCTGCCGCTCCCGGTGCTCGGCAAGGCGGTCCCCGGCGGACTGCTGGCCGCCGATATCCAGTGGAACACCGAGACAATTCCCGGCGGGAAACTGCGGCTCGAACTGCGTTCCGGCTCCCGCACGCTGCTTTCGCTGCCGGTCGAAAAAACCGACTGGTACGGCGATTTCACCCGGGCGCTCGCTGCGTTCCGCAACCGTTACGCCGCGCTCCGGCCCCGGCTGGAACGGCAGGCGAAGCAGCCGCGCTGCCTTGCCGCGCTGACCGTCAGCGACCAGCAGCTCGGCCTGTTGGAACAGGATATGGCGAATTCAACCGCGCAGGATGCGAAGGACTATTACGGCAAGCGCGGACTCCGCATCGTTGCCGAACTCAACGATCTTGCCGCCGACAGCGAGAAGATGCTTGCCGCGATCGACTCCGGCAACCCGCCCCCCGCCGAAACCCGTTTCGTCAGCTCGCCCTATGAGTGGAAAGAGGGTTTCATCGAAGCGACCGTTGTGGATGCGGATGGAAAATCCTCGCGTCGCCCGGTCTTCTTCTCCGGTTACGGCCACTTCGACCGGGCGGTGCGCGATATCCCGATGTTTCAGAAGATCGGGGCGGACATGATTCAGTTCGAGGTGCCGATGCATACGATCGTCGTCGGCGAGCGCGAGGACGGGTCGTTCATTTTCGACTGGTCGAAGGTGGATCGCCGCTTCTCCGGCATCGATTCGGCCCAGGAGAACAACGTCGCGGTGGCCTTCCTGCTCGGGACGCACTACTTCCCGGAATGGGCGCTCAAGGCGCATCCTGAAGTGCTCTGGGAATCCGGCAGCTTCCTCCGCTTCGACGTGCAGCACCCCTATGCCCGGAAGATGCTCGAGGCGTTCATCCGCGAAGTCATGCGCAAGCTCAAGACGATGAAGGGGGCGAAGTCAGTGCACAGCATCTGCCTCTCCAACGAGCCGCGCTATCTGCCGAGCCTGCGGAGCAAATTCACCCGCGGCCGCTTCCTCGACGCGCTGAAGAAGAAATACGGCACGGTCGCCGGCCTGAACGCGGCGTATGGAAGTTCGTTCGATTCGTTCGAATCGGCGGTCCCTGAAATCGATCCGAAGCCGGAGAAGCAGCCCGGACTCTTTTACGACTTCGCGCTGTTCAGGATGGACGACTTCAACGACTGGCACAATTGGATGGCGAAGATTGTGCAGGAAGAATGGCCGGGGATGCCGGTTCACTCCAAAGTCACCGGCAACCACCCCGCCACCTCGGTCGAGCTGGAACGGTTCTCGAAGTGGAGCACGCTCCACGGCGGCGACATCGGCATCGGCTTCAACCAGCGGACGAATACGTTCAGCCACGGCGAGATGCTGTTCGGGCTGATGCGGTCGGTCAAGCCGGTCTCGATCCTCAACACCGAAAACCACCTGATTCCGGACGACGTGGAAGCTCCGGTCCCTTATGACGCGCTCTACTGCGCGCTGTTCCAGCAGTTCGTCGCCGGGGTGGCCGGTTCGGCCGCCTGGGTGTGGGAGGACTATAATCTGGACATGTTCCGCAAACACCATGTGTTCGTCGGCGACCTCTACCGCCGTCCGATGGGGATCATGGCGCTGCGTGACGCGGCGGCGGACGCCAACCGCATGGCCGGGCTTCTGAAGGAGGCGTATCTGTCGCCTTCGGACGTGGCGTTGCTTTACTCGGTCCCGAGCGAACTTTTCACCCCCGGATATTCCAAGACCTGCTCGGAAGTCTGGACGGCGCTGGAGAAGGCCGGCCGTTTCCCGCGCTTCGTCTCCGAGGAGCAGCTGATGTGCGGCGACCTCGGCAAAACCCGGGTCGTCATCGCGCCGAACGCATCGGTCGTCACCCCGGAGGCGGCGGAAAAGCTGGCGGAATTCGCCGCGAAGGGCGGCACGGTCCTCTCTGTCGGCGACTCGTTCCGGAAGACGCCGTACGGGAAAGCGTTGGCAGTGAAAGTCCCGTTCCGCAAAATCCCGATGGAGAAGCTGGATGCGGCGCTCGACGCGATCGTCGGCAGGGTGCCGGTGAAGGTGACGGCCTCCGGCGGAGACGTCCGCTACCGGGTGACGCCGGTCGCTGCGGGCGGATTCCTGGTCAACGTGGTCAACTTCGGCTCGGCTCCGGCGGAGATCGACGTGGAGCGCGGCGGGCGCGAGCTGATCCGGGAACAGGACTTCCCGGCCGGAAAGCGCGCCATGCGTCCCTATGAAGTGCTGATGCTCCGGATTCCATAAACGGAACCGGTCCCGGAGGGGGAGGCCGTGCGGCCTCTCCCTTTTTTTTTCATTCGAAATTCTCTATTGCATTCGATTTCAATGGATGCTATATTTTCGGAAGAGGAAACTTAACCGGGAGGGATTCCGATGAAGACCCAGTGCCCCCATTGCAACCAGGAGTACGATGTTGACGACCAAAACAACGGAGAGATCGTAACTTGCGAAGCGTGCAGCCAGGAATTTGTCATTGAGCCGATTCCCGAAGGGGACGACAACGCTCCCCCTGAAGCAGTTCCTGAAGTTGTCCGGAAAGCGGAACCGGTGATGGCCCCCCGGCCGATCCCCGAACCGGTTCCTGAGGCCATTCCCGAGGCCGTTCCCGAAGCGGCGGCCAATCCCAACATGATGTTCTGCCGGAACTGCGGGAAACAGATTGCGCGCGAGGCGATATTCTGTCCCGGTTGCGGGACAAAGTACGGACCCGTCGGAGAGGACAAATTAAGCGGCGGGACCATCCTGATCCTGTGGCTGCTGATGCTGATTCCATTCGTCGGCGGAATCCTGGTCGTTCTCATCTCCAGCATCCTGTATTATGTCTGGAAGGGGTCGTATCCGAAGAAGGCAAAGGCGGTCAATCTCCACGGCTGGCTGGTCTTCCTGGTCAGTATCCTTCTCTGGATGATCCTCTTCCGGCTGCGCTGAGTCGGCGGACCGCCGAGAAGGCCGCGAGCTTCTTCCCTGTCCCCCCGGGCTCCGGCGGAACAGGGCGAACATTCGCGCATTGTGCCGCGCGGGGCCTTTGTTGTTTCGGCAGTCGGGGAATCGTCAGATGAAGTTTTTGCATTCCGCCGGAGCGGATGCTGTATTTTTCGAAGAGAAAGTTCAACCGGGAGGGAACGATGAACGCTGAAGATGTTCCGATGAAAAAATGCCCGATGTGTGGAGAGGAAATCCTGGCGGAAGCCAGGAAGTGCAAGCATTGCGGAGAATACCTTGATGAATCAGGGAACCCGTCAGCTCCCAAAAGCAGAGCTATGTATATTCTGCTGGCTTTCTTTTTACTGGGTATGCACTTGACTGAAGTAGCTACAAGGTGTAGATTATGAACACA